>PMJT01000155.1 GCA_003158495.1 Chloroflexota bacterium | reverse complement strand
CTACTCGTACCGGAGCGCGACAACCGGGTCGAGTCGAGCGGCCTGGCTGGCGGGCCAGACGCCGAAGACGATCCCGACGATGAGACTGAAGCCGACCGCCACCAGGACGGTCACGGGGCTAAAGACAAAGCCCCAGCCGGCGTAAGTGCCGATCCCAAACGAGGCGATCACGCCGACCCCGATGCCGATGAAGCCTCCCGCAAGCGAAAGTGCCAGTGCCTCGACCAGGAACTGGGACAGGATGTCGCGGCCGCGGGCGCCNNGGCCTTGCGGATGCCGATCTCACGGGTCCGCTCCCGGACCGAGACCAGCATGATGTTCATGATCCCGATGCCGCCGACCAGCAGCGATATCGAGGCGATGCCGGCCAGCAGGAAGGTGAGGACGTCGCTGACCGAGCTGACCGTGCCGAGCAACTGGGACTGCGTCGTGATCGTGAAATCGTCCACGCCGTTGGTGATGCCGTGTCGCTGCTCGAGCGTCGAGGTGATCTCGGCCGAAACCGTGTCGATAATGTCCTGGCTGGTTGCACTCAGACCGATGGCCGAGACGCTGTTGCTGCCGACGAAGAGCTCGTGCGCTGTCGAGAGTGGGATCATGACCTGGTCGTCCGCGGAGGACGTCCCGCCCTTGGGCTGGGTGATCCCGATCAACTCGAACGGCAGGCCGCCGACGTAGATGGTCGAGCCGATCGAAGATTCGGTCAGCCCGAGGTTGTCGGCGGTCGTTGCCCCGATGGCCGCGACCCGCAGGTTGTGGTCGACCGAAGCCTGGTTTATGAACGTGCCCACCCACATCTGGTATGCGAAGACCGAGAGATAGCCGGGCGTGGTGCCCACGATCCGGGCCGTTTCGTTCTGCGACCCCACGACGACGAGCTTGTTGGTCGTCAGCTCCGGGGCGATCGCCTCGACGCCATCGAGGGTTGCCAGCGAACTCGCGTCGGCCAGGGTGAGGGTCGTGGCCGAGCCGATGGCGCCTCGGGTCGCCCCGGTGCGAGTGAAGCCCGGGCTAACCGAGATGAGGTTCGTGCCCAGGGACTGCAGTTGGTCGCTGATGCCCTTGGTGGCGCCCTGGGCCACGCTGACCAGGGCCACCACGGAAGCAACGCCGATGATGATGCCGAGCATCGTCAGCGCGGTCCGCAGCTTGCCGGTGCCCAGGCGCGAGAGGGCCAGGCCGAGCAGGTCGGACAGTCTCATGCCGGCACCATGTCCCCGAGCTGGCCGTCACGAAGATGGACGGCNNAGGTCCAGGACCTCGCTCCCCGAGTGGGAGTCGAGGTTGCCGGTGGGCTCGTCGGCGAGGATCAGGGCCGGTTCGGTGACGAGGGCCCGGGCGATGCCGACGCGCTGCTGCTGGCCGCCGGAGAGCTCGGAAGGCTCGTGGGTCAGCCGATCGCCAAGACCGAGCCGCTCGAGCGAGGCCTGGGCCCGGCGCAGCCGCTCCTTGCGGCCGACGCCCTGGTACATGAGGGGCGTGGCCACGTTCTCGAGGGCGCTGGTGCGGGGCAGGAGGTTGTAGCTCTGGAACACGAAGCCGATCGAGCGGCTGCGCACGAAGGCGAGACCGTCGTCGGATAGCTCATCGACCGGCTGGCCGTCCAGGACGTACAGGCCCGAGGTGGGCCGGTCCAGGCAGCCCAGGATGTTCATCATCGTCGACTTGCCCGAGCCCGACGGCCCCACGATCGCGAGGAACTCGCCGTTGGCGACGTCGAGGTTGACGTTCTGGAGGGCCGGGACCTGGATCTTGCCCAGGTCGTAGACCCGGGTGACTTCCTCGAGCCTGATGATCGGTTCGCCCGGGGCCGCGCTCATCGGAAGCCGCCGCCGGGGAGGCCGCCCCCGCCGCCCGTGAGCGAGTTGACGTTGATGCCGCTCGATCCGGTGTTCGAGGTGCCGGTTCTGGACGCGACCGTCCCGGTGACGACCGACTCGCCGGCGCTAAGCCCGTTCGTGACCTGGGCCATCGAGGTTGTTACCAACCCGACCTGGACCGGGACCGTCGTGAGGGAACCGTCCGCGTTCATTACCGTGACGCTGTAGCCGGCTGTCGACGAGCCCGAGAGGGCCGTGGCCGGGACGCGCAGCGCGTTGTCGACCGATGCGGTCGTGACCGTGACCGTTGCGCTCATGCCCGAGAGCACGGTCACCGGCGGTTGTGTGAGGGTGACCGTGACCGCGTAGGTGGCGACGCTGCTGCCGCCGCCGGAGGACGAAGACGCCACGGGGACGATCTGGGTCAGCGTTCCGGCGACGGAAGCCGAGGCGCCCGTGACGGCGACCGTGGCGGTCTGGCCGACCTTGAGGTTGGCGATGTCCGACTCGGCAAAGCTGGCATTGGCTACCATCGGCCCAACCGATTCCTCAACCGCGTAGCCGCTGGGAGCGTTGACTCCGGGCAGGACGTTGACCGCGATGATCAGCCCGTCGGCCGGAGCCACGAGGGTGGCGTCGGTGACCGCAAGCTGGTCCGCATTAACGGTTGCCTGGGCCGATGCAACTGCGGCCTGGTCGGCCTGGACGGTGGCCGTAGCCGCGGGCGAGATCTTGGACTGGTAGGAGAGCTGGGCCGCCTGGTAGCTGAGCGACGCGTTGGTTACCGACTGCGACGCCTGCTGATTCGACTGGTTGACGCTCAGCTGGGTCGACGAAACGTTCTGCTGGGCCGAAGCGAGGGCAGCCTGATCTTTTGCGATCGTGGCCGGGACCGGGGGAGTCGCGGCCTGATCGGCGGTGAGCTGGTCCTGGGCCGTGGTCACGGCCGCCTTGGCCTGGGACAGCTTCAGCGCGTTCTGGGCGTAGGTGTTGTTACGACTCGCGATCGACTGGTTGTAGCTGTTGGACGACTGGCTGAGGCTGTTCTTGGCCTGTGCGAGCGTGAGGGAATCAGGCCCGCCCTGGTCCGTCGCCAGCTTGGACTGGGCCGAGGCGAGAGTGGCCTGTGCCGAGGCGAGCTGGAGCTGCGCGGCCGTCGTATCAGCGGTGGCTAGAGCCGTGCCCTTTGTCACGGACTTGCCGACGGTCGCCGAGACCGTGAGAACGGGCCACGTGACATTCGCGGTTGTGGTGGAGCTCGTCGAGCCGCCGGCACCGGACGTCGTGCTGGCCGAGCTGACGATGTCGGCCGAGGCGCCGAACTTGAGTCCGTAGACCGTGCTGGCTGCGATCGTGCCGTTGGCGACGGACTGGGCACTCACCGTCCCTGTGCTGACGGCGGACGTGATGTACTTGGAACTCGCCGATCCACCGAACGAGGGCCCAACCACCACGAGAACGACTGCCCCTACGCCCACCAGGATCAGCGCGATTGCCGCCAATCTAACCTTCATTCATCCCTGCCTCTTCGCTGTTCGACCGGCCGCCTTCATGACACAACCAGGGTGGGACGCGACGGCTGTATGTATGGCCGGTTGTTCTGAAACAACGCTGAAGTCAAGCGAAGGGATGCGACCGGTCCGTAAACCGGTGGGCGAGCCGAAGCCGTCACTTGGTACGGACCGGTCTATCGGGGGCGGCGGTCAGTCGGCGCTGTGGCAGGCCGACAACGGCGGCGGATCCTACTTGGCCGCGGCCGCGATCATCGTCTTGGCCTGGTTGATCGGGATGGCAAAGCCGATGTCCTGGGCATTGCTCGAGCTGGCGGTGATGATCCCGACGACCGAGCCGCTGGCGTCGAGAAGCGGGCCGCCGCTATTGCCGGGATTCACGGCCGCGTCGGTCTGGATCAGGCCGGTCAGGTCCTGCTGGCTCCGCGTCGACTCGTCCGTTACGGTGATCGTGCGGTTCAGTCCGGAGATGATGCCCTGGGTAACCGAGTCGGTGAAGGTGCCGAGCGGGCTGCCGATGGCGATAGCCAGCTGGCCGACCTGGACGCTGCTCGAGTCGCCGAGGGAGACCGGCGTCAGACCGGTGGCATTGACCTTGACGATGGCGAGATCGTGGGTTGGATCGGTCGAGACCACCGTAGCGGTGAGCTGACGACCGTCATCGAGACTGACGGTCAATGAGGTCGCCCCGCTGACGACGTGGTTGTTCGTCAGGATGAGCCCGGTGGCGCTGACGATGAAGCCAGATCCGACCCCGGTCGACGGTACCGAGAACGGCGAGAAGCCCGAGGCGCCGCTGCTGGTGATCGTCACGACAGACGGCTTCACCAGGTTCGCGACACGCACGATCGCGTCCGATTGGGTGAGGGTGAGCTGCTGGCCGGCGGTCGTCTGGCCGACGACCGAACTCGCGGCAGCGACCGGCTTTGCCGTCAGGCTGACCGCTGCGTACGTCCCGATAGCTGAGAACGAAGCCGAGAGTAGCGCCACGGCCACAAGCACGGGTCCCAGCCGCCTTGGCCCTCCGCTCGATCTGGCAGGCGTCGGCGGAACCGCAGGAGGCGCCGGCCGGGTCGCCCATTCCTGGTAGGGCGGGAATGACGGCGGCAGCTGCGGCGGCTGATGGACGGCCTGGTAGAACTGGGGGCCCGGCGGCGGAACGGGCATGGACCACGCGGTCGCCGGGGCGGCAGAAGCCGCCGGGCTGACCGGTCGCGACAAAGCGTCGGGATTGGCCCAGACCGTCTGGCCGGGGGCCGGCACCGGCTGGCCGTTGCTGGCTTCGGGACGCCAGACGGGCGCGCCTTCGGTCGGCATGGAAGTCTCGGGATTGACGTTGCTGCCGGACTGTTCGCCAGTCTGGCTGATGTCGTTCATTTCGCCTGCGCTCATCGTCGCGCTCCATTCGGGTTGTCTATGGTGCCCCATCCGTCGCCAGTTGTAGGGTCGCAGGCTGAACTGATCCTGAAGCGTATCCGGAGACGGACGGCACTCCCGGCAGTCGCGTCAACCGTGAGTCGCGGCCTGACCGCGGCGCGGCGGCGGCCCTGGCAACGGACGGCCTCGTCGCGGTGCCGCCCGGTCCTAAACGTTTAGGCACCGTAGTCCGGGACGGCCACCGAAACGGCGATTTCGGACTGCTAGAGTCCCGGAGGTCTGCCAACCAGAGTCAGGAGCTTCGCCGACATGGCAACAGTCACCTTTGAGAACGTAAGCAAGCGGTACGGCGACGTCGTCGCCGTAGACGAGCTGAACCTCGACATCCGCGACGCGGAGTTNNATGGTGTTCCAGAGCTACGCCCTCTATCCGCACATGAGCATCCGCGACAACCTCGCCTTCGGACTCAAGCTGCGGCATATCCCGAACGCCCAGATCGAGGCTCGAGTCAAGGAAGCCGCCGCCATCCTGGACCTCACCCGCTACCTGGACCGCAAGCCGCGCGAGCTCTCCGGCGGCCAGCGACAGCGAGTCGCCCTCGGACGGGCAATCGTCCGTGAGCCCGCGGTCTTCCTCATGGACGAGCCGCTCTCCAACCTCGACGCGAAGCTTCGCGTCGAGACCCGAGCGAACATCCTCCGCCTGCACCAGCGCCTGAACACCACGTTCGTCTACGTGACTCACGACCAGATCGAGGCCATGACGATGGGCACTCGCATCGCGGTCATGAACGAGGGTCGTCTGCAGCAGGTGGGCACCCCGCAGGAGTTGTACGACCGGCCGATCAACCGCTTCGTGGCCGGCTTCATCGGCAGCCCGTCGATGAACTTCGCCACCGTGGAAGTCAGCAGCGCCGACGGCGCCGTTGCCCTCCAGGGCTCCAACATCACCGTTCCAGTGCCGCCGCAGTTCAAGGAGTCGCTCGGCGAGTCCGGTCGCCAGCTGATCGTGGGCTTCCGCCCCGAGCACCTGGTCCTGGGCCCGGTCACCGGTGCGACCGCCACCGTGAACGCCAAGGCCGAAGTGGTCGAGTACCTCGGCAACGAGGAACTCATCCATGCGTCCGGCGCCGGCCGCGACATCGTGGCGCTCGTGGACTCGTCCTACCGAGTTCGCCCCGGCGACATGCTGGAGCTTCGAATTTCCCTGGACCGCATCCAGCTCTTCGATCCGGAGACGAACTTCGCTCTCCCGTTCGGGTCCGTGGCCTGATCCTTTCCGCGCAACGGGTACAACGCCCCGGCTTCGGCCGGGGCGTTGTTGTGTCCGGGAGGGGATGCGTGGAAAGGCCGCGGCCGACCCGACCGACCCATCGGCCGCCTCACGTATAGTTCGGCCATGCCAGACTCGCCCGCGCGAAGAACCCCGAGCCGCACGCCGACCGGCAAGCCCAACCTTGACTCGATCGTCGATGAGTTGCGCGCGGCGGACGTCGAGCTCCGGGAGGCGGTCGAGGAGCGCCACACGGTCCACCAGGGCCGCTACATGACCTTCGAGGTGGACCGGATCCGCCGCGACGATGGCTCGGAGTCGACTCGGGACATAGTCGTCCATCCCGGAGCCGTCGTCATCGCCGCGCTCGACTCGGACGACTGCCTCCTCTTCGTCACCCAGTTCCGGCTGCCTTGCGCCGGAGCCCTTTTGGAGCTCCCCGCCGGGACGCTCGATACCCACGACGGCNNTCGCGCCGGATCGATGGAGCGCGTGGGCGGCTTCTGGACCGCCCCGGGCTTCTCGACGGAGTACCTGACGCTGTACTTCGCCACGGACCTGCGCCCGGCCGACGAAGACCGCCTCGGGCCCGATGAAGACGAGAACCTCCGCCTCTCCCGGCTGCCGTGGCGCGAGGCCGTGGCCGCCGTCGAGGGCGGCGTAATCGAGGATGCCAAGTCAATCGCCGGCATCCTGCTGCTGGCGCGCCGCCTGGAGGCCGAAGGCCGCTAGGCAAGGGGCGCGCTGCGTGGCCGGGGCCGCGGGGCTGGGGCCGGGGCCGCGGGGCCGGCGCCGCGGGGGGGCCGTGGCCGGCGGCAAGTCTCGCCTTTACGGGTCCGTCGCGAGCAGCCTGTCGAGCGCGCGTCGGTAGGTCTCGCTGGTCGGCTGGAGGGCGACGGCCAGGCGCAGGTGCGTCTTTGCCTCCTGGGCGCGGCCCAGCCGGGCGAAGCTCATTCCGAGGGCGAAGTGGCCGTAGTGGGCGGATGGGTCGACCTCGAGCAGCGCCTCGAAGGTCTCGGCGGCCCGGGCGTGCTGTCCGCTGTTGAAGTAGGCCCGGCCGAGCGCCTCGAGGATCGATCCCTTGCCCTGCTCCAGCCGTGAGGCGCGCTCCAGGACCACCGCCGCCTGGGCATTGTGGCGGTCGCGCAGCAACTCCGTGCCGCGCACAAGCAGGTCGTAGGCGGACTCCGATGCATCCGAGGTCCAACCGAGAGATTCGACCGGCCAGTCCGGCAACGCCACTTGCAGGTCGGATGGATCTGCCGCCGAGTCGCCGGTGCCTTGGGGCTCGGCGCCGCCGTTGCGCTGGGCGTGACCCTGGCCGCGGTGGTTGCCGTCGGGATAGCCGGAGTCGTGGCCGTTGTCGGGCACTGTGTCGCCGGGCACTGCGTTGCCGGGNNGCCGGGGTACCCCTCCGCGGGCGAACCATCGTCGCGGAAGCCCTCGGCAGACAAGCGATGCCTCGTGATGGCGGCGGCCAGTGGCGCCCGGGCGCGCCAGCCCGCACGGACCCGGACGGCCGAGTCCTCCCCCACCCCGACGCCCCCGGCCGTCGCATGGCCTTCGGCTCCGGCCGCGGCGATCGCCACCCCGGGGGCGCCAGCAGCAGCTGACCCTGAGGCTGCTCCGACGGCGGAGTTCGGCGAACCAACGTCCGAGGCGCCCGAAATCCGGCCCTGCGCGCTCCGGCGACGCCACACCACGAGCCCGATCAGGATCAGCAAGCCGACAAGGACACATACGCTGCCGAAGATGCGCATCTGCCCCGTGTCGTCGGCGCCCTGCCAGGCATGACGAGCGCTGGTGGCCAGCGAAATCGCCCCCGACAGATCTCCCCTGGCAAAGGCATCGCGAGCCAGCGCCAGATCGGCCTGGGGATCCGTGCCGATCAACCCGACCACCCGTGCGGCGCCGCCATTGTCGGTCCGGGCCTGCCTGGCGGCGGCGAGCGCGCCGAGTGCCGACAGTTCGGTGGAGGCTTCCGACGAAGCGGCGATCAGGCCGGATCGCTCGAAGTTCTGACGGAGCTTCGGCGGCGGAGTGGTCTGCTCCGTTGCGGCCGACGTGGCGATTTCGTCGCGCTCGGCCAGGACGACACGGGCCTCCGTCATGTACGACGCGGCCTGTTCGAATTGCCATTCGCCCAGCGCCCCGCGGACCTCGGGCGGCAGGTCCCACGGGCCCGCGGCGGCCAGGGCCGCGGAATAGTCGGTCAGGGCGGCGGTCCGCTGGCCGAGTAGCTGGACCTGGGAAGGATCGAGTACCCACTGCTGCCAGATGCCGGCGAACGACTTGCCGGTCGTCCGATCCAGCAGGTCGAGCAGCCTGCGCCAGTCGGTCGGCTGGCCGATGGCCATGTCGTTCTGGATCGCGTGGACCGGCTGGTAGGCCGCCTTGCCGGCGCGCGCTTCCGCCCAGACCAGACGCAGGGCGTCGGGACCCGCCTGCGTGGCGATCTCATGGGCCGCCTCCAGCGCCGCCGCGTAGAGGTAGACCTCGGTTGCGGTGTTCGGCTGTCCGGCCGCGATCCAGTCGTTGAGAGGAATGGCCGACTGAAGGACCCGGTCGCTTAGGACGGGGGCGTGATCCGGCAGGCCCAACTGGTCGACCGCCAGTTGGGCGTAGTACGACGCGAAGCCCTCCTCGACCCAGCGGTCCTTGACGAGGTTGACGTTGAACCACATGTGGGCGGTCTCGTGCAGGATCACGTACGGATCCGCGAAATACGAAATCCGCACCTGGCCCTGGGCGACGTCGTAGGAGCCGCTGAAACCCAGGTCGGCGCTGGACGCTTCTTCGACCGTAAGTGTCGTTGAGACCGGATCGCCCAGCCCGATCATGCTGCGGAGGAGCGGATAGCCGAGCCGCAGGACGCGCTCGACCTGATCGGCCCAGCCCACGTCGTCGTACCAGTACCGGAGGGATATGGTGAGAGGGCCGATGACGACCTGCCGCACCCGGAAGTCACTGGCCGGCACGGGTTGGACCGCGGTGAACCAGGCGCCGAACTGGGTCGAATCCTCGATCGTGCCCGATGAGAAGACGACCTCGCCGGAACCGTAGACGGCTCGCGTGAGGTTGCCGAGTTCCTCCTGGACGGTGAAGGCGGGCGGGAAGATGACCGTGACCGTGCTGCCGGGCGTCCCCGGACTGCCGAGCGCCGATACCGGGAACGACATCACCTTGTGACCGATGCGGAAGTCGCGGTCCGTCGAGCCGCCGGAATCGACTAGGTCGAAATGCAGGCTGAAGGTCGTGCTGGCACCCGAATAGAGCCGCTCCCCCAGGCCGACGGTGACGGTCACGCCGGCGGTGCCGACCGATTCGACCGTGACCGGCAGGGTCTTGTTGAAGACCGAGAGGGCCTGGTAGCCGGTCGAGAAGGGCGGCAGCGTCAGCTGGATATGGTCGTAGTAGAAGCGCCGGCCGGCCACGTCCACCGTGTTGGAGGTGGCCGTCACGACGTTCACGACGTGGACGCGCCCTTCGATCGCATCGGCGGTCCACGTGGAGGCCGAAACGTAGCCCAAGTCCGACTGGACGGCGGCGGCGACCGGCGGCGCTACGGCCTGCCCGAACGTGACGGCCGCAAAGAACGTGAGGGCTCCAACGAGAGCTCTCCGCGGAACGCGCCTGACGCCGCGATCCATGCCCCTGCGGCCGATCAGCCCACAGCGGCGGCGGGCCCTACCGGCCGCGTCTGGCGTCGCGTGTCATTGCCGAATCTCGACATGCGCCTCAGTCGCTCGTCTCCCCGGATGCGGTCCGACCGCCTGGAGTAGTCAGGACGCCATCGGGATCCGTCCCTGCCGGTCCCATGTCCACACCGACCGGCTCACGACCTTCGGACGGTTCGCTGGCCTTGACCCGCGATCCGAGCCTGGTGCCGCGCTCCCGCGGCCGCTCCACAGTGGAGCCGCTGCGGATCACGCGCGACAGGAAGTCCGCCGNNACGGTGATGCCGGTGTTCAGACGACCCGGCTCGCGCCGGTTCACTACGTCGTAGTCAGTGCCTTCGCCGACGATCGCGCCCGGCCCGACCGCGACTTCCTTGTCCAAAATCGCGCGATCGACGACCGCCCCGGGCCTGATGACCGAGTCGAAAAGGACGATCGAGTCGCGAACCACTGCGCCCACGTCCACTACGACGCCGGGGGACAGCACGGAGTTCACGACGGAGCCGTTTATCACGCAGCCGTGGCTGATCAGGCTCCGGTGAACCTGGGCCGTGGCTCCGATCTTGGCCGGCGCCCGCTCCTCGGACCGGGTGTGGATGACCCATTCGCGGTCGTAGAGATCCAGTTCCGGCGCGTCCGAAAGCAGGGCCAGATTCGCTTCCCAGTAGGACTGGATCGTTCCCACGTCCTGCCAGTAGCCGTCGAAGCGGTAGCCGAAAACTCGGGCCCCGCCCTCGATCATGGCCGGGATGACGTTGTGGCCGAAGTCGGCCCGCGTGTCCGAGAGCCACTGGTGGAGGGCCCGCTTGGAGAAGACGTAGACGCCCATGCTGGCCAGGTCCGACTTGGGCTGGCGCGGCTTTTCCTGCCACTCGACGATGCGGTCGCTGTCGTCCAGGGCCAGGATGCCCATCCGCGTGGCGTCCGAGAGCGGCACGTGGCGGACGGCGATCGTCACATCCGCCCGGTGGCGGCGGTGCGCGGCCACGAACGGCTGGTAGTCCATCTTGTAGATGTGGTCGCCCGCCAGCACCAGGACGGTGTCTCCCGGCGCCTGNNCGATGACGTTGAGGTTCTGCAGGACGGCGTCCGCGGTGCCGCGGTACCACTCGGCGACGCGCCCGCGGGCGATGTACGGCTGGAGCATCCGGACGCCGCCGTAGTTGCGGTCCAGGTCCCACGGCCGGCCCATGCCGATATGGTCGTTGAGCGAGCGNNGCGGTACTTGCCGCCGAACGGCACAGCCGGCTTTGCCCGCAGCGACGACAGGATCGAGAGCCGCTCGCCCTCCCCGCCTGCGAGTATCACCGCCAGAGTTCGCTTCATCAGGCGTCCTCTCGCTTCGTGCCCGGGTCTGGCCGGGCTGAGTCGATGCTAGCACCCCGCTGCCAGCACTGGATGGAGGCTACGGAGAGTCGCTCCGTGTGGGCCCAATGATTGGGAGAGGGGCAGCGTCCGGGCCGCTGCCGGGCCGGTCCGCGGCTGGTTACAGGAAGAGCCTGGGGTTCATGAACGTGCCGTTGACGCGGACTGCCCAGTGGAGATGGCAGCCCGTCGAGTGGCCGGTCGTGTTTTCCGTGCCGATGAGCTGGCCGGCCGCCACCGACGCCCCGACGGCGATGCCGGGCGGCGCCTTGGCGGTCATGTGGGCGTACCAGGTGACCATGCTCGTCGAGTGGGCAATGATTACGAGCCAGGCCCGGGGCGGGGCGTCATAGGGGTTGTAACCCACGAATACCACCACGCCGGCGCCGGCCGCGTAGACCGGCGTCAAGCACGGAGCGGCAATGTCGATGCCCTGGTGGAAGTGGGCACAGCTCCCGACACGAGGCTCGGACAGGACGCCGGTGCAGCCGAACTGCTGGGTGACGACCCCGCCCATCGGCCATTTCAGCGTGCCGTTGTACTGCGACGGGATCTTGCCGGCGAGGCCCTGCTGCCTGACCAGCGCGTCGATCTTGTTTCCGAGGCTGTCGAGAGCCTGGCCGTTCGACCTGATCGCAGCGTTGAGCGTCGTCTGGTTCGCCTCGAGTTTTGTCTCGGCCGCCTGCTGCGCAGCCAGCTGCGTCTCGAGCTGGGCCTTGAGATCGGTCAGCTGCCTCTGGGCCGCGGCCAGCTGCGATTGCTGATCCACGATCTGCTGCTTTTGGCTGCCGACCTGGTTCTTGAGCTGGCTATTGGCATCGCTTGCCGTCTGCACGTTCTGGCGCATCTCGGCGAGTGCGGCCTGATCGGTGCGGATCTGGTCGGCCAGGGCCTTGTCCGCCGCGGCCAGGTCGCCGTAGTAGGAGACGTCGGCCAGGGCGTCGGTCAATGAATGGGCCGTGAGGATCTGCTGGAGGAGCGGCGTCTGGTCGGTCTCGTAGGCCGCGGCCAGCCGCCCCGCCAGGATGGACTCGCGGACGTCCAGCTCGCGCTGCTTGGCGTTCTGGATGTTGGTGAGTTGAACGAGCCTCAGCTCGAAGAGGACCTGCTCGGACGCTAGGCTGTCGTAGCTGGCTTTCACGCCCACGAGCTGGTTTCCTAGCGCGTCGACGTCGGCCTGGGCCTGGTCGATCGTGGTCCGGACACCGGCCAGGTCCGCCTGGGTCTTGGTGATCTGGGACCGCAGCGAAGCCTGCTGATTGGAAAGCTGCACGAGCTGCGACTTCTGGTTGGCGATCAGCTTGGCCAGTCGCTGCTGTTCCTTGATGGCGTCGCTCAGGGCATCGGCTCGAACAGGGGCGGACGGCGCGGCCAGCAGGAACGAGGGCGCGAGCATTGCCACGCCGAGGAAGAGTTGGAGAAGACGCCACCGGTTGCCACGGCGGCGAGGTGTGCGGCGGTCGTTCGAGGTCGTCATCGTGCGAGCAAGCTCCGTTGCGCGCGCTGCGGAGCGCGTGATGCGGTTACGCCCGCCGGTCTGACGCCGTCCGTTGGAGAGGGCACTACCTCAGGACGACTCCGGCTGTTTCCGATAATACAACTACTCACGCAATGACGATCGTTGTAGCGAGGCGTCGATGACCGCATGACGCCACGGTCCGGGGCGGTTCGGATAGCTTTGGTGTGGTTCCGGCGGCGGGTGCGGGCGGCAAGCAGTGGCAGCGCGTCCGCAGCGCGCCGTGGCGTGGTGTGGCCCGCGGCGCCCTCGTGCGGGCGGCAGCGCGGCGAGCGGTCCGGTGGTCGATTGGCCCTCCCACAACCGGGGGCAACGGTGCTAGCCTCTCTCCCACACACCTCCGCGGCCCCGGCGCCGATGCTGCACGCCGTCTGCCGCAACTCAAGCTCCAGCCCGGCTCTTGCGGCCGGGTCCCGCCGGTTCACGAGGGAAAGAGGCTCTCCGGAATGCCGCTCTTCGGTCCTCCGAACATCGACCAGATGGAGGCCCGAAGGGACGTCCAGGGCCTTATCAAGGCGCTCGCCTGGAAGGATGCCCCGGTCCGGCGCGCGGCGGCGGAAGCCCTCGGAGCTCTGCACGATCCAGCGTCGGTCGACGCGCTCGCGGTGCTGCTGGCCGACGAGAACTCGGGCGTCCGGCGCGCCGCGGTCGGAGCCCTGGTCGCTCGTGGCGGTCAACGTGTCGTGGATCCGCTCGTACGAGCCCTCGCCGATCCCGACGCCCAGGTCCGTTCCATCGCCGAGAACGCCCTGTACAAGCGCCTCATGGCGGACATCGACGCGGAGACCCGCCGGGTCACCGCCACCGCCCTCGGCCGGCTCAACACTCCCGACAGCGTGGCGCCGTTGCTCAACGCGGTCAAGGACGCGGACGAGAACGTTCGCATCGCCGCAATCAAGGCCCTGGCCACGATGGGCGAGATGCAGGCCGTCCTGCCGCTCATCATGATCGTGGCCCGCGAGACGGCCCGGGCCAGGAGCACCGGCCGTTCCGACGCGGCCATGGAGAGAGCCGCCTCGCACGCGCTGGACACTCTGGCCGACGCACGAGCGATCGCACCGCTCAGGGCGGCCCTGTCCCAGTCGGACCCCGATGCGCGAGAGGTCGCCATTCGCCGCCTGGCCCGGATCGGGACGCCTGAGGTCGCGGGGGTCCTCACCGGCCTGCTCTCCGATGGCGACGCGACGATCCGCCGCGCCGCGGCCCGCGGCCTCGCTGAGATGCAATGGCAGCCGACCGCGGACGAAACGGGTGCCCGCTACTGGGCCGCCCACCGAGAGTGGCGCCGCTGCGCCGAGTGCGGGCCGGAGGCAGTGCCGTTCCTCGTCGCTTCATATCCCGGCGCCGCCGCAATGGAACGCGCCGACATCATGTACGCCCTGGCCCAGCTCGAGTGGCAGCCCCAGGCGGGGGACGCCATGGCCGCTGCGTACTGGGCGGCCCAGGGCCGCTTCGACAAGTGCATCGAGATTGGCGAGCCGGCTGTCGAAGCTCTCGATTCGGCCCTCCGAAGCGCGCCCAGGTGGCGCTTCCGGGTCGAGGCCGCGGCGGCCCTGGCCACCCTCGGACAATCCCGGGAGGAGCCGTTCGCCCACCTGGACCTGGTGCAGCGCGCGCTCGAGATCCTCGATGCCGGAGGCGAAGGGGCCGACAATCACGGCACTCTCGAAACCTTCCTTGCCGAACAGCACCTCTTCGATCCCGACACGGAGAAGGTGGAGTCCTGCAAGTGCGGCTACCCGGCGTCGAAGGGCGCCGCAGGCGGCGCCCCGGAGGTAATCACGGACCTTATGGGCTTCGAGCGGAGCGCCGCCAACACCACGACCTTCTACTGCCCAAGTTGCGACGTTCGCAGGGCGACGATCGTCAGAGGAAGCCCGGAGGCCGGGATCCTCGAGCCGCCCACCGACGAGTAACGGCGCCGCCGCGGTCAGGACGAGGCCGGGAGCAGCACCGCCCAGACAACCCCCATGATCAGGAACGGCCCGAAGGGGATGTAGCTCTTGAGGGTCGCGCGGCGCGTCGCCAGGAGCGCGACGATCGCGACCCCGGCGATCATCGCCGCGGCGAAGACGGACAGTACGATCCGGATGAAGCCCGTCAGCAGGCCGGCCGCGACCAGGAACTTGACGTCGGCCTCGCCGAACGCGCCATCTCCGAAGGGCATCGAGGCCACATANNACACGAGGGAGTCGCCGCCCCAGGCAAGGGCGACCGCGCCCAGGACGATGAGCGGCAGCGTGATCACGTTCGGCATGATCCGCTGATCCAGGTCCGTGGCCATGAGCAGGACACAGGCCGCGAAGAAGGCGCCGAAGAGCAGCCGCTCGCCGGGATCGGCGAAGCGCACCGGGGCCACGGCCATCGCGACGGCACCCAGGACCGCCACGACCACCGTCCGCCAGTCAACCTTGCGGACGCTGCCGTCCTCATGAGCCGGCCAGCGGGCCGAGATGCGGTCCGCCACGACGCCCCAGGCGAGCCCGGCGAGACCGAGCAGCAGGGCGAGAGGGTCGATTCCGGCCGGAAGCGACGGCATGCTGGTTACCTGGCGCCGGCCAGGGCCAGCTCCACTAGGGTTGCGTGGGAGACGCCCGTGGCGCCGGTGGGCGCGTAGGCCTTCTTCTTGTGGAAGTAGGCCGTGCCCGCGATATCGAGGTGAACCCACGGCACCGTCGCGAATTCGCGGAGGAAGAGGGCGCTCTTGATGAGCCCTCCCTCCACGGAGCCCGTGTTTGTGAAGTCCGCGTACCAGCTGTCCAGGTCCCTGCGGTACTCCTCGATCATGGGCAGCTGCCAATACTGCTCCCCTGCCCGTGCGCCGGCCGCGGCGAAGGCGTCGTACCACGACTGGGGCGTTCCGAAGGCGCCGGTCATCTGGTCGCCCAAGGCCCGGGCAACAGCGCCTGTGAGAGTTGCCACGTCCACCATGTGAGTGGCGCCGAGCTTCTCGGCGTAGCACATGGCGTCGCCCAGGATCAGCCGGCCCTCCGCGTCCGTATTGATGATGTCCACGGTCTTGCCGTTCATCGCCTTGACGATGTCGCCGGGCCGGGCCGAGTGCGGGCCGGGCATGTTCTCGACCGCCGGGGCGATGGCCATCATCGGCGTGCCGGGGGCCAGTCGGGCGACGGTGGTGATGGCCGCGATCACGGTGCAGGCACCGGTCTTGTCCATCTTCATTTCTTCCATCCGGTCGGCCGGCTTGATGCTGATGCCGCCGGAGTCGAAGCAGACGCCCTTGCCGATGATGGCCAGGCGGCGTCCGAGCTTATCCTTCGCGCCGGCCTCGCCGCTCCGCAGGACGATCATGCGCGGCGGGTTGTCGCTGCCGGACCCAACGGCCAGGAACATGCCCATGCCGAGCTCGGCGGCGCGGGCCGGTTCCAGGACGTCGATCGAGAGGCCGTGCTTCTCTGCCAGGGCGCGAGCCTCGCCGGCGAGCACTTCGGGCGAGACGTCGTTGGCGGAGCGGTTGTCCAGGCGCCGGGCGACGTTACAGCCCTCGCCGATGATGATGCCGCGTTCGGCTGCGGCCTTGACCGCGGCGGCGTCCGCGTCCGGCGCGACGATTATGAGTTCGTCCAGCGCGGGCGGTGCGCCTTTGAAATCGTCGCGATAGATAGTGGCGGGCTCAAACTCGCCCTCTACGATGCCACGGGAGATGAGCTCGGCGGCAGCGGTCGCGCCGCCCTCGAGATGCTCGCCGAGATCGCCGAGCCAGACGGCGAGCGTCTTCACGGTTCGGCCGGCCAGGCGCCGCTCGATAGAGGATCCGATCCGGACGACAACCTGGCGGGTGATGGAGCCCGCGTCACCGGCCGCGACTGCCACGACACGACCGGCCTGCACGCTGCCCGCGGGCGTGATCACGGTCGAGTACCGGTCCGACTTCAGTTCGCCGAAGGCTGCCAGGGCGGCGAGTTCGCCGCCGGCACGCTTGTCCAGTTCCGCCAGCACGCCCTCGAATCGGGGCTCGCCGATGAACGGGACCGCCAGGACGTCGGCGGGGACATCCCATGGGTGATCGCCGACTACGCGCAACTGCATGCCCAGGCCCTCCGACCGCGCGGCTCATCGGGGCGCCGCTAACCCATGGCGTCGGTGCGCCGATACTATGACGACGGCTAGTCTATCGACTCGCGTCGGGTCCGTTGGGGATGCGAGCGGCGGCGCACGCCGGCAGAGGCGCGGGCGGTGGCGGCGCGGGCCGGCAGAGGCGCGGGCGGTGGCGGGCAATGGTTGGCGCCGCGAGCGGCGGCCGCCCCGAACTACCGGCCGACGACCGAGCCGAGTGTGAGGTTCGCCAGCGCGTCGCCGAGGGCGCCCCGGGACGACTCGATCGAGATTCCGCTCGTTGTCAGGTTGCCGGCCGCCTCGTACAGGACAACCTGCAGCACGTCGTTGTTCTGTGGCAGGAGGGCCTTGGCCGCGTCGACTGCGCGCAGGGCGGCCGTCACCTGGGCCGTGACCTTGCCCTTCGAGTCGATGACGGTCTGCCACAGGACACGCAACGTGTCGTCGAAGGTCTTGGTCCGGGAGAGCCAGGTGGTGAGAGTGGAGACATCGCCCGTGACCGCGAGCGTCTGGGCAATGTTGGCAGCGTCGGCGAGCGCATCGTCGGCGGGCACCAGCTCGTTCAACGCGTCCTGGTACCGCCCCGAGGACTCGAGTTGGAGGGCGGCGGTCGCGTCCGAGTCGTGGGTTTCGATGTCGTCGACGACCCGGATAGCGGTGGCGCTGCCGTCGACCATCGACTGCCAGGCGGCGTGGAGCGGGGCCACCGAATCGATCGCCACGCAGACGCTGTGGTAGCGATCGACCATGGCCGGGCTGTAGGTCTTGATCAGTTCCATTTGCAGGGTCGACGCCCATGCGCCGCAGTTCAGCCGGTTCTTGAGGTCGGCCGCGCCGGCGTCTATCGAGTTGATGTTGTTCCAGCCGCCGTCCCAGGCCGCCTGCAGATCCGTCCGGTTGATCTGGGCCATCGCGGCAAGGGTCTTGCGAGCCATCTCGCCGAGCGAGTCGACGTCGTCCTTTAGCCGGGCCAGGTCGCGCACGGCGGCGTCGAGCTTGGTGGACATGAGAAGGTCCGCGCCGTAGGTGAGTTCCGGCCGCGTCCCCTGGGACGGCAGATGCTCGGTCGCTGCGACGATCCCGGCGGACCCGAAGGCGAGGCCGGCGGCAAGCACGACCCACCCGACGCGGAGCAGGATCCGGCCCACGAAGTTCCGGATTCGATCGCCCAGGCCGACCTCGTAGTCAACGTATTCGAGGTCAATGTCGTCGCCGTCTATCTCGTACGGCGAGCCGTAGCGGGCCAGATCGCTCTCCTCGATCGGGCGAAGGCTCCAGCCGGACATGGGCCTGGGGGGGAGCTTCGGTGTCGTCATGATCCCGGCGATGCTACTACGCGGCGAGGCACGCCGGATCGTGAACGAGAGCCCCAGAGCAAGTTCCTCCATTTGGCGTAGGTGTGGACCCTCAGTCGTGCGCACTCGCAGCCGAAGCCGTCAGTAGACGTTTTGGCAGTCCTGTCACCCGGTACCCAGGTGTCGATCGAATAGCCACCCGGAGGAACTGCTCGTCTTGGCTCGCCCGAAGGTAGCGACGATCCTCCTGGGTCTTCGCGCCGCAGCTCGACCCCGCAGTCTGCGAGGCCGAGTGCAATTGCTGCTACTGGCATTCGCCCTGGCCAACTCGGCTGGGGCGCTGGTCGTTGCGGCCGCCTCGGGCGCCAATCCGGCTCTCCTCTACGTGGCCGGGCTCGCCGGGCCGGTGATCCTGGCCGCCACGTGGTTCGCCGTCTACCGGCAAAACAGGCTCGGCCTGGTCGCCGACGGAGCCATCGTCGCCGCAACGCAGGCGTCGCTGGCCATCGCCCGCGTCGACGCGCAGCACGACACCGTCGAGCGAGAAAGCGCGGCCCGGTTCCAGGCCCTCGTCCAGAGTTCGAGCGACATCATCAGCATCGTCTCGATGGACGGCCACATCCGCTATCAATCGCCGTCGATCCTGCAGCTCTTCGGCTACAAAGCCGATGCAATGATCGGCGAGCCCATCTCCAAGCTGATCCACCCCGACGACGAGCCCAACGTCAGCGCCGAGTTCCATCTCGTCGCGGCCGAGGCCGCCGCCTCGCGCGTCTGCGAGTTCCGGCTGCGCCACGCGGACGGCTCGTGGCGCCACACCGAGACGCGCATCACCAACATGCTCGACGAGCCGGCCATCGACGGCATCGTCCTCAACACCCGCGACGCCACCGAGCGTCACAGCCTGGAAGCGCAGATGCGCCACCAGGCTTTCCACGATTCGGCCACCGGGCTCGCGAACCGTGCGCTCTTCACGAACCGCATAGAACACGCGCTCCTATCGGCACAGCGCGACGAAAGCACCGTTGCTGTTCTCTACTGCGACCTGACCGGTCTCAAGCGCGTCACCGACAGCATGGGCTACACCGCCGGCGACGCCGCCCTGATGATGGTGGCCGACCGGCTGCGCTCTTGCGTTCGCGGCCAGGACACCGTCGCCCGGATGGGCGGCGAGGAGTTCGCGATCCTGCTGGACCGCCTCGTCTCACCGGCCGACGCCACGATGGCGATGGAGCGGATCATGGCGCTGCTCCACCAGCCACTCCACCTGCCTGGGGCGCAGGTGGAACTGCAGCCGAACATCGGCATCGTCGTATCTATCGGCGGCAGCGAGACGGCCGAAGACCTGCTTCGAAACGGCGCGCTGGCCATGCACCAGGCCCGGCTCAAGGAGGGCGGCTTCGCCCTCTTCGACCCGGAGATGCACGCCGACGCGATCCGCCGCATCGAAGTTGAGTCGCAGCTTCGGACGGCCATCGAACAGCAGCAGTTCATGCTCCACTACCAGCCGACGGTCGACCTGCAGACCGGCCGGCTGACCGGCGTCGAAGCCCTCGTCCGATGGCAGCACCCGCGTCGCGGCCTCGTCGCGCCGATGGAGTTCATTCCGCTAGCGGAAGAAACGGGCCTGATCGTGCCGCTCGGCCAGTGGGCGATCCGGGAAGCCTGCCGCCAGGTCCGCGCCTGGCAGAAGGAAATCCCCGCCGACGAACCGCTGGCGCTCAACGTGAACCTCTCGGCCCGCCAGCTGCGCCACCCCAACATCGTCCGCGACGTCGCCAACGCACTCGACGACTCGGGCCTGATGCCGAGCCGGCTCATCCTCGAGATCACCGAGAGCGTCCTCATGATCGACACGGCCGCGACGCTGAACCGGCTGTTCCAGCTCAAGTCATTGGGCGTGCGGTTGGCGGTCGACGAC
>PMJT01000140.1 GCA_003158495.1 Chloroflexota bacterium | reverse complement strand
ATTCGCTCGCGGATCGAGCCGAAGTACTGGTCCTCGAGCTCCTGGCCCTTGGGCGACGGGGCGCCGAAGAGCGTCCGACCGGTCAGGATCAGATCCGGGCGCTGCTCGGCCAACCGTCGGTCGACCAGGAAGTATTCCTGCTCGGGGCCGATGTTGGTGAAGACGCGGCTGGTGGTCGTGTTGCCGAACCACTTCAGGACGCGCAGGGCCTGCTTGCCCAGGGCCTCCTGCGAGCGAAGCATCGGGATCTTGTGGTCCAGCGCCTCGCCGGTATAGCTGACGAAGCCGGTCGGGATCGTCAGGGTCACGCCGTTCGGCTCGACCTGGAGAAAGATCGGGCTTGTGACGTCCCAGGCGGTGTAGCCGNNGCTGGCGTCCGGCTCGCCCTGGACGAGGCCCTTGCCCGAGAACTCGGCGATGGTCTGGTCCTGGCCCGTGGGGCTCAGGAACGAGTCGTGCTTCTCGGCGCTGCCGCCGGTCATTGGCACGAACCAGTGGGTGTAGTGGGTGGCGCCGTGCGCCATCGCCCATTCCTTGACGCCCTGGGCGACGGCGTCCGCGATGGCCGGATCGAACGGCTCGAGGCCCTCGATCGTCCGGCGCAGCTTCTTGAAGACCGGCTTGGCCAGGTACTGGCGCTGCGACTCCTCACCAAAGACGTACTCGCCGTAGATGTCCTGCCCGGCATGCTCCAGGTAGCTCTGAGTGGAGGCAACCTTGTGGTTCGAAATTGCCTCGATCGCCTTTTGACGAGCGGTCATTACGACTCCTGACGAGTTGTTCGTAGGTTTTGCCTCTTCCCAGATTCCCCACAGCAGCAGCTCGGGAACCTCATCCAAGGATCGAACCCGAAGGCTACCGGACAGAGTGGGAGAGGCCAACGTTTCGGCCCGAGCGGAACTCAATTGAATCGGAATTGCAACGCTTCACGCTCGGCCGGCCCGGGGCAGGTCGAAATGGTGCCGCGGGCCCGAGCCGACCCGACCGGACCCTCCGCCGCCGAATTGCTGCCGTCTACGGGTGGGGGCGGTGCTATGCGGAACCATCTGCCGATCCGGACCATCTCGGGGAGGCCGGACCACCCGCCCTCGGCGCGAATCGGGGTCAGCGACGGCCCCGGGGGCGAAACGGCGCCGAAACGGCCATCTCGAGAGCTCCCGGGCAGCCGCCAACCACGGAGTATCAACTTAGTACCGCCCGGGCCCGTAAACGGCAGGAACTCGGCCAGGGTTTGGGGCCTGGCCTCCCCCGCCCCGCGTCGCCGCCCGCCGCGCCGCCCCGCGTCGCCGCCCGCGTCGCCGCCCCGCGCCGCCCTTCAACACCCACTCCCCTACAGAAGCGGCGGCCGTTCCCAGGACTTGTCCAGCACGTACTGGTCGAGGAAGGCCAGGACCGTGGCGTACCAGATACGCGAGTTCTGCGGCTTCAGGATCCAGTGGTTCTCGTCCGGGAAGTAAAGGAACTTCGCCTCGACGCCGTGCCGGTGGAGATCCGTCCAGAGCTTTAGCGCCTCGCTGACCGGGACGCGGAAGTCTTGCTCGCCGTGGATGACGAGCATCGGCGTCTTGATCGCGGCGATGTTCTCCGCTGGGGACTGCCGGATGTAGTTCTCGGGCTGGCGGTATGGGTCGCCGATCTCGCGCTCCCAGAAGACGCCGTCGTCCGTGGTGCCGTGGAAAGGCTTGAGGTCCCAGAGCGAAGCGTGGGTGACGATGCAGCGGAATCGATCTGTCTTGCCGGCCACCCAGTTGGCCATGTAGCCGCCGAAGCTGCCGCCCATGAGCGCCGTCCGCGCCTTGTCGAGGTCCGTTCGCTCGGCCAGGACGGCGTCCGTCGCGGCCATGACGTCCGTGAACGGCGCGTTGCCCCAGTCGCCCCAGCCGCGCTGGACCATGCGCAGCCCGTAGCCCAGCGAGATGGCCGGGTCCGGCATCAGGACGGCGTAGCCGCGCTCGGTGAGCAGGTGCGCGTTCCAGCGCCAGTGCCAGCCCGCCCAGGTCCCCAGCGGGCCGCCGTGGACGAAGACGACGAGCGGCGCCGGCTTCTCGACCGAGGCCTCCGGCGGCAGAACCAGCCACGACCGAATGGGCGTGCCGTCGGACGCCTTCGCGGTCAGCCGTTCGACGCGCGATCGGACGGCGATGCCGCCCTCGTCGATGCCGTTCGGCAGCTCGACGACCGACTGGTCGGCCGTGCGCGCGTCGAAGCAGACGATCCTCGGTGGGGTCGTGACGGTCGACTGCAGGGCGTAGATCCTGGTGCCGTCGGGCGACGGGCACAACTCGGACATGGCGCCCGTTGAAGTGAGCGTGGTAACCCTGGCGGGCTCACCCGGCGCGACGTCTGCCAGATCGACACGGATCGCGGCGACGCCGCCGTCCAGGTCGGCCGTGAAGAAGATCGCGGATGAGTCGTCGGCCCAGATCGGCCCTTCGGGCCAGAGGTCCATCTCAGGCGTGAGGTCGCGGCCCTCGCCGGTCACAAGGTCGACGAGCCACAGGGTGCAGTCCATCGCCTCGTCCGGCGAACCGAACGTGCCGCGGACGCAGGCCACATACTTGCCGTCCGGGGAGGCCTTGGGGCCCATGTACGAAGCGTCGCCGCTGGTCAGGTAACGCCGTTCGCCCGTCGTCACGTCGATGGCCACGAGATCCTCCCGGATTCGCGGCGAGTCCTTGTAGTCGACCCACGTCGTGTAGAGCGTCTTACCGTCGGGCGAGAGTGAGATGCCCGACTCGAGGATCGTCCCGCCCGAGACCGGGCCGGTGAGGTCGTGCGGGTCCAGGCGCGCCTCCGGGTCCGACTCGAGCGCGGGCACTACGGTCGCGAAGAGACGCCGCCGGCGCGGAGCCAGCCACGAGTCCCAGTATCGGATCGGGTAATCGTCGAAGAGCAGGGCACCCACGCCTGCGTCTCGGCGGGCCTTGCCGCGGGCCGCGTCGTCGGCCAGGTCCTTCGCCTCGGGATGCACGTGCGCGCCGAACGCGATCGCGTCGGCCGCGAACGCCACCGACACGCCGTCGATACCGCCTTCGGGCGCCAGGAGCAGTCGCGCCTCGCCGCCTTCGGCCGGGAGGATCCAGAGCGCGTTGATCTTGTTGTCCGGGTCTTCCTTGACGTCCGAGTCCGGTCGAGCCGAAGTGAAGAGCAGCGAACCGTCGCGCGCGAACGCCGCCACCGACTCCCCCGCCGCCGACCGGGTGATCCGCCGCGGTTTCGCCCGGCCGGCCGTGTCGACCTGCCAGAGCGCGGTCTTCATCTTCTTGCCCTCCACGTCGGGCCGGCTGACCGCGACCACGAGGCGCCTGCCGTCCGGGGAGAGCTTCAGGGCCGACAGGCGCGGCATCGCCATGAATCGATCAAAGGTGAACGGCTCGCTCACTTGGCATTCCTCGCTGAAGGCGGCGCCGAAGACGGAGATGCGCGGCGTGCCTCGCTAGGCGGCTCGCTGCGACGCTCCGTTGACTGGCCCCTATTGTCCGCCCGGACGGGCCCGGCTGCGCGGCGCGCCGCCCGCCTGGGGCCTCCCGTCGAGTGGCTATCGCCGCCCCTTTGCTA
>PMJT01000164.1:13670-17877 GCA_003158495.1 Chloroflexota bacterium | reverse complement strand
GGCCCGAACTGGGCCAGTCGGCCGCCCTCCGCCATCACCGCGATCAGGTCGCCCATCTTGATCGCCTCGTCTATGTCGTGAGTTACGAAGAGGATCGTCTTGGCCAGTTCGCGCTGCAGGCGAAGGAACTCGTCCTGGAGCCGCTCGCGAACGATCGGGTCGACGGCGGCGAAGGGCTCGTCCATGAGCATCAGCGGCGGATCCGCGGCCAGGGCTCGAGCCACTCCCACGCGCTGGCGCTCCCCGCCGGAGAGTTCCGTGGGGTACCGATCGCGGTGGATCGCGGGATCAAGGCCCACGAGAGCGAGCAGCTCCTCGGTGCGAGCCTTCTGGCGCGCCGCCGGCCAACCGACCAGCGCCGGAACGACGGCCACGTTCTGGCCGATCGTGAGATGCGGGAAGAGACCGACCTGCTGGATGACATAACCGATGCGCCGGCGGAGCGCAGTCACGTCCTCGGCCATGACGTTGGAGCCGTCCAGGAGGATCTCGCCGGAGGTCGGCTCGATCAGGCGATTGACCATCTTGAGGCTCGTGGTCTTGCCACAGCCCGACGGCCCCACGAGTACGCAGATCGCCCCGGCAGGAACCTGGAAGGACAGGTCGTTGACCGCGCCGCGCGCCGAACCGGACGTACCGTATCGCTTGGTAACGCCACGGAACTCGAGAGAGGCCGCACGTGCAGGGCCGACCCCGGGAGCCGTCATCTTCGAGCCTCCCCCATCGCGGATATGTGCTTCACGTCAAGCATGTCAGCAGGTTAGCGCCGCACTCAAGCCCCGATCCAGGGCGAGGGGTACGGATGCGCGAGCCGATCCGTCCCCTCGGCGACACAGCGCCCGCCTATGACCCGACCAGGGACCCCTCGCGGCGCTCGGCTCGTGGCGCTCGGCTCGCGGGCGATCGGCTCGTGGGCGCGCGGCCCCGGCCCCGCTTCGGCCGCTCAACAACTGCTCAACAGGGTGGGCGCCGAGGCGTGCGCCAGGGCCGCGCAGGACCTAGCATCAAGTCGATGCAAATGATGCGAACGGGCAGGAGGCTGCCCGACGTGGTGTTCTCGTTCAGGATGATCGCCTCGATCTCGGGCGCCCTAGTCCTGGCGTCGCTGGCGATCGCGCTGCTCGGCGAGGTCGGCGTCACGCATGCCGCTCCCGTGTATCTCCTCGCGGTCGTGGCAATCGGGATGCGCTGGGGCACGTTGCCGGCCGTGGCCACATCGGTGGCCGCGTTCCTGGCCTACGACTTCCTCTTCGTCCAACCGCTCTACACGTTTACTATCAACAGCCCCGAAGAGTGGCTGAACCTGCTGCTCCTGCTCGCGGTCGCCGTCGCGATAGGCCGTCTGGTTGCGGTCCAGGCGGAACACGCTGAGGAGGTTGCCCAGCGGGCCCGCGAAGCCCAGGCGCTTTTCGGCATATCGCGGGCCCTGGCCGAAACCCGAACGGTGGAAGAGGCCGCACCGATAGTGCTGGAGAGGTTGGCCGCGGCGACGGCGATGGACCGCATCTGGTTCGGGCTGGGGCCCACACCGGCCGAAGAGAAGACGATCGCCGATACGGCACCTGGCGAACCCCTGCCGATCCCGGCCTGGCAGGTCGTGTTGCAGCGATCAGCGGGCGAGGATCCCGCCCGCTGGGCCCGGATGCACGTCGCCACGGCGATGATTCATCGTCGCGACCGGGCCACGGTCCATCGCGTAAGGGTCGAGGCCTCGGGCGAAGCCCTCGGTTCCGTGTGGGCGCTGCGCGCCCGTGACGAGCGCGAGCCAGACCGGGGCGAGACCCGGATCCTCTCCGCGGCCGCGGATCAGCTCGGCCAGGCAGTCGTCCGCGACCGCGTAGGGCAGGAGCGGACTAACGCCGAGATCGCCCGGCGCAGCGAAGCCCTCAAGACCGCGTTGCTCGATTCTGTGTCCCATGACCTCCGCACGCCGCTCGCCACGATCCGGGCGGCGGCCGGCAGCATGCTCGACGAGTCCGTGACATGGACCGAAGCGGACCACCGTGAGGCCTTCCAGGCGATCGATGCCGAGGCGGAACGAATGGGCCGGCTCATTCGCAACCTCCTCGACCTGAGCCGTATCGAAGCCGGGGCCCTCCAGCCAGAGCTCGAGCCCTGCGACCTGGACGACCTGGTACCGCAGGTGATCCGACGAGCCCGCGCATCAACCGACAAGAGAATCGAGATAGTCCTGCCCGACTCACTGCCGCCGGTTCTGGTCGACCAGCTGTACCTGACCCAGGTGTTGTCGAACCTCGTCGAGAACGCCATCCGCCATGGCGGGGACAACATCCGCGTGGGCGCTCGCGTCCTGCCGGATGGGCCGGTCGAACTCACGGTCGAGGACGACGGCCCGGGAGTCGCGGCCGGTGCACTCCCCCACTTGTTCGAGAAGTTCTACCAGGCGGGGCCGGTCGGCGAGGGAAGGCGGCGCGGCATGGGCATCGGCATGACGGTCGTCGAAGGCCTCACGCGGGCGATGCGCGGCGAGGTCGAGGCAGGCCGGAGCGAGCTGGGCGGTCTGCGAGTGGATGTCAGGTTGCGCGCGGCAGTGGTGCCGTCGGACGTCGCGGGAGCGCCGGCGGAGAGCGCCGAAGCGGCCACGTCCGGCACACCGCGGGCGGTAGCCGGATGACCGGTCCAAGCCTTCTGATCGTCGAAGACGAGGAGCCGGCCCGCCACGCCCTGGCGGAGTACCTGGAGCGGCGCGGCTACGAGGTTCACCAGGCCGACACCGCCCAGGAGGCCATCCGCCAGTGGGATGCCCATCGCGCCGATGCCGTCCTGCTCGATCTCGGATTGCCGGACCTCGACGGCGTCGACGTGATCAGGCGCATCCGTCGCGAGGCCGTGACGCCGATCATCATCCTGTCCGCCCGGGGCGATGAGCGCGACAAGATCAGCGGTCTCGAGGCCGGAGCGGACGACTACCTGACCAAGCCGTTCGCGCTCGATGAGTTGAATGCCCGGATCCGGGCCGTGCTTCGGCGGGCGAGCGGTGCCAGCGCCGATGCCGCCGGCTGCCTCCGGCTCGGCCCGATCGAATTGGACGCTGTTAGACACGAAGTCCGCGTTGCCGGCGAACTCGTCCGTCTGACGCCCCGCGAATTCGAGCTTCTCAAGGTCATGCTCGCGAACCAGGGCCGCGTGCTGACCCGGGCCCGGCTGCTCCGCGCCGTGTGGGGCCTCGCCTACGCCGACGAGAGCTCATATCTCCACGTCTACGTGAACCGGCTCCGCCGCAAGCTCTCCGCGGCGCTGCCGGCGGACAACGCCGCATCGCTGGCGGAGCTGATCGAGACGGAACCCGGCATCGGCTATCGCATCGCCGACCACGAGTCGCTGCCGTTCAGGTAGCCGGCGGCCGGTACTCCAATCAGTGATGGGCGACCAGATAAGTCGCGGTCACCAGGAGAGTGCTTATCGCCAGGAACGCGAAACAGATGCCGGCAACGAGCAGCAACAGGTGCTCCTCTGCAGGAGCCAGCCCGGGTTCTTCTGCGAGCAGGAACTGGGCGGGTTCCAGCTCCTGCCAGTGCTCCAGGTCGTGGCGCAGAGAGGCGGCGTCGGCGTAGCGCTCGTCCGGTCTTTTGCGCAGGCAACGGCGAACGATGCCTTCCACCGCAGGGGGCACCTCGACGCCGAGGTCGGCCATCGGCGGAACGGGAGCCGTCAGGTGCTGGTTGATGACCTCCATGGAGTCTTGCCCTTGCCACGGGGCCCGGCCGGTCAACATCTCGAACAGGACGGCACCCAGCGCATAGATGTCGCTCCGCGGGTCGCCGCGCTTGCCCTGGATCTGCTCGGGCGACATGTAATCGGGCGTACCGAGCCGGTCGCCGAACAGTCCAAAGGTCAGCCGCCTCGCGCCATCGAGCAGGGCAATGCCGAAGTCCATGATCACGAGGCGATTGCCACCGGCTACGAGGACGTTCCCGGGCTTGACGTCCCTGTGGACGACGCCGTGCTCGTGCGCGTACGCGAGCGCCTCCGCCAGCTGGATCGCGAAACCCACGGCCAGATCCACCGGGAAGCGCGTATCTCGTTGCAGGCGCGCCGCAAGCGTCTCGCCTTCGACATATTCCATTACCAGGTAGGGGCGACTCCGCGCGGTTCGGCGGTCGATGGACCGCTCAATGCCAGGGTGGTCCAGCCTGGCCACGATCTGGAGCTCGCGCCGAAACCGATCGAAGGACTTCGGGCTCGC
>PMJT01000164.1:0-13633 GCA_003158495.1 Chloroflexota bacterium | reverse complement strand
CTGTCTGCGACTCCACCAGCGTGCCGCGGCCTCCAAGAAGGCGCGCCCCGCGGCGATCGATCGCGGCCTAAACGAATCCTGAACAACTCCAGGCGCCAGGACTCGTCTAGGAGCCCGCGGACCTGGTCCGGAGCCGCCCACCGACCGCGCCGGCCAGGACGAACCACGACGCGATGCCGCCCGCGATTGCAACTCCGCCTGCCCCGACGAAGAAGACCGTCGGGCCCAACGAGCCGTACGCGACGCCGCCGATCATGGTGCCCAGGACAGCGCCCAGGCCTGTGGTCGAGGCCACGACGAGGACCTGGCCGGTCGTCTGCAACTTCTCGGGGAGCAGCCGAGGGACAAGCAGGACCCGGGCGGCGGTGAGCGAGCCGAACGCAACGCCGGTGACGAGCCGCGTCGCGTTGATCGCGATCGCCGAGGGCAGGATTCCCCAGGACATTATGCAAAGGCCATAGAGGACGAGCGAGATTGCGAAGAGCCAACGCAGCCCGAGCCGCCGACCCATCCAGCCCGCGGCGACGAGCCCCGGGATCTCGGTCAGGGCCGACACGGAGAACGAGAGCGCCACGTCAGACGGTTTGCCGCCGAGTTCGACGATTCGAATCCCGATGAACGCCAGCCCGGCCTGCATCCCGGCAAACGCCACGGCGAATACGGCGAGGACGATCCACAGTCGGGGCTGGACGGCAAAGGCCCGGCCGACGGACCCGAGGCGGCGCGACGTCTCGGCGTCCGCCTTCCACGCTCCCCGAGTCGCGGCCGCGCTGGTCTTCGCGCGAACACGACCAACCAGGATGAAGGCGATCCCCGCCCAGAGAAGGAACACTGCCGGGGCTGCGCCATATCCGGCCCAGCTATACAGGAAACCGATGCCGATCAGGGCAACGGCGTAGGACAGGCTGGCGTGCGCGCGGAGGGCCCCGTACTGACGCTCGGGAGCAGTGAGTTCGGCAACTGCCAGGGCGTCCGTGAGCCCCAGGAACAGGCTGGCGAAGATCGTGAAGCTGACCACGATCGCGGCGATCACCGCGAGGGGCAAGTCCAGCATCAATCCCGCGGCGGCGGCGGCCGCCACGATGAGGCCGATCCGGAAGGCGCGAAGTCGACCCAGCATCGCGTCCGCGACGTGCCCCCAGGCCGGAACCACGATCGTCGTCAGCAGGGCCGCAAGGCCCAGTGCGAACCCGATGGCCGCCGACGATACGCCGCGCTCCTTGAGGATTACCGGTACGAACGGGGCGATGGACGCAGTCGAGCAGCCGATCACAGCGTAGATCGCGCGCAGCGTCCAGGGGGTGCGATCCCCGTCTCCGCCGCGCTGGGAGCCCGACTCGGCGGCTGAAGGCAGGTCGACGGGTGTCATCCGGACAAGTATGGGCGGCCGCGACCGCCGCGACGTTTAGAACCCGTTTAGGGCGGCGGCGGGCCAGAGGACCGCGGCCTCTTGGGAGCACGGCCGATCCTGAAGCCATGGATAGCGATGAGACCCGGCCGGCCGCGACCGCGGATCCTGCAGAGACGAAGCGGCGCCTGACCTCCGAGATCTCGGAGCTGGAGGGCGCGATCGCCATGGTCGCCTCCGGGTCGGCNNTTCGGAGGATCGATGAGTAGCGGAATCGTTCCGGCGCGGGTACTGCTCATCGAAGATGACGTGCCTTTGGCCACCACCGTTTCCAAGCTCCTGCGGGCCAGGGGTCACGACGCTCGGGTAGCCGCTTCCGCCGAGGAAGCATCGGAATTGATCCGGGCGGGCTACCGGCCGACGATCGTCCTGCTCGACATCAACCTGCCCGGCGACTCGGGTTGGGGCTTCCTGCGGTCGGGCGCCCTCGCGCCGGCCGGAAACCCGCCGGTCTTCGTAGTCAGCGCCACGGCCGTCCCGCCGGCTCGGCTGCGTGAGTTCGACTGCGCCGGCTACCTGCCCAAGCCCTTTGCCGTTCCGACGCTTATCGAGATCGTCGAGCGCCACCACAGCGAGGCGGACGGGCCCGATACCGTCGCCCCAAAGGGAGGATTCGATGCTTTTTGACCTGGCGATGGTCGCCCTGATGGCAGCGTGTCTGCTGTTCTTCATGGGCCTGATCTGGCTGTGCCAGCGGTTGGCCCGATGAACGGGCAGGACATCCTGGGCGGCGTGATCGTCCTTTTCCTCGGTGTATATCTCCTCTTCACCCTGCTGCGAGCGGAGAAGTTCTAGATGATCCCCTCGCCACTCGGCCTGCTCCAGGCCTTCAGCCTCTTTGCCGTGGTTCTGCTTCTCGCCAGGCCACTCGGCGGCTACATGCGTGCCGTAATGGAAGGTGAGCGCACATTCCTGTGGCCGGTCCTGCGGCCGGTTGAGCGCGGCGTCTACAAGATCCTCCGCGTCGACGAGAAGTCCGAGCAGCGATGGACCGCATATGCGGTCTCGGTGATCGTCTTCTCGTTCGTGTGCATCCTCGCCCTCTACCTGCAGCAGCGGCTCCAGACCTACCTGCCGCTGAACCAGGGCGGAACCGCCGGCATCCTCCCCGTGGCGCCGGACATGGCCTACAACACATCGGTCAGCTTCGACACGAACACGAACTGGCAGAACTACCTGGGCGAGAACACGATGACGTACCTGACCCAGATGGCTGGGCTCGCGGTCCGCAACTTCGTCTCGGCCGCTACCGGCATCGCCGTGGCGCTGGCCCTGACCCGCGGCCTGGTTCGCAAGTCGATGCCGACCATCGGCAACTTCTGGGTGGACCTGACCCGGAGCACGCTGTACATCCTGCTCCCGATCGCCTTCGTTGGCGCCCTGGTCCTGGTCTCGCAGGGCGTGATCCAGACGTTCGCCAGCTCCCTCACCGTCCACACCCTGCAGGGCGCGACCCAGATCATCCCGCTCGGCCCCGTGGCATCGCAGGAAGCCATCAAGGAGCTGGGCACCAACGGTGGCGGCTTCTTCAACGCCAACTCGGCCCACCCATTCGAGAACCCCACCACGATCTCCAACTGGGTCGAGATGCTGCTCATCCTCATCATTCCCTTCGGCCTCACCAACACGTTCGGCCGGATGGCCGGCAACGCGCGGCAGGGCTGGGCGCTGGCGGCGGTCATGATGATCGTCCTCGCCACCGGCTCCCTCGTTGCGATGTCCAGCGAGGAGCGCACCAACCCGTCCATTCCCACGGCAGTGGCACAAAACGTCGACCAGTCCGCCGGGAACATGGAAGGCAAGGAGGTCCGCTTCGGCGCCGACGGAAGCGGCCTGTTCGCGACCGTCACGACCGGCACCAGCACCGGCGCCGTCAACTCGATGCACGACAGCTTCCTGCCGATAGGCGGCCTCGTCCCGCTCTTCAACATCGAACTCGGCGAGATCACGCCGGGCGGCGCGGGAGCCGGCCTCTACGGGATCCTGGTCTTCTCGATCATCGGCGTCTTCATCGCCGGGTTGATGGTCGGCCGGACGCCGGAGTTCCTGGGCAAGAAGATCGAAGCCTACGAAATGAAGATGGCCATGCTCGTGGTCCTCTTCCTCGCCGCGAGCATCCTCGGATTCTCCGCCCTCGCGAGCGCCACTACAGCGGGCCAAGCGGGGCCGCTGAACGGCGGCCCGCACGGCTTCAGCGAGATCCTCTATGCCTTCTCCAGCCAGACCGGCAACAACGGCTCCGCCTTCGCCGGGCTCTCCGGGAACACCCTCTTCTACAACATCGCCGGCGCCTTCGCGATGATGCTCGGCCGGTACGCAATGATCGTGCCCATCCTGGCCATCGCCGGCTCCATGGCCGGCAAGCGCCGCGTCGCAGAATCCCTTGGCACTTTCCCAACGACCGGACCGATCTGGGTCGGGCTGCTCATCGGCGTGATCATCATCGTCGGCGCCCTGACCTTCTTCCCCGCGCTGGCGCTCGGGCCGATCGCCGACCAGCTCCTCAACAACGCCGGGAGGCTCTTCTGATGGCCTTCGAAACAGCCGGCGGCTTCCGCCGCAAGCTCCTGTCCCTGTCTGTTGTAAATACCGCCCGCGGCACGCGCCGCGTGGCACGAGAAGACCGCCAGGCCCAGGCCGGGAGCGCCGGTCCGCGCAACCGGGGCATCTTCGACCCGACGGCCTTGCGCGGTGCGCTCGGGCCCGCCGTTCGCAAGATGAACCCCCTGGCGCTGGCCAAGAACCCGGTCATGTTCGTGGTCGAAGTCACGGCTGCGCTCGTTACCGTGATCCTGGTGACCGACTTCCTCGGCATCACGAAGGCCGCCGCCAACGAAGTCGGTCGGTCGACCGGGTTCGAGCTCCAGATCGCGATCTGGCTGTGGTTCACGGTCTACTTCGCCACTTACGCCGAGGCTCTCGCCGAGGCACGTGGCAAAGCGCAGGCCGCCTCGCTGCGCAAGACGCGCTCGGAGACGATGGCCCACCGGCGCCGCGAGGATGGCACTTCGGAGGACGTCGGTTCATCCGCGCTCCGCTGCGGCGACATCGTCGTGGTCCGCGAAGGCGAAACCATCCCCGGCGACGGCGACGTCATCGAGGGCGTGGCGTACGTCAACGAAGCGGTCATCACCGGCGAGTCGGCGCCCGTCCTCAAGGAGCCCGGCACGGACATCCGGAGCAGCGTCACGGGCGGCACGACCGTCACCAGCGACATCCTCACCATCTCGATCACGGCCAACCCCGGCGAGACATTCCTGGACAGGATGATCGCCCTAGTCGAAGGTGCGAAGCGCCAGCGCACGCCGAACGAGATCGCCCTGTCGATCCTGCTGTCCGGCCTGACGATCGTTTTCCTGCTCGCGACCGCGACGCTTCGGCCGTTCGGGCTTTATGCCGGCGCGCCGCTCGGGATCGTCGTTCTGGTGGCCCTGCTCGTCTGCCTCATCCCGACGACGATCGGCGGCCTGCTGTCGGCAATCGGCATCGCCGGCATGGACCGCGTGGCGCGCTTCAACGTCCTGGCTATGAGCGGCCGGGCCGTCGAGGCCGCCGGCGACGTGGACGTGATCTTGCTCGACAAGACCGGCACGATCACCTTCGGCAACCGGCTCGCATCGCGAATCGTGGCCCTGCCGGGAGTGGCCGAACGCGAAGTCCTCGAGGCTGCGCTCTTGACCTCGCTCGAGGACGAGACGCCGGAAGGCCGATCGGTTGTCGAGCTGGCCAACAAGCGCCTGGCTGAGATCGGATCCGACGGCTCCGGCGCCGCGGCCGCAATTCCGGCCCCAGGTTCAGCGGTGGCCTCCGTCGTCCCGTTTAGCGCCGAGTCGCGGACCAGCGGCGTAATCCTCGAAGACGGCACCGTGGTTCTCAAGGGCGCCGTTGACGCGATCGTCGCCGCGCTCGACGGCGAAGCCCCGCCGGAGCTCCAGACCCTCGCCGACGAGATCTCCTCGCTCGGCGCCACCCCGCTGGCGGTCCGCCGCAACGGCCGGCCGCTCGGGGTCATCGAACTCAAGGACACCGTCAAGCCCGGCCTGAAGGCTCGTTTCGACGAGCTGCGCCGCATGGGCATCCGGACCGTCATGGTCACCGGCGACAACCCGCTTACCGCCAAGACCATCGCGGCAGAAGCGGGCGTGGACGACTTCATGGCCCAGGCCAAGCCCGAGGACAAGATCGCGCGCATCCGCGCCGAGCAAGCCGAAGGCCACCTCGTCGCGATGACCGGCGACGGCACGAACGACGCCCCGGCCGTCGCCCAGGCAGACGTGGGATTGGCCATGAACAGCGGCACTTCCGCGTGCAAGGAAGCCGCCAACATGGTCGATCTAGACTCGGACCCGACCAAGCTGATCGAAGTCATCGCCATCGGCAAGCAGCTTCTGATCACGCGCGGGGCGATTACCACATTCTCCATCGCCAACGACGTGGCCAAGTACTTCGCCATCCTGCCCGCGATGTTCGTCGTGGCCTACCCCGAACTGAACTCGCTCAACGTCATGGGCCTGACCCGGCCGGAGAGCGCGATCCTCTCGGCAGTCATCTTCAACGCCCTGATCATCATCGCCCTCGTGCCGCTCTCGCTCCGCGGCGTCGCCTATCGCGCCGCGCCCGCAGCGGAGCTTCTCCGCCGCAACCTGCTGATCTACGGCGTGGGCGGCATCTTCGCGCCGTTCATCGGCATCAAGGCGATCGACCTTCTCATCACCGCCATTCACCTGGCGTAGGAGATCACGATGCGAAACTTCCTCAAATCCCAGCTCTGGCCCGCGATCGCAATCCTGCTGACCTTCACGGTGATCACGGGCGTCATCTATCCGGTCGCCGTGACGGCCGTCGCCCAGGTCGTGTTCCCCGGCCAGGCCAACGGGTCGATGGTCGTCGTCGATGGTCAAACCATCGGCTCGAGCCTGATCGGCCAGGCCTTCGACGATCCGAAGTACTTCTCCGGCCGACCGTCGGCTGCCGGAGCCGGCTACGACCCCACCGCTTCGGGCGGCTCGAACCTTTCCTCGACCTCGAAGGCGCTGATCAACGCGATCACCGTCCGGGTCGACGCCGAGCGCAAAGCCAACGGCAACGCACCCGTTCCGATAGACCTTGTCACGGCGTCTGCCTCCGGCCTCGACCCCGACATCAGCCCGGCCGCCGCGGACTACCAGGTTGCGCGCGTTGCAAAGGCGCGGAACATAACCGAGGATGCCGTCCGGGCACTGGTCGCGAAGCACACCTCACAGCCTTTCCTCGGCTTCATCGGTGCCGCCACCGTCCGCGTACTGGAGCTCAACCTGGATCTCGATGGGCTGCTGAAATGACCTCTGAGTCGGCGAATCCGAGTCGGCCGACGGGCGACCAGATGCTGGCCCGCCTCAACGCCGAGCAGAAGCCGGAGCGCGGGCGGCTGCGCATCTACATGGGCATGGCCCCCGGCGTCGGCAAGACCTACAAGATGCTCGAGGAGGCGCACCGGCGCCACGACCGCGGCACGGACGTCGTCGTCGGCTTCGTGGAGACGTACGGCCGGCGCCACACCGCGGCNNCTGGTCGACGAGCTCGCCCACAACAACGTCCCGGGCTCCGCCCGCGAGAAGCGCTGGCAGGACGTGGATCTGATCCGCGACGCGGGCATCGAGGTCATCAGTACGTGCAACGTCCAGCACGTCGAATCGATCGCGGACGCGGTCGAGACGATCCTGGGCGTACCGGTCCGGGAACGCATCCCCGATGAAGTGGTCCGGGCCGCCGACGAGGTCGAACTGGTGGACATGAGCCCGCATGCCCTCCGCCAGCGCATGCGCCACGGCAACGTCTATCCGCCGGACAGGGCGGTCCTGGCCCTGGAGCGCTTTTTCACGGAGACGAACCTCACCGCTCTGCGAGACCTATCGCTGCGGTTCGTGGCCGGCAAGGTGGACGATCAGCTCGAAGGGATCGTCAGCGAACGTGGCCTGCGCGTCGGCCCGGTGACGGAGCGCGTGATGGCACTGGTCGACGAATCGGTCGAGTGCCGGCGGGCTCTACGCCGGGCCGCCTCGATCGCCAGTGCCCTCCATGCGCCGCTCCTGGCGCTCGCCGTGGAAACTCCGGGTGTCGGCCTGTCGCGCGATCGGCAGCAGAACGTCCAGTCGAACCTGGACTACGCCATGGACCTCGGCGCCGAGATCATCCGCGGTGAGGCCTCCGACCTTGCCCGCGGTCTCGAGGAAGTGGTCCGCGACCGTCGGGTTACGCACATGGTGCTGGTGCATCGCCCGCACCGCGGCCTGCACATCGGCCGAGCCTCACTCGCGGACCAACTGCTCGACGCGGTTCCGGGTCTGGAGGTCCACCTGGTCGGCGAGCCGGCCGCATCGGGGCCGGCGCACTAGGCGCGCCTCCACAATACGAGCATGGATACACTCACGATCTTCGGCGCCCTCGCTGTGTCGGCGATGCTCCTCTTCTACGCGCTGGAGGCGCGGTCGGCGTGGTTCGTGGTCGCCTTCGCAGCTGCCTGCGTGGCTTCGTCGGCCTATGGCTTCCTGCAGGGGGCATGGCCGTTCGGTGTCGTGGAGCTGATCTGGTCTGTGGTCGCCCTGCGCCGGTGGATCGAGCGGCGGGCGGCCTCCAACTAGCGGTCGGCGCCCGGGCCGGCGTCGCCTACGACGCGCAGGGGGCGGGGACGACACCCGGCCTGTTGGCGTAGAGGCTCTCGGCGCCGAAGAGATAGACCGAGAGCCCGGCCACGCGGTTGATGTCGAGTCGGCTGGTCCACGAGCCGCCGGTGGTGGAACTGTCCGGGTGATAGCTGTAGGGCGGTCCGAGGACGCACTCCGTGGGTGTTCCGACTCGCCTGAAGGCACTCACGAAGTTGCGGGCGTATTTCAGCGGGAAGTCAGTGGACAGAGTCGTCCCAGCGAGCGAAAGCAGCGTCGGCAACTGGGGGACGATCGCCGCGGACGCAACCTTGCGCGCCAGAGCCACCAGGAGGTCCTGCTGCCGACCGGATCGAGCGTAATCGCTGGTGCTCTCCCGGGATCGCGCGTACTTCAGGGCCAGATGACCGTCCATGTGGATCAGCCCCACCGGCACGAACGTGCCGGTGGAAGGGTCGTTGACCGCGGTCGTGACGTTCACGTCCACGCCGCCCATGGCCTGGACCATGTTGACGAAGCCCTGGAGATCCACGGCGGCGTAGTAGTCGATTGGCATCCCGACCAGGAAAGCCACTTCCTTGACCAGGGTTTCGACGCCCGAATCCGGCGAACCGAAGCTGGGGGATGAGGCTGCCTCCATGAGCTGGTTCAGCTTGAACTGCGGACCAACCCAACCACCGTAGTAGAGGTCGAAATTGGAGGTATCGCGCGGCACGCTGATGAGCGTCGCTTTGTTGGTGTGAACGTCCAGAGTGGCCAGGATCATGGTGTCCGTGAGCGCGTGATTGCGCCCCGTCATGAAGTCCACGCCGATCAACAGGAAGGTGATCCGGTCCGGGTTGGTCGGATATGAAGGCGTCGGCGTAAGGCTGGGACCGACGGAGGCATAAGGTGCGAAGGCCGAAGTGTCCTGCGTCGTCGGCGCCGAGGTGGCCGTGGTCGTGGCCGTGGCCGTTGGCGTCGGGCTCGGTGAGCCGGGCACCGGGGACCCGCCGTCGAGGGAGCTGTTGCTCAGCATGTCGTTGTTGTTGATCGCGTTCCCGGTCTCGTAGACCGTCCAGGCTCCGGCGATCACAACGAGGTGCGTTGCGGCAATGGAGAACACGAGCAGCGCCACCATCGCCGTTTCCAATTTGGGCCAGCGCCTCCGCCCGGGGGCCACCAGGAACGCGTCGCCCACGGCTGCGATGCGCCAGATCCCCAGGAAGGCGACGACCACGGTCAGCGCGACGACGAACGAGTTGTCGAGAAGGCTGAGGCCGGACCACGCCAGACCCTGACCGAGCTGCAGGCCGAGCCAGCCGAGTCCCAGCATCGACGGGACCAGGTAGAGCAGGCCCCGACGGCCGCGGCCCATGACCAGCTGGCCCAACCCGGGCAGCACGTAGGACAGCAGCGACGCCGCCACGGGCGACTCAACCGGATGAAGACGGCCGAACCGCCGGGAGCCCGCCGCAGGGCCCGGCTCGCCGGCATCCGCGAGAGGCGGTCGATCAGCTTCCGTGGCGTTCCCCAGAGTGGCGAATGTGGGTCAAGTCCTAGACGCCGCAGGGGGCGTCGAAGTGACATCGTGCCAGACTCTGGCGAGCCGGGTTCCCGCCGGTCGCCGGCAGCCGGGACAAGAGCATCCGTCACCCGGTCCGGCGCGTGAGCGTCGCAACGCCGTTGGAAACTGCATGGGGGGAGTCGGATGATTTGCGGCGGGCGCCTCGTGTCGCTTGCGGTCCTGTGCATGCTCGCATGTGGTTGCGCGAGTGCCATCCCAAGTTCGACCCACCGGGTGCCGCCGGATAGTCCCTCCCCAACGGTCTGGGCGACTCCGTCGCGGACAGCCAAAACATCGTCATCGCCGGCACCGAGCGCAACCCCAACTTTGCCAGCAGAGCCCGTCCTGGTGATGACGCTGTCGGATGAGTATTCCGCGGTTTACCAGATCGCAGTTGCCCCATCGCCGACCACCCTTGACCAGGTATCGGCCCAGACCCGGGCCACGAAGATCGGCGCACTCGTCGGCCTGGACGCGCCCGATTTGGTCGCGTGGTCCGGCGACCAGACCGTCGACCAGACAGGCCACCCGATGTGGCTTGGTATCTGGGCCAGTCAGCCGGGGCAGAAGTGCCCGGCTCCGACGTGCATCGACGGCTTTCCTATCGATCCGTCGATCGCCGCCATACGGCTCGAAATGGACGCATTCGGGACCGTCCTCTCGTTCTCACGAGTACTCGGCCCGACGCAGCCAAAGCCTGCCCACTTGATTACCGAGGCCCAGGCGCGGAAGGCGGCCGGTGGAAAGCCGAGGAGCGCCGAGCTAGTTTGGACACGCGAGCCACCGAGCAGCCAGACATTCCGGCTCGCCTGGCAGCTCCAATACGGTGACGTGCAGCCCAGTGCCGAGGGCTCCCGTTGCATGACCCTGCTGGACGCCGGCACCGGCGCGCAACTCTTCGCTGGCTGCACGTCATAGGTCGCGGCGAGGGCGCCGCCGCCTGCCTGAACCTGCGCACCTCGGCAAGCTGGTAGGGGAGGAAGGACTCGAACCTTCAACCGGGGCTGTATAAGAGCCATGCTCTAACCAATTGAGCTACTCCCCCGCCGGGACACGATCGTACACCACGAGTCGCACCTGGCGGCGCAGCCAACGTGTCGCGACCGAGGGTGGGGCACCGCCCCCAGGCCGACCATCGGCGAGGCATCTCGTCAACCTTGCGCCGGGTGAAAGTCAGACGCCGCCTGGCCGAGAAGGCCGTTTCGGGAGCGGCGTCGGCATGGCCGCGCCGAGCGTGGATTCAGCCCAGCCATACCATTCGACGGCATCGCGGGTGTTCAGTTGACGCCGTAGGGATGGCCAATTCTCTCCGCAGGAAAGTCCGACTGGATGGCCGCTAGCTCCGTGCCGGCGAGGCTGAAGCTCCGGCTCCACAGGCCCGACGGCGGCCGGCCCCTCGCCTTAGTCCACTCCGCCGCGCAGAACCTCTATCCGGGGCCGATGCGGGATCGTCTCCGGCGTGCTCTCCGCCACCAGAGCGACGCCGTCGCGGAATCGACGCAGCTCCCCTTCGGTGTTGAAGAAACCGACGCTGATGCGGATGGCATCGAGGGGCGGGATGACGCGGGCGATGCACAGGGTTCGCTGCGAGAGTTCCTTCAAGGCCGCAGTCGCGCGCCAGCCGGCGATCCGGAACGAGACCAGCCCGGCCATGTTGTCGCGCGGCGTCAGGAGCTCGACGCCGGGCACCTCAGCCAGCGTCTCCGCCGCCTGCGACGCCATCCGGGCGATCCGGTCGTAGATCCACGGGAAGCCGACGTACATCGACAGCCACGCGCAGCTGCGCGCGAAGCCCTGGACCGACGGCCCGTGGAAGCCTCCGTTTTCGAAGCGCCGCGCGTCCGGCCACGGCTTGCCTTGTGCGGCCAGGTCCATCGATTCGAAGCTCCAGTACCCGGCGTATGCCATCCGCGGCCGGTCCAGCACCGACTCGGCGCAGTAGACCGCGCCCGTGCCCTCCGGCCCGAGCAGCCACTTCTGGCCCGGGACCGAGTAGAAGTCGGCGCCAAGTTCTTCCACGGCCACGGGAATCGCCCCAACTGACTGGGCCCCGTCGACGGCCACGAGCGCGCCCCTCGAGTGCGCCGCCTCTACGATCTCGCGGATCGGCAGCCGCGCGCCGGTCGCCCACGTGACGTGGGACAGAGCCAGCAACCGCGTTCCGGGAACGATGGCCCGGTCCAGCGCCGCCTCCACGGCGGCCGGATCCGCCCCGGTCCCGATGTCGGCGACGACCAGCTCTACGCCCAACCGCTCGCGCAGAGCCCAGAGCGGCCCGAGCCCGCCGGAATGCTCCAGGCTCGTGGTCACGACCCGGTCGCCGGGCTTCCAGTCGACCGCCCATGCCGCGACGTTCATTCCGTCGGTGGCTGCGTGCGTCAGCGCTATGTGCCCGGGATCCGTCCCGATCACGCTCGCGATCGCGGCCCGAGCTTCGGCGCGTCGCTCCAGAGAATCGCGGTAGAAGTTGATGTCGGCCCGGCCGGTTCGCAGCTCCCATGCCTCCGCATCGGCCATCGCCCGAGCGGTCTCGCGCGGCAGCGGCCCGGCGGTCCCGGTATTGAAGTAGATGCCGGCCGCGGTGGACGGGAGCGCCTCCCGCAGAGCCGGGATCTTCTGGTCATCGGGCAGAAACGGGGTAACCACGGTTCGTATCATATGCGGCAGTCGCGTTAGCCCAGCGTGGGTCCAACCGTCACGGACACGGACACGGCAATTGGGGTGGGTCTTGGACGAGTTCTGGATGAGCGGTTACGCCAGGCCGGAGTTGCTGGCCACGCCGGAATGGCTGGCCGAGAACATAGGGCGGCCTGGGTTCGGCGTGCTGGACATGCGCTGGCGCCCGGACGGGTCGGGGCGGCGGCTATACGCGTCGGGCCACATCCCCGGTGCCACGTACCTGGACTGGCGCGAAGACCTGGTCGAACAGGAGGACGACTCCGACATCCTGCTGATGGCCGGTCCCCAGCTGGTGATCGAGACGCTCAAGCGGGCTGGTATCGGCAACGGCATGGCGGCCATTCTCTACGACGATCTCGGCGTCTCGTACTCGGCCTGGGCGTGGTGGACCCTGCGCGTTTACGGCCTCGATTCGGCGCGGCTGCTGATGGGCGGGCTGGAAGGCTGGCGAGCCCTCGGCCAGCCGGTGTCGACCGCCTCGGAACTCCGGCCGCCTACGAGCTTCACTCCCCACCTCCAGGTCCGGCTCAGGCTCGCGGCGAGCGACGTCAAGCAGCTCATCGACTCGCCCAACGTCCAGATCATCGATGCCCGTCCGCCATCGGAGTTCCTCGGCCATGCCGGGTCGAGCCGTCGGTTGGGCCACATCCCGGGCGCGTTGAACGTTCCCTCGGCGGCCACCACGGATGCTCGAACCAGCCGGTTCCGCAGCGCAGAGGACCTCCGAGCACTACTTCGAAAGGCCGGCGTCAACCCGCGCATGCGATTGATCTGCTACGACTCGGCCGGCCTCGGGGCGTGCAAGCTGGCCTTTGCCCTGACGCTCATCGGCTGCGACGATGTCGCGGTCTACGATGGCGGCTGGGCCGAATGGGGCGACCGGCTGGACCTGCCCGCGGAACGCTGACGGAGCGTCAGGCAAGCGGCCGGCGCGCACCCCACGTACTACCAGGGGTTGGGACCGCCACGACCCAGGTTCGGGTCCTCTTTGAGCCACTTGACGCCGGTTGAGATCGCCACGTGAGCGCGACCGCGGTTGACCACCAGCAAGTCCACATGGTTTGGCGACTCGGCGACGCCGTAGGCCCAGTAGCGGGCCGCCGTCACGGGCACGAACCGGCCGCCGAAGGCATCGAGCGCCTGATGGAGCTCGGATTCGTACGGCAGGTGAATCTGGCCTTCAATCGTGTACGGCGGCACTATCAACGTCGCCGGAACCGCCTGCTTGGGCGTTCGCGCTTCCGCTCCGGATTGGGTCGGGCCGGTCGTGTGGAGGAGTAGCACCTCCGGGAGCTGGACCTGCGAAACGGCCGGACCGGCCACGACCCGCCGCGACCCGACCTCCATGAAGGTGGCGTC
>PMJT01000042.1 GCA_003158495.1 Chloroflexota bacterium | reverse complement strand
ATGCGCATCGGGGCCCGGGTGCGGTTCATGGATGCGTTCCGTGGGTAACGCTCGCAGCCAGGTCCAGCACATTCAGCCCCCCTTTGTCCACAGAAATAGGAGGAATCAGATGCCGTCTCGTGTGAAAGCCCATCCATTCTTGACCCTGATGGCGGCGGTTTCCGCGATCCTCATCGTGGTCGGCCGGGTCAACCACGACCAATCGTGGGGCACCTGGGTCTTTGTCGCCGGTATCGCGGTGCTCGTGGTTGCGGGCGCCCTCTTCCTCATCCTGACAAAGAGGTGACCGAGACGACCTCGTGTCGGGTCTGGGGGGCAGAACGTCCGTAGCGACCGGACATGATCGGCTGCCTCGACAAGGACCGGCCGTTGGCTCGATCGGGATAGCGTTCGGCCGGCAGGCACCGCACCTCGCCAGTCCGGGGCCGGGTTGAGCTTCCGGAACGAAGGCCGTCTCATGCCTGCTCGATCGCCCCGCGGCGTCTGATCGATGCGCTCTTCAGGCCTCTCTAGGTGCCGTTCGACGAAACATGACGAGCAGTAGCGCGGCGGCGACCGGAAACACCCCAACGGTAGCCGACAATGCCGGTGTTCCGCCACTGCATGTTGCCGAGAGCAACGCCGCTCAGGCCAGCGAATGCGAGCACTCCACTTGCGATCATTAGCCGACGGATCCACATAGTGAGCCGACTTCCGCTGAAAACCGGGGCAGCGAACAGAACCGAGACTGGAAAGAAGACGTCCCAGGCCAGGATATCCAGGGCGTATACGACCGAGGGCCACTTGAAGGTCATGAAGAGCGGCAGCCACGACTGCTCGGAAAACGCAGATTGGTGGCTGAGCGTCAAGACGACGAAGTGCACGCTGCATGTCAACCCCGCCAGCAATCCGATGAAGACGACAGAAGTCAGACTGAGAGTCTTGGCATGCGTGGGTGCCCAGGCGTGTACCGCCACCATGAGCGCGACTATCGCCGGCATCATGACGATGATCTCAACCTCGAGCATTGAGAACCAAGGGTCACCTATGGGGTCGTTGGGGGACTTCAGAGACACCAGCCCGATCACGAGCGTGACTGCGTATGTGACCACCAGGATCACGGTCGCAGCGGCCGACACCATTCCGAGTCGACGAGCAGTCCGCGTGAAGTCATCCGACATGCCGGTCTCCAATGCGCAAGGAAGGGCTCGTAATGTCCTCGGCGACAAGGTCCGCGGTATGGTCGCCCGATGGTAGCGGATCGGGTCAGGATCTCTCACCCCCGATAGGTGGCGTCAGGCGCGGCGCGACCCGCTCGACGGACGCTCTTCCGCAACAGCACGGCGGCCTTCACCACGAACTGGCGCCCGACGGGCTCTCGAACGTCGACGGCGTCCGCGGTTCGTGTCCGCATCCGTCCGTACCGGATGAAGTCGATCCGATCGGACCCGCCGCGTCTTCCGTTCGGCACGCGCTCAGTCCCGACCGCGACCACGACGATTCCCAGAGCAAGACCACCCTGGAGATCACATGAAGCCGATAGTAATTGCCGGACAGGCTGTAGAAGTCGTCGTGACGCTGCCGCTCTTCGCTATTTCGCCTCTCCTTCGGCCGTGGCACACACGGTGGGGCGCAACCGCGGAGGAAGTGGATTGCGCAATGGCCGGGGACGGGCAACTCCCGCGGGCGCAGTTCCAGGCGACTCGAGCAATCTCCATCGCCGCTCCGCCCAGCGAGGTCTATCAGTGGATCCTGCAGGTCGGCTTTGGTCGGGCCGGCTTCTACAGCTACGACCTGCTCGACAGCCTTGGCCACCCCAGCGCAGACAGAATCGTGCCAGAGCTCCAGGCTGTCCATGTGGGTGATTGGGTCCCGATGTCTCCGACGGTGAACGAGACGACCGCGTTCAAGGTCGACTCGATGGAGCCGCCAGTGTCGTTGGTGTGGCGCAAGCCCGACAGCACCTGGGCGTGGCGGCTGGATCCGGCGGGCGACGGCACCAGGCTTGTAACGCGACTCAGGATCGTTTACGACTGGCGGAAGCGCGGGTCAGCGCTCTTGTCCGTCATCCTGATCGAGTTCGGGGACTTCGCGATGATGCGACGCATGCTCAAAGGCATCCGGCGTCGCGCCGAGGCCGCGGCGCGCGGTCGGCGTCCCTTGGCGCAACCGTAGCTTGGCGCTCCGATTGGATAGGTCGTAGCGACCGACCGGATCGGCTTACGCGATCAGCCACCCATGCCACCGTATTTCCGGGCGAGGGGAGCTACCCCCCGGCCCGCGCTACTCGGCGCCTCCGGGCTCGGGCGGGCGTTACCCGATCTTCGTGAACTTCGGCCAGATGTCGGACCAGGAGGCCGTTCGGCCGCGGCAGACCCAGACCCCAGCGCCCTGTTCCTCGCCGGTGCCCGGTTTGAAGCCAAGGTCGATCGTGGCCGCTCGTGTGCACGACCCGAGCCACTGCCCCCAGTAGTCGCCCGCGCCATTCCAGTTCATCACCAGGATCGTGATCGTGCGCCTGTCGTCCGGAGGACCCCAGTACGCGTACGAGTTCTCGCCGGAGTAGACCGGCGGCAGCCCCGGCCTGGACAGTAGTTCGAGCGCGCCGGCCTCGCCGTAGTTGCCGGTGACGATGGCCGCTTTCGATTGTTCCTCGGCAGTGAGCGTGTCGGACACGGCGCGAACCTGGGCGACCAGCTTGTCCCAGCCGTACTGGTTCACGAGGTCCGAGTTGATCGAGGCCGCGCTCGACTGCGGGAAGGAAGCTGCCGGAGTGACCGGCAGCACGATGCTGATGATGATTGCGGCCGAAGCCGCGGTCGCCACCCCATATGAGATGCGACGCGGCCACGCCCATCGGCCGTCGAGCCAGCTCGCGGTCACGACCCCGCCGGCGGCGATCAACGTGGGAATCAGCCCGCCGGCGTAATAGCCCTTGCCCGACGTGATCATGAGCAAAGCCATCACCACGAGGTACGACCAGCCGATCGGACGCCAGACGATCGCTGCCTTCGAACGCAGCAGCCACCACAGGCCTGCCAGGTAGATCGGGAAAAGCAGTGGTCCCGCGAAGAGGATCTGGAGCATCACCAGTCCGCTGCGGTTCTCATCGCCGGACCGAGCGGCGATGACGCGAGCCATCTCCAGTTGCGGGAAACCGTGCTGGGCCTGCCAGATGAGGTTTGGAAGCCAGATCAGGAACGCGAGCCCGAGCCCGGCCCAGAGCCACCTTGATCGAAGCACGTCCCAGCGCCGTTCGATGACGATCCCGGCGGCTAGGCCGGCGCCCAGGAAGACGATCAGGTCCTTGTTCTCGAGCGCGATGCCGGCCGCGAGCCCGGCCAGGAGCCAGCCGCGCGCGTTGCCACCGCGGAGCGTTCGGACCACGAACAGCAGGCAGAGCGTCCAGCCGAGCACGTCGTACGTGGCCGTGGTGTTCAAATGGCCGGCGTCGAGGAAGCCCGATGCCGCGACCGTGAGGGCGACGATTGCCTGCGCTCGTCGCCCGCCGCCGAATTCGCGGGCGATCTCGGCCGTCAGCAACACGACCGCGCCGAATGCCAGGGCAGGCAGGATCCGGATCCCTGCCGTCGACATGCCGAAGATGGCGGCCGAGATGGCGTTGAGAAGCGGAGTGAGGGGCGGCTGGTCCACGTAGCCGAAGTCCGGATGTCGCCCAGCCACGATGAAGTAGAGCTCGTCGCGGTGGAGCCCGTACTCGCCGGCAAAGAACAGCAGAAGGGCGACGGCACCACACGCTATCAATAGAACCGGCCACGCCTGACGGAGCGTGGCAAACCTGCTGCTCACTTCTTCCTCTTCTTCTTTAGGTTGCCCGGCACAAATCGGTTCGGCCGGCCGCGGCCTGCGGCGACTACCGCCGCGTCGCGCCAGACCTGGACCCGTCGGCTGTCTCGAGGCCCTTTGCCCACTAGGCCATCGCCGATCGAGCGTGCAGAGTCAGGGTGACAGCGAAGGCCCCGGTCGCCGGTTCCACTGGAGTCACGCCGCCGGTGGCGACCTCACTGTCCCGCTCACGCTTGAGTGTGAGGTGGCAGGACGAGAGCGAAGGAGCCTGCGCTCGTTGATCTATGGCCGCAGGCGGTCGACAGAGGCCTACACGGGAGCGTTCCCCAGCAAGGACGGGTCCTCATCGGACTGCGACCGGACTGACGCCAGGCCCTGGAGTCCGAGTCCCAAGGCGACAAGCAGAGCGCCGATCCAACCGCCAGGCCCAAGCCGTTCGCCGAGAACGCCGACCCCGAGCATCGTTGCGACCAGTGGCTCAGCTAGCACCAGCGTGGCCACCGGCCCGGCGGGGAGCAAGCGAAGGCCCCGCCCGAAGAGGACGTAGGCGAGCGTCGTCGTCGCAAATCCGAGCCAGAGCGCGACGCCGAGGCCGGCCGGGGTCGTCAGCCAGCCAACACCAGCGACAAGGAGCACTGGCAACAGCACCACGGCGCCGAGGCCGAATGCCGCCGCCATCGCTTCGGACGAAGCCGCTCCCTTGTGCATCAGTTGCTTTGTCGCGACTGTGTATGCGGCGTAGCCGATCGCGGCGGCGAGCGAAAACACGAGGCCGCCAAGCACGACGCCTGGCTCGCCGCTTCCGTCGAGGGTCAAGAGCACAAGGCCTGTGATGCAGATCGCTGTCGACGTCCACCAGACCGCCGTCGGCCTCTCCCCGAGTGTAGCCCACGAGATGACGCCGACCAGGACGGGCCCGCTGCCGATCGTCACCAGCGTCGCGAGCGCGACGCCGGCGAGGGACACCCCGGCGAAGAATCCGAGCTGGTAGACCGCCGTCATGAGCCCCGCGAAGAACCCGAGCGGCGTGCGCCACAGCCGGGCAACGCGGCCCCGCCTCCCCCCGAGGAGCGGAACGACGGCGATCAAGCCGAAGCCGCCGATGACCAGCCGAGCGGAACCAATAGCCACGGAACCGGTGGAAGTCGGAGCGAACGACGCGCTCGTGCCGGTCGTGCCGAAGAGAACGGCGCTGGCGAGAACCTCGACGACGCTGCGACGGACATCACGGTAGGGCGTGGGCACGCGCGAATGATGCGGGTGCGTCTGAACCCGCGTCAACGCCGCGTCGCCTCGATGGGCAGCGCACCGAGTGAGTACGAGAACGGGAGCGTGGTCAGGGTGAGTGCGGTCTGGCTTGCCCCTCTTGAGTTCTGCAGGACGAGAGCCCGGATTGTCCGGCTCGGCGCCGACGCCCTCACCAGCCAGACGCTGGTCAAGCACTTGAGGCCGGCTTTCGCAACTGCCAGAGGCCGGCATCTGCAACGACCTCAGGCGGGCTATCCCAAGCCCAGCAGGCGGACGTTCGCAACCGTGCCGAGCCGTCTGGGTACGGTCCGACTCCTGAAGCGGTTAGCGACCGAGCCGGTGTGGCCCGAGAGGCGCTCGATCAGCTGCCACGAGTGCTCTGAACGGTTACCATGTCGCAGTTCTGGGTTTCCACGCCGAATGGCTTCGCCGCCGAATCAGATGCTCTACATGCTCTGTGCGGCGAGCCCCAACCGTAGCATCGGATCAGATGCTCGCCAGATGGCCTGCCAGTCGACCGAGACGGTCGGCGTCGAATCAGATGCTCCAAATGAGCGTGGAACCAACCGCAAACCGCGCGCCCGTAGCTCAGTGGATAGAGCATCTGACTTCGGATCAGATGGTCGGGGGTTCGAATCCCTCCGGGCGCGCCACTCTTTCCAGTAGGTCCCCGAACCCGAGCCGCTGAACACCGCGATTTCCTGAGTGGTTCGCCGGCGACGGCCGAAGGGTCAGATGCCCACTCCGTCGGCCAGGATAGTCAGATGCCCGCCCCCGACCAAGCTGATTTCGTCAGATGCCCACGGCCCCGCGCTGGTTCTATCGACCCCGCGCTAGTTCTGTGAGATTCCTCGCGCCGCAGTCGCGCGCCACCGCCGCCTGGCGAGCATCTGAGGAGTAGATCTGAGTGTCGGTGCGCGACGCGGGATCATGACGCGGCTGAGTCGCAGGCGGCCCGGACGGTTGACGACTATGTCGGATCGGACATATACTTGGCGACCGTGAGCACGAATGACAGGCCGCTGGTCTGGCTGCATGGCGAGGTGAGAACCCCTCCGCTGTCTCAACAGGCACGCATCGAGACTGGCGTGCTGCTGCGGCGGATACAGCAGGGCGAGTCGCTCGGGATGCCTGTCTCACGGCCTATGCCCTCGATCGGGAAGCGGTGCCACGAACTACGAATCGTGGACGAGGATTCCACCTGGCGGGTCGTCTATCGGATCGATGACGACGCGATCGTGATCGCGGAAGTGTTCAAGAAGAAGACGCAGGCGACGCCCAAAGACGTGATCGAAGCCTGCCAACGGCGACTCCGCCAGTACGACGATATCGTCGGCGGAAGGGAGTGAACTCAACGATGGATCAGAACAAGAAGGATCGCCTCGAAGGTGCCGGCTGGCGCGTCGGGAACGCCGAGGATTTCCTCGAACTCACACCCGAGGAGGCAGCGTTCGTCGAGCTCAAGCTTGCCCTCGCCCGCTTCCTGCGCGACGTGCGCGTCCGGCAGGGGTGGACACAGGCGCAGACGGCGAAGCGCCTCGGGTCAAGCCAATCCCGATTCGCCAAGATGGAGGCGGCGGATGCGTCCGTGTCCGTCGATCTGCTCGTCAAGTCACTCCTGGGACTCGGAGCGACCCGTGAGCAGGTTGGAGAGGTTATCGCTCGAGCGGCATGACGCTGGGCCCTGGCCAGGTAAGGCAATGTCGACCTGAGCCTCCGACCGTCAATTAGGACGCCGGGTCGCCGGCATTCACCAGGGGATGAACCGCCCTAGCTCGTCTGATCCGCGCGCTCCCACCATGCGATCGTGGCCAGGAGCCCGATAAGAGCGGTCGCCATGACGATCAAGAAGCCGGCGGCCGACACGGGCTCCGCGTCCGGCCCGGCCGCCCCGGACAGCAGCGCCGGCACCGGGCAGGGTCAACGGCGAACCCATGGGGTAGTTGCTGTCGTTTGCGCATCGATGCGATGGGCCCGGCCGCGATTGCTTCGAGCCACCTCCCGCGAGGCGTTCTAGGATGCGTCCTGTCGTGAATCCGAGTTCCTGACCCCCCCACGGGGTCGAGCCACGCTGTTCGATCGTCGCGGAGGAGACGCTGATGTCGCTGGTGTCTTGGATCAAGTGGATCCTGACGGGCGTGCCGGCACCAGGAAACCGGCGAACACGCCTGGGAGAAGGAGGACCGGCTCGACGACCCGCCGGGCGCGGGGGCGGGGACGCGCGATCCTGACGCCGCGCCGGAGATCCTGGGCGGCGCCTGACGCGGCCCCAATAGCGCAGCGCGACGGGCAGAAGCGCCCGCCGCGCCCTCCCTTTTGGGGGCGTCGGCACGGGCGCGCTATCGACGGCCCGAGCCCTGTGCTCGTTGACAAGGGTTCGCGACGGGCGCAGCCGGGCATACTCGGTCAGTCCCCGCGGGGATCAACAACTCAGATTCGCGACTGTGCTGATGGTGAGTTCCTCCGCCCCGCTCGCGCCGTGCGACGCGGCCACATGACGAGCCGTCATGACGATCCAGCGCCCCGGCGGCAGGCTGTCT
>PMJT01000036.1 GCA_003158495.1 Chloroflexota bacterium | reverse complement strand
TACGGCCACTTCCTGACCGTCAACTACCGCGAGAGCTTCGGCATCTACGCCGTGTCGGGCATCCTGTTCAACCACGAGTCGCCACGGCGAGGCCTGGAGTTTGTGACCCGCAAGGTCTCGGACGGCGTGGCCCGGATACACCTCGGTCTCGCGACGGAACTGAAGATGGGGAACCTGGATGCCCAGCGCGACTGGGGCTTTGCCGGCGACTACGTCAAGGCGATGTGGGCGATGCTCCAGCGACCGGAACCGTCGGACTATGTCGTCGCGACTGGGCTGGCTCATTCCGTTCGCGACCTCTGCCGAGTTGCCTTCGAGCATGTCGGTCTGGACTACGAGAAGCACGTCGTTGTCGATCCACGACTTTACCGGCCGGCGGAGGTGGACCATCTCCTGGGCAATTCCGACAAGGCGCGGGCAGAACTCGACTGGGAGCCGAAGGTGGGATTCGAGGAATTGGTCCGGATGATGGTGGACGCTGATATCGAGCGTCTCCGGGGCCACTCGACGCCCAAGCTGGATGTGGCTCTTCCTTCCGGCCGGGCCTGAATTCCAGATGCGAGTCTTCGTCACTGGCGCCGTCGGTTTCGTCGGCGGCTGGCTCGCGAAAGAGCTTCGAGCGTCGGGCCACGAGGTCGTAACGGCGCCGGGTCCGGAGCAGATGGACATCGCGGATCGACGAGCGGTCGCGAGCTGGCTAGCCGATCCGGCGGGACTTCCCGACGCCGTGGTCCATCTCGCCGGAATGGCCTTTGCACCGGACGCGGGCAAGGACCCCGGCGAAGCATTTCGGGTCAACGTCGGTGGCACGGTCGCGCTGTTCGAAGCTTTGCGCGAACTCGGAATCCGGCCGCCCGTGGTCGTGAGCTGCTCCGCCGACGCCTACGGCAACCCTCGACCCGAGGACCTGCCGCTGAAAGAAGACGCGCCGCTGGCCCCCAACAGCCAATACGCGCTGTCGAAAGTTGCGCAGGAGGGCGCCGCGGCCGAAGCATGCGCCCGCTACGGCTTTCCCGTCGTCATCAGCCGATCGTTCAACCATACCGGCCCCGGGCAGCGCCCGGTCTTCGTTGTGCCGGCGATGGCCCAGCGCGTGATGGCCGTGAAGCGAAACCAGGCGACCGCAATCCCGGCAGGCAACATTGACGTACGGCGCGACCTGACGGACGTCAGGGATGTCGTCGTGGCGTACCGCCTGCTCACCGAAGCGGCCTGCCATGGCACCTTGCCAGACCGGTTGACTGTCGTGAACGTGGCTTCGGGCCAGGTCGTCAGTGTCCGCTTCGTCATCGAGCGGCTGGCGGCGCTGGCGGGTGTCGAACCGGTGGTCGAGATCGATCAGTCTCTCGTGCGGGCAGACGACCCGGTCGAGATTCGTGGCGATGCGAGCTTGATCCGCAAGCTTGTCGGCTGGGAGCCGCGCATTGAGCTGCAGCAGACGCTGACGGACCTGCTCGCCGTTTCCTAGAGCCCGGCCTCAGATACGCCGGGCCCTCGAATACGCCTGGAGATGGAGTTCGGCGATCCGATCCCACTGGCTCTCGGGCGTCTCTATCCGGCGGCGCCTGGGATGGGACGGGGCGTCCAGGATCGCGTTTGTGAGCGCCGTCTGGTCGCCCGGCGGCACGTAGGTGGTATTCGTTTCCGGTTCGAACCCGCGCTTTGACGTTTCGGTCGTCACGACGTACAGGCCGTGAGCGACGGCCCCGGCATACGTGGTGCGGTTCTCTGTGAGCCCCTCTCGAAAAGGCAGGACGCAGACGTCGAATGAAGCCAGCTCCGCCGAGAGCTGTTCGGCCGGGATCCTGCCAGTGGTGCTGATCGCGTCGGTGATGCCGAGCTGGTCGGCCAGACGCCAGATCGACTGAATGTAGGCCTCGTCNNGGCCAGACGTTCGCTGCGACCGGGATGAGCTCCAGGTTCTGGCCCGGGCGCCACCGCAGGTGCTGCCGAACGGAGGAGAGCACCGCCGGATCCGGGGCCACGACCAGGTTGCACGCGGCCACGGCAAGCGCCAGCCGGGCGCGATAGCGGAATCGGAAGCGGTCGAACTCGTGCAGCGTGGTTGCCAGGAGCGGCGCATGCCCGCGCAATCTCGCCGCCCATGGCACAAAACAGGCTCCGAGGCCGCGGCCGTAGCCGACGCCGGGAAACTGGAGATGCAGAACCTCGGCGCCTTCGCGTCTGGCTGCGGCGGCGATCCGGCCGGCCTTGCCGAGCGACCAATCGGTATTCAGCGGCACGACGCGGTAGGTATCGCCGGGGCGCAGGTCGGGAGATGCGGTCGTCACCACGACCACTTCGTGGTTCTGTCTGGCCAGGGCCCGGGCCAGGGCATCCGTGTAGTCGCCGATCCCGCACGAGACTTCCGGCAGCGCCCCGCTTATGAAACAGATCCTCATTCGCGACCCCGGCTCATCGCCCGTGGTGCCCCGACATCGCCCATTCTCCTCCGAACGCCGGCGCGCGACCCCAGCGCCGCCGCGATGCGCAAGAACAGGCGCCACTCCGGAGCCGTATTCACCCCCGCCAATCGTCCGTCGGGGCCGGTGCCCGATGCTATCATCCGACCCGTGCTGCCGGTCCCCTCGTCGCGTTGACCACCGAGTCTCGCTCCAACCAGCCCGCCCAGGAGACTGGCGTTTCCCCCGCAACGGACGTTGTCCCCGCAACGGGCGTTGCCGCAGGATCGGTCCAGCCGCTCGTCGTTTCCATAGTCGTGGACTACGACGGCCTGGATGACACCCTCCGGTGCGTTCGGTCGCTGCTGGACTCTTCCTACGACAGCCACAGGATCGTCGTCGTCGACAACGGCTCGCCGTCGGGCGACGGGCCGCGACTCTCCGCCGAGTTCGGCGATTCGGTCGTCGTCATTTCGTCCGAGCGGAACCTCGGATACGGCGGTGGGGCAAACCTGGGCCTGAGTTGGGCCCTCGAGAACGAAGCCGCCTACGCCTGGGTGCTCAACAACGACACGATTGTCGACCCGACGTGTATCGGCCGGCTGGTCGAGGCGATGGAGTCCCACCCGGAGTTCGGCGTCCTGAGCCCCCAGATTGCGGCTCGAGTCGGTCCCGAAGCTCCGTCCGGGATCTGGTACGCCGGAGGAACCGTCCTGCTACGCCGGGCCGAGGTTCGCCACTCGTTCGAAGAGATACAGGGGCCGGCCCCGGTGCCAACCCAGTACGTTACCGGCTGCGCGATGTTCCTCCGCTCGTCTTCACTCGCAGAAGTCGGGTTGTTCTGGGAGCCATTGTTTCTGTTCTGGGAAGACGTCGACCTGAGCCTCCGGATGCGGCGATCCGGTTTGAAGCTGGGGGTAGTTCCGGCCGCTCGGATCCGGCATGAGATCCACGGCTCCATTCGGCCGGCGACGCTCGAGTACTACCACTTCAGGAATGCCTTCGTGGTCGTCCGCAAGTATGGTTCGGCTTCGACCGCACTGAGCGGCCTGCTATTTCTGGCCGGGGGAGTCGCGCGGCGCTGGGCGAGGGCCATGCTCCGACGAAGACCCGCTCCAATCGCGGCAACACGAGGCCTCGTGGCCGGCCTGCGTCTAGCCATCGGGTCTCGCTCGGCGGAGTCGCCGCGACGGGATCAGCCGCGCGCCTGAACCCGCCCTCGAGCCCGAACCCCCCGCAGCAGTTTCCGCGCCACACGCATGGGCAAGCCCAGGCCCCAGGTCAGGGCCCGGTAGACCCGGCTGCCGGTGATCCGGTTCGCCCAGACGTAGGTCGTGCGTCCGGCAAAGCCGCTGAGCGCGTATCGCGGGATCGAGGTTTCCGACAGGCCGGCGCCGGCCAGGAACTCGGGCATGAAGCGGGCGCGAGTCGCCGGACCAAGATCCTCGATGAGTTCCGCGGCCACGCGGACGAATGACTGATGGGGCGCCACATCGTCGTACTGCACGTGCCACGCCAGCCGGCGCTCTCTGGGATCCCAGCGCGGCACTCGGTCGCGGAAGATCTTCCGCTCGCCGTGAGCCTGCGATCGAATCGGATAGTGTTTGAGCTCGAACTTGTACGGAAAGATCCGCCGGCCGGGGAACCGCGCCTCGTGACCCGCCCTGCCGGCGAGGTCGACGGGCGCCTGGTTCTTCCACGCCTTCACCTGGAGGTGCAGGTCCGACGTCCGGCCGAACTCGAAATGGCGGAAGTACGCTTCGAAGTCGCCGCCGGGCGGGAAGTCGTCGTCGATGGGTCGGAAGTTGAGAACGGTGTGATCCACCGCGTTGAACCCGGATTGGTCGACTCTCCAGAGGGCCTCGCGGAGTCCGAGCTCCGGCCATGGCCCACTGCGGCGCTCGTCGACGTCGTGGTGGATACACCAATCGGCGTCCAGTTGGGACGCCACCGTGGCGACCCTCATCAGCAGCGACCGGAGTTCGAAACGACCAGTCGGCTCGCCGGGGAAATGCTCCAGTCCGATCAAGCCGCGGCCTCTGAACTCCTCGGCGGCGGCAAAGGTCCCGTCGGTGGACCAGTTGTCGATCAGGTACACGCCGATGCCGTTCGCGACTAGCTTGGCGATCGAGGCCGCAACGATGTCTTCCTCGTTGTAGGCGGTCATTATCGCGACGACTTTGAACCCGGCGGGCGGCTCGACCGTCCGGGCGATCGCAGGATCCAGGATGAACAGGTTCGCGGACTGGTCGTCGTCATCCGCGGCTCGCGTGAAACCGGCGAAGGCCGGCTCCAGGCCCGCCCGCCCCAGGTACGCGAGCACCGGCTCTGGAGTCGTGGTCGCGATGATCGCCGGACGCGCCGACCTGATGGCCCGATCGAGGAGAGTGAGCGCGGCCGTCGGATCCGCGAGTCGGTCCGACGGACCTGTCACAACCACAGCGGTCCGCGATGTGTCGATGTCCGATAGGGCGGCAAGGCCCCGCGCGCTGCCCAGATCGATGTGGCGGCGGAACGGAAAGCCGGGCGGGCCGCTTCCCGCGCCCCATTGTCCCGCGCAGGTGACATCCAGTTGCGGATGTGTGACCGCGACTTCGCGGGTCCAGGCAAGCCCGACATCGAGAACAGACGAGAGACCGTGGAGCGAAGCTAGCCGGGCGACAAGAGCCGCCACTTGTGGGTACGGCTTTCGGCCGCCTTCGGGTTCCATGCCTCGGAAACGGTAGCATGGTGGTGGGCCGGGGTGGGCCGACTGCGCCGGGCCTGCCACCAGGGAGAGGAGACCGGGACCTTGCGTTTCACAGTGATCACGCCCGTCCTGAACGGCATGCCCTGGCTGCCCGATGCGGTCTCCTCCGTTGCTCGCCAGCGGGAATTGGGCGTGGAGGTGGAGCACATCGTTCTCGACGGGGGGTCCACCGACGGGTCGCGCGAATGGTTGCTCGCACATCAGGAGTTCGGCTGCGATCTCCGATTTCAACCTGACCACGGCCAGACCGACGCGCTCGCCACGGGTTTCGCGTCGGCAACAGGAGAACTGCTCGGCTGGCTCAATTCCGACGACGTGCTCGCGCCGGGGGCGCTGAAGGCCGCTCACGACGTCTTCGTAGCGTCGCCGGACGCGGTCATGGTGAGCGGCGTATCCTTGTTCATCGACCGCGCGGGTCGAATTACCGGAGCGATGATGCCGCCGCTCGATGCCACCGTCGAGGGGCTCGTGCAGATGCGAATGAACCCGCCCCAGCCGTCGACATTCTTCCGGGCCGATGCCTACGCCAGGGCCGGGGGCCTGGACCGGAGCCTGAACCTGGCGATGGACGTGGACCTCTGGATCAAGCTGGCGCGGACCGGGCGCTACGTTGTGCTCCCGGACCAGGTCCTGGCGAGGTATCGCGTCCATCCGGGGGCCAAGTCGGAGCGCCTGGCCTGGGCCTCGGCCCGAGAGGACCTCGGCGTCCGCCGGGGCAACGGCATGAGGTGGCGCAGCCACGCCGGCCGCCAGCTGTTCTGGTTGGTATACCTGCGCCGAATCCTCGCTCCGCTCCGTTGGGTTCGAAGAACTGCGATGCGTATTGCCTCGCGCGCATGGGGCGCCTAGCCCGGCGACCCGCTCCGCTGCGCCGCGGTTCAGCTGTGAAGCTCTGCGCAGCCCGGGGTTCTCGGCCCGCCAGGGGGCTCAGGGCCTACTCTGGCGTGGCCGTCCTGGGCAGGGCTCGATACCAGTCGATGGTCGCCCTCAGCCCGTCCTCGAAGGATGTGCTGGAAGTGAATCCAAAGGCCTCGCGGGCTCGCGATGTATCCAGGGCACGTCGCGGCTGGCCGTTCGGCTTGCTCGGATCCCAGCGGATCTCGCCGGTGAAACCGGTCAAACGGGCGATCAGCTCGGTCAGGTCGCGGATNNGCGGCCAGGACGATGCCTCGGGCCGCGTCATCGACATACAGGAATTCGCGCGAGGCCGTGCCCGTGCCCCAGGCCTCGATGAAGTCGTCACCACGCGCGCAGGCGTCGACGCACTTCTTGATCAACGCCGGGATGACGTGCGACCTGCCCGGATCGGTATTGTCGCCTGGGCCGTAGAGGTTGACCGGCAGCAGGTAGATGGCGTTGAACCCGTACTGGTCCCGGTAGGCCTGCGCCTGTACAAGGAGCATCTTCTTGGCGAGGCCGTATGGCGCGTTCGTTTCCTCGGGGTAGCCGTCCCAGAGGTCTTCTTCCCGGAACGGCACCGGCGTCAGTTTGGGGTACGCGCAGACCGTGCCGATGGCAACGAACTTGGCCACTCCGGCGAGCCGCGCCTGTTCCATCAGCTCGATGCCCATGATCGCGTTGTCGTAGAAGAAGCGGCCCGGGCTCTCGCGGTTGGCGCCGATTCCGCCGACGACTGCGGCCAGATGGATGATCAGGTTCGGGCGGCCGTCGGCCAGGGCGCGGTCGATGTCGGGCGCTTTGCGCAGGTCGTACTGCGCGCTCCGGGGAACGAAGATCTCGCTCGCCCCCGCCTCGCGCAGCCGGCGAACTACGGCCGATCCAAGGAACCCGGCGCCGCCGGTGACGGTGACCCGCCGTCCCTCCCAGAAGCCGCTCACGCCTCTTCCCGCGTCCCTTCGGTGAGTACCGTCCGGGCCCCGTCGACTCTGCAGTAGCCTCGATCGAGATCGATCATGGTCGACTTGACTCCCTTACCTGGAATTCCGGGCTTCCGCTCGTGCCCGGGCCTGCGGCCGCGTCCGGATTCTCGCATATCATCCCGCCGCCACGCTGCGCGGCCTTTGCCCGGTCCCTTCCCGGCCGTTGTCCGGCCGAACTCGCTCCCGTGTTGCCACTCTCAACCCGCTATCGATGTACCAATCCCGCGAGGTCGGGTGCCGTGGCTGGTAAGGTATCGTGGCGTCCAGGCCGAGCCGACCGTGGCAGCGGTACTCGCGCGGCAGTAGCTCCCGGCACGTCCGGATCTACGCATCGGCCGTCGGGCAGGGACATGACAACGCAGGCAAGGAGTCCGTTTCGCCGCATGCTACTGACCGAGAAGCCCAAGGCCGCATCCACTGCGGCCGCGTGGGAGGGCGAAACCGTAGTCATCGAGCCGCGCCACCCGTGGCGGAAACTCGGCCTCGGCGAAATCTGGAGCCACCGCGAGCTCCTGTACTTCTTCATCTGGCGGGATCTCAAGGTTCGCTACAAGCAGACCGCTTTCGGAGCGGCCTGGGCCGTTCTCCAGCCGGTGCTGCTGATGCTGGTCTTCTCCGCATCCCTGGGCCGGATAGCTGGTGTCGGTCCCAAAGGCGTCCCGTATCCGCTCTTCGTCTTCGCCGGGCTGGTTCCGTGGACCCTCTTCGCCTCGAGCCTCACCGGCGCTTCGAACAGCCTCGTCGGCGGCGAGGCGATCATCACCAAGGTCTACTTTCCAAGGCTCCTTCTCCCATGCGCCTCGGTCGGGTCGTTCGTGCTGGACTTCGTGATCTCGCTCGCCGCTCTTGCCGTCCTGATGCTCTACTACGGCGTGGCGCTGTCCCCGGCGATCCTCTGGCTGCCGGCTCTCACCCTGATGGCGATCGTCACGGCACTCGGCGTCGGCATCTTCCTCGCCTCCGTGAACGTCCGTTACCGGGACGTCAAGTACGTGGTGCCGTTCCTGGTCCAGCTCTGGATGTTCGCCTCGCCCGTGGTCTACACGAGCACGCTGATTCCCACGGAATGGCGAGGGCTCTTCGCCCTTAATCCGATGACCGGCGTGGTGGAAGGCTTTCGCTGGGCTCTGATCGGCGGTCCGCGTCCGGATGACCTGATCGTCGTCTCCGCGGTCGCGGCCGTGGCGGTGCTGTTTGGTGCGCTGGTGTACTTCCGCCGCGTCGAGCGGTCGTTCGCGGACGTGATCTGATGTCGGAGATCGCGATTTCGGCCACGAGCCTGGCCAAGAAGTATCGAATCGGCGTGCGCCGCGATCCCTACGGGCGTCTCACGGAGACGCTCTGGAGCGCCATGACCAGGCCGTTCCGATCCGGCGGGAACGAAGAGCGCGCCGACGACTTCTGGGCCCTCCGGGACGTCTCGTTCGAGGTTCCACGCGGTTCGGTGGTCGGCATCATCGGCCGCAACGGAGCCGGAAAGTCGACCTTGCTCAAGATCCTGTCCCGGATTACCGAGCCAACGTCGGGTCGGGCTGAGCTGCGCGGCCGGGTCGGGTCGCTGCTCGAGGTTGGGACGGGCTTCCATCAGGAACTCACCGGTCGGGACAACATCTTCCTGAGTGGCGCGATTCTCGGCATGAGGCGGTCGGAGATCCTGCGCAAGTTCGACGAGATCGTCTCGTTCGCCGATATCGGTCAGTTCATCGATACCCCGGTCAAGCGCTACTCGAGCGGCATGAAGGTGCGGCTTGGCTTCGCGGTCGCGGCGTTCCTCGAACCGGAAATCCTGTTCATCGACGAGGTCCTCGCCGTCGGCGACGCGGAGTTCCAGAAGAAATGCCTTGGCAAGATGTCCGAGATCGGGGCCGGCGGTCGAACGGTGATCTTCGTGTCGCACAGCATGCCCGCGATCCTGCGTCTGTGCGATCGCGGCATTCTGCTCGATCGCGGTCGCGTCGTCGTCGACGGTCCCACACACGAGGCTGTGAGGCGATACCTGGAATCGGGTCCGGGGCGGACCACCTCGCGCGAGTGGATGGACCGCGCCAACGCACCCGGCGACGAGGTTGCCCGCCTGCGCAGCGTCCGCGTCATCCCCGCCGATGGCGGCTCGGCAGAGGAAGTCGACATCCGGCGGCCTGTGGATGTAGAGGTCGAATACTGGACGGACTCGCCCGGCGGGCTTCGGCCATCGGTCAATCTGCACTTCTACAACGACGAAGGCGTGTGC
>PMJT01000034.1 GCA_003158495.1 Chloroflexota bacterium | reverse complement strand
GCTCGCTCCGTCGGCGCAAGCCTCGCCGACGGGAACCCCGAACCCGACATCGACGCCGGTTCCGGGCCCGACTCTCCAGGCAGGCCTGACGCCCGGGCCTGCGGCGAATCCGGCGTGCCGACCCGCCAAGACCTACGCATGCTGGGGGGACGGCCCAGCCGTAGCGCTTGCCGACGGGCGCCTCCTGTATGCGCAGGCCGGCGCCATCTTCGACCCGACCACCCGGACATTCACTGCCACGGGAAGGACGAACGTCGATCGCATCGGCGGGGCGGCCACGTTGCTTGCGGACGGTCGGGTTCTCATCGCCGGCGGCTTTGATTCCGGTGCCAACCGCGACGCGACCATGGACGAGATCTACGATCCCAAGACGGGCCGTTTCACGCCCATCGGACCCGTGGCGCCACACGCGCTTGCCGCCTCGGTTGCGCTTGCGGACGGCCGAGTCCTGATCCTGGGGGGTGACTACGAGTCCCCGGTCGCCTTCCAGCTTGCGGCCGATATCTTCGACCCCGCCAGCGGGACGTTCACAGCCGCCGGATCGACGTCTCGTGCGGGATACACCTCCGGCGGAAGTGACGTCTCCGCCGTTCTCCTGGGGAATGGCACGGTCCTCATCCTCGAAGCGGCAGACGGAGCTCTAACATGGGGCACGGAGGTCTACGACCCGTCCACAAACACCTTCACTCCATCGGCCACGTCCGCGGTCTCGCGAGGCGCCTCGCCTGTGCTGGCGAAGCTGCCCGACGGGCGGGCGATGCTCTTCGGCGGCGGCAACGCTGCCGTCGAGGCGTACGACCCGACCACAGGCTCGTTCGATCGCCTGGCCGGCATGCCCGGTCCGAACGTTGTTTACAGTGTTGCGACCCTTACCGATGGCCGGATTCTCGCACTCGGAGTGGTAGGGCTGAACATGAGCCGCATCGGCTCGCCGCAGACTTCCGGCGAACTGTTCGATCTGCTGCCGCCGGCGAGCGCACGACCGGCGCCGGACAACGCCACTACGCCGGTTACCCTGGACGGCGAAATCTACGACCCGGCCCAGGACAAGTGGACGGACCTTGGCCGGCTCAACCTGGATCGCATCAGCTTCCAGGTGGCGCCGCTGCCGAATGGAGGTGCCATCGTGACCGGCACAACGCCGGGCGGCATGGGCGCTGAAGTCGCCGAGCTGTTCGACCCCAAGACCGGCAAGTTCAAGCTCAACAAGTAGCGAATGCGTGCCGCCCGGCCGCTGCCCGACCCGGGCAACGGTCCGACCGGTCCGGTCCGGTCCGGTCCGGCAGGCTTCGTGCATCTTGGAGCCGTGTCAGCCGCGGGCCTGGTGATCGTGGTTCGCAACCGCGCTCGTCGGCGGCATCGCCAACGCCTGGGTGCGGGCGAAGTTGGGCGCGGCCGTTCCCGGCCCGCTAACACCGTCGTCATGGCCGGTCGTCCGCACGACATTGAGCGAATGCACGGCGCTACGATCGAGCTGCGCGGCTGAGATCGTGTAAACGAATCGGGGTGACCCCGCGTTAATCGGGCGACAGGGCCGACGGAGGGAGCGAGTGGAGGTCGCCAAGAGCAAGGGGCAGCCGGACGAATTCGCCGCGTTCTACGCGGCAGCCATTGATCCAACGTATCGGGCGGTCCTTCTCGTCACCCGGCACCAAGCCCGCGCCGAGGATGCCGTCCACGAGGCATTCGCTCGCGCGTATGAACACTGGGACGATGTCCGCATTCACCCTGTCCCCGTGGCCTGGGTGATCCGCGTGGCCCTGAACGTTCATCGATCGAGCTGGCGGATCTGGCAGCGTGAGACATCGGACCCGCCAGAGATCGCCATGGTCGACGAGCTGCCGATCGACGCGATGCTTCTGCGGGCGGTCTGGCGGCTGCCCCGCCGGCAGCGCCAGGTCGTCGCCCTCCGCGTCTTGCTCGACTTGAGCAGCGCCCAGACCGCCGAAACCCTCGGCATGTCCACCGGCGCAGTCGGCTCTCACCTACATCGCGCCCTGGCCGCACTTCGCGCATCCCTTGTGGCGACGGGATACCAGGAGACACAAACATGAACGACCGAGAGCTCATGGATGAGACCCGCCGCGTCTTCGAGCGTTATCACGTGAGACCTGGCTTTGAGCCCTCGTTCCGAGAGATCGACCGCACGAGCACTCCCTCCAATCACGCTGCGGCCGGCCGCCGCGTTCGTACCCGGGCGGCGCGCGGGCTGGCACTGGTAGTGCTCGGTTCGTTGTTGGCAAGCGCGTTCATCTGGCTGCAGGCGCCCACTGGGACCGCGCCGTCCGTCTTCGCGAGCTGGCAGCGAGTCCCGACCGCCCCTGATCCCTCCCTCCTGGGGTGGGCATTGCAGAACTGTCCGATTACCGGCGCCCAGCGGACTTATCCGACCGCGCTGGTTCTCCAAGACCAGCGAGGAAAGGCCGCCTTCTTCGTGTTCGCGCAGGGAAACGACTTCTCGACGTGCCTGGGCGCCGACCCGCAGGGCCGTGGAGGCATGTCCAAGTCCGGCGGTTCGTTCACTCACCCGGGCGATCCGATCGAATGGTCCGGCGGCATCCAGAGCTGGGGACCTCCCGACCAGTCATGGATCGACGTCGTCGGCCGCGCCCCGGGCGCGACAGGGGTGGAGATAATCCGAACCGACGGGGTGGTGGTCGAGGCATCGGTCAGCAGCCCACTCTTCGCCGCTTGGTGGCCCGGGAGGGCGTGGATCACCGAGATACGGGAACTCGGTGCCAACGGTGAGGTCCTCGCCAGCCTCAGAAGCTTCCCTCCGGCGCAATGGAGCCCCTAGATGACCAGGAACCTATCGACTACGCGTGAGTCCGTCCGCATCTCGAAAGCCGACGGAACGTCTGCTCGGTCAGCGGCCCGCGAACTCCAAGCTCCGACTTGTCCGATATCGCTGTGCGGTTGCTCCGGTCGCAGCGCTCCCACGCCTGACCGATGCCGGATTCCCCAGACGCTTCAAGATGGGCCGAACTGCGAAGAGGCTGCCGAATGGGTCGCCCTCGGCGGTCGCTCGCACGCTCTAACACCGGTCCCGCGATGCCCTGGCGCATGCGTTGCAGGCGCGGCGAGCCGGATGCCACATCCGGCCCATCTCGCAACAGGAGTTTGCCGCAGGCGGACTGGACGGCTGAGTCCAGCCTCGGGTTAGGGCTTGCGGTAAAGCCGTCGCGTTCGACCGAATCGGTCCGTGGACCAGCCTGCTCTGAGGCGGCCGGCGGCCTCGAGCCGGTGGAGAGTTGGGTATAGAGCCGGCTCGGGCAGTTCGGGCGCGGCCGGCGGCTTCGCCAGCCGAACCAGGACTTCGTATCCGGACAGGCGGTCGTTCCCGATTGCCGCTATGACGGCGGCGAGCGACGAGGCCGACACGGTAGCCATCACGTTGACGCCGTCAGCCACTGCCAGATCGTGCCCGTGAAACTCGATACCAGCGGGCCGCCGCCCATGTTGAACTCGGGTTCGTTGAGGCGATACCGGCGGCCGTCGGGCCCGGTGCCTGTGACGAAGACGATCCATTCGGTCGTTCGAACGTGGCTGACGTCGAACTCGACCTGCCCCTGGCCGGCGTCCAACTGGCCGGCGTGGAAGTCGGCCGGCGCGGTCGCATACGGCGCCGAATACGCCGGGTCCGGGATCCACTCCGCAATGGCCGGAGACGCATCGAAGCGGACTGCGCGCCACGCCTCGAACCGGATGTCCTTGAATTGCGACAACTCCTGGGCGGTAGCGTCAACGGTCGAAGGGTCGAAAGTCCAGACGTTGATCGTCTGGGTTATGACTCCAGATCCCCAGAGCCCGCCGCCTTCCGCCAGCACGGGATGGCCGCCGACATAGGTCCAAGCCGGAGCGACCCGGTCGAACTCGCGGAGCTGCGCGGCGTGCGCCTGGGGCGTATTGGCGACGTCCGGCAGCGGTCCGTTCCAGGCAGGGACGTTGCGAGCGAAGCTCGTGCTCAGGATGGCCAGAACGCCGATCGCGGCGATCACCTTCCTGCGCGGGAGCGATACTCGGGGTGTCGAGTCCGTGAGTGCTGCGGCTGCGAACACGAACGGAACTGCCACCAGCGACAGAACCGAAACGAGGTTCTGGGGAGCGGGCACTAGGAAGACGGCCGCTACGAACAAGGTGGCGAATCCGGCCACCGCCCATACTCGCCGAACGGCGGCCGGCGTACGGCGGCTGATGCGGCTCGAGACGGCCACTCCCCGGCGGGCGGCGACGAATGCCGCGAGGCAGGAGGCCCAGGCGAGAAGAGCGGTGGCCATTGGCAGGCCAGCCATCGCGGCGCGGAGGGCGGGCAGGCCGGCGAACAGGAACTCCGTGGGCGGCTTGAGCAGCGTGCCGGTCACGACCGCGAATTCGCACAGCGTCGCGGCCACGATCGCAATGCCGAGCAGCATGCCGCCGGCAGCGCCGAGCGTAGCCTGGAATACTCCGCCGGCGGCCCCTGAAAGGAGGCGGCGAGTGGTGCGGTGGGCGCTGGTGAGCTCAGCGGCGAGCTCCGTCGGGCTGCCGAGACGGGCAATCGCCTCGCGGGCGGCCCGCTCCGGATCGAGGCCCTCGGATTCAATGGCCGCGATCGAGTCGCGGAAATGGCCCGCCATCTCCGAGGCGATTTCGGCGCGAACATGGGCCGGCAGATCCAGGCCGGCGCCCAGACGGCTGAGGTATTCGTCGATTTCGGCGGGAAGCGGCGTCTCGTCCGGGCTGGAGCTGCGGTTAGTGTCCGGCTCAAGCATTGGTCGGGCCCGCCACGGTTCGCGCTACTCCTCGGGCGAACGAGGCCCACTCGGCCTCGTGCTCGGCCAGAAGGGCGCCTCCCTTACCGGTGATGCGGTAGTAGCGCCGCTTTGGCCCCTTGTCGCTTTCGCGCCAGTCGGCCTGGAGCGCGCCCTCCGCCTCGAGCGCGTGGAGCGCCGGATACAACGAACCCTCGCTTGGCGCGAAAGCTCCACCACTCCGCTCCCGGATGCGTTGCGCGATCTCGTAGCCATATAGCTCGCTGTCGCGCAGCACGGTGAGAACCAGGAGCGGAGTAGTCCCCTTCAGGAGCTGCGTCCGAATGCTCGGCCGTCTCATCTCACTACCTCTTAATGCGAGGTAGATCGTAGGCTGGAGGCTGGCGCCTGTCAATACTCCTCGTGGCTTGCTAGGGCCGAGCTACTCAATGGTTCGCCCTGGCTTTGACGGAGAATCTGGGCCGACGGCAGGTTGGGAGCCTGAACCGCCGTTCGGGGCGGGCACGGTCGTCACGATGGCCCGATCGTGCAGAATCCACGGACGTCGCTGTCGAGGCCAGAGCGGACGTGGCCAATTGGTCAACACACCGCTCTAACTTGGCGGCCAGAGCAAGATGGAGCCACTCGAAATCCGGCGGCGACCAATCGCCGGCGATCCAGTGCACCTGGCCGGTCACGAACATGAGCATTCCGTGGCCGATTTCGTCAAGCTAGGGCCAGCCAAGATCGGGCCCGTGGCGCACTCGCTGCTACGCGCCGCGGCCTTTCCGCTTAGCCGTCATCGGGCGGCTCGGGCCCAGGCGCCATATCGTCGAGCTGAACCCGGCGTTCGTGTCTCGCCATAGAACTGATCAACGGCCTGCCGGTCACCTGCGCGACCTCCCGACTCGAACGGGCCAGCCGTCCAGCCACGCTATCGCAGGTTGGTGTCACCACTGCTTGACGAGCGCGAACTCGCGGCAGACGAGTTGGAGCGACTCGGAGGCGACTCCCCCTCCGGGTCCGGGTGTAGCTCCGGCGGCCGTCCACGTGAAGTCAAGGCACACAAGAACGCTGGTGGTCCGCGGCCCGGGGACAGAGCCGTCGTACCAGACCGTCGAGATAGTCGTTCCAGTGCCGGCCTGGGTCGAGAGGTCCTCGCTCTGGCCCACGGAGTTCGGAAGCAATGGCATTGGAGTCATGAAGACGGCAAGGGTGGCGCCAGGAGGCGGGGTGGGGCTTCCCGAGAGGTAGTAGTCCACGCGAAGGTTCCACGATTCGCGCCCGCTCGCGGTCGGACCAGTAGCCGAAGCAGCGACGGCGTCGATGCGGTTCGAACCGGCGACAAGAACCTGGCCAGCCTTTGGCACGCCATCGGGGTCCTGTCGTACCACATCAGGATCGCTGAATGTGACCGGAACGGACGAGGTCCACCACCATCCAACTACAGTTCGGCCCGATGCCCGCGGCGTCTGCTCGACCATGAAATGGAGGTGAATCCCGCTGGCATAGCCCGTGCTACCAGCGAACCCGATCTCCTCACCTTGGGCGACCTGATCCCCAACTGCCAAGGCGGGGCCGCCGGATAGCAGATGCAGGTACAGACCCGACGTACCGTCGCCATGGTCTATGAGCACGTAGTTCGCCTGGGTCCAGCAACTCAGGTCAGGGCAGCTGACATGCGCGTCGGTTCGCAGGCCGATGATCGTTCCCGCGCGCGCGGCCGTGACACGAAACGCGGCAATGCCGGAATTCCCCGGGTATCCGTTGGTCGCAAAGTCAAACGCATACTGGCTTCCGCTGGCCACATCGTGGTTCCCGTCGCCATTGCCTTGAGTCACGTGCAGGGGCGTGCCACCAAGGGCGGGCAGTTGATAAGGCGTGGGATTCGATGCGTGGGTGGGTTGGGTCGGCATCAGCACAGCGGCGAGCAGCAGCGGGATCGCCGCCCACAGCCTGCGCATCAGTGGCACCCGGTGAAATACGAGGCTTCTTCTGCCGAGACCAGGGTCGGGGGCACATCCTTCAGTGCAGTGCAGAAGGCGGCTGTATCGCGTTCGTTGACCACTTGCCACGAGCCACCAACCCGGTGTGCGATCGAGACCGTCATCTCTGTTGGCGGAACGCCAGTAGCGGCCGGCGACGCCGACGATCCTGGCGAGACCGCCATAGAGCTGACGATTGCCCAGTCACCGTCGACGGAGGCCTTACGCACGACATAGGCTTGGCCGCTGGCCGCCGGCGCCATTGACTGACTAACGACAGCTGCCTGCAGGTCGGGCGGCATTGATACCGAGGAATCAACCCACCAGGCGGTCGAGGGAGACGCGGCAGGCGAGCCGCAGCCAAGAATGGCCAGCGCGAGCACAACGAGAGCAACGGCGAGTCGTCGCATCGCCCCATGTTATCCGTCGCCGGTGACGCCCATGCGGCCTCTGGGTGGCATCACTAACTG
>PMJT01000152.1:208-11306 GCA_003158495.1 Chloroflexota bacterium | reverse complement strand
GCGGTGCTCGCTCACGGACTCCCCAGTCCGCTCGCTCCGCTCCTCGGTGCCGCCTTGCCTGCGCCTCGCCGAAAAGGCGGCAGGCCGGTTTGGGCGGGCGAACCCGCGTTAGGAGGCGGGTTTGTCGGCCGCGACCATCTCCGCGACTTCGACGTTCTCGGCGGGGTCCTGGTCAAGGACCACGAGGCGGTAGCCCTCGGCGGCGACGACCCCGATCTTCTCGCCCTGCTCGGCCATGCGGCCGCGGACGCGGGCGAAGACGGCTTCGGGGTCGTGGAGCTGGCTGGCGTGGGAGCGGAGGGCCTCGATCTTGCGGTCGGCGGTCGCAGATACGTCGATCCAGGCGTCTGGCTGGTTCGACCACATCAGGTAGAGCCGCCGGACGCGGTGGGCCGGCAGGCCGTTCTTCGCCAGCCACGGGAACGCCATCGGGTTGCGGGCCGCCGGGTAGACCGCGTCGACGGCCGCCATGGCCGCCGCTCGGTGATCGGTGTGGTTGATGCCGCCGCCACCGTGGATCACGACCTCGGGGTCGCCGCACATGACCGCGTCCGGCGCGAAGGTGCGGATCTCGCGGACGAGCATTTCGCGCAGAGGCAGATCGTTGACCAGGGCGCCGTCGGGCTGGTGGAGGAAGGTCACGCCTTCATAGCCGACGACCTCGGCCGCGCGCCGCTGCTCTTCCTCTCGAGCGCGAGCCAGCTCGAGCGGGTCCAGCGTGGGGTCTTCGCCGCCCGCATCGCCGGAGGTGCAGCAGACCAGCCAGCCCTTCGATCCGGCGTCGATCCAGGCCGATGCGGCCCCGGCCGGCCCGAAATCGGCATCGTCCGGGTGCCCGACGATGACCATGAACCGACCAGGTCGCCAGCTGTGAGCTGCCGCTTTCTCTTCCGTCATCTCCATACCCCGGCTCCTGTCGTGATTCGTCGGTGTCGTTTTGCACCGCCAAGCGACGGCCCTTCGTGGGCCCTGTCGAATTAGCACTTCCCAACTTGCTTAGTCGAGTTATCATGCCGCCCGAGGCTTCGCTCGTCTCCCCCCACGGGCGAGGCCTCTCTGTTTGCCCGCGACTCTACACGGCCCCCGCTGGTTGGGCTGGGCAGCCGCCTGCAGGAAGCACGAAGTGCTTCTTCGCTCGCGGGTCCGCGAATGTCAGGCCGGTGTCGTCCGAGCTTCGCGGAGTGCGGCCAGGACTTCGACCGCGTGGTCTTCCGGCTTGACCTTGGGCCAAACGCGCTCGATCCGGCCGTCGGGCCCCACGAGGAAGCTCGATCGGATGATGCCCATGTACGACTTGCCGTAGTTCACCTTCTCGCCCCACGAGCCGAAGGCCTCCGCGACCGAGTGGTCTTCGTCGGACAGGAGCGTGAACGGCAGACCGTACTTCGCCCTGAACGCGGCCTTGCTCTTGGGGCCCTGTGGGCTCAGGCCCCAGACCTCGGTGTCGGCCTCCTTGAACGCGGCGTTGTTGTCGCGGAACGAGCAGGCTTCCTTGGTGCAGCCCGGGGTGTCGTCGGCCGGGTAGAAATAGACAACGGTGTGATGGCCGCGCCGGTCGGACAGGCGATGAGCCTTTCCTTCGTCATCGCGGAGCTCGAAATCGGGGGCGAACTCGCCCACACTTGGCATGGTACTCATGGCCACAGGCTAACTCGATACGGGTCGAGGCGTGTCCCGTAGCAGGGCCTTCCTGCCGTGCGGAATGCGGCTGCAGTCGGAATGCTCAGCGGGGCAGGGCAACCGCGGCGACGGCGACGGCGGCGGCGACGGCGACGGTCATCCAGTCGCGCCAGCCGACGCGCAACTCGCGGAAGTGGCTGCGCTTGATCCCGCTGTCGAAACCGCGCGCGTCCATGGCCAGGGCGAGCCGCTCCGCCCGGCGGATCGCCGCCACGAGCATGACCACGAGGCGGTCGCCGGCATCGCGGATCCGTCCTGCCACGCCACGTGCCTGGATGCCGCGCAGGCGCCGCGAGGCGGAGATCAGCGTCCAGTCATCGGCCATGAATGGGGCCACTCGCAGAGCGCCGAGCGTGCCGTATGCGAAGCGGTCCGGGATGTGCCACTGCTGCACGAGCGAGTCGGCCATTCGCGTCGGGTCTGACGGACCGAAGACAAGCAGCGTCGTCAGGCCGATCACGATGACCCGGAGCCCGATAGCCAGCCCGGCCGAGATTGCCGGCGCGGTGATCCGGACTGGCCCGAACGCTGCGACGGCCGCCAGCGACCGGTCGGCGTTTGCGCCCGACAGAAGGATCGAGAACACGGTCAGGCTCACGATTGCGAAGCCGAGCGGCGCCAGGCGAGCGGGAACTGTGCGGAGCGGCAGGCCGGACCACAGGACCAGCGCCACCGCGGCGGCGATGACCAGCCTGATCGGCACGATGGGATCCAGCGTGACGATTGCGGCGATCAGCCAGGTCATGCCCGCAGCGAGCCGCGCCGCCGGGGTGACGCGCGTCAGGAAATCGGGCCGCACGGATGTCAGCGGCGCGGCGAGGCTCATCGAGACGCTCCGACCGGGGCGGGCGGGCGCGCGGCCACTGCCGCGACCCCGGCCCGCCACGGATCCGGCGGCGAGTACGGCGGCGCGGCCAGGAACTCGTCGGGCGAGCCGTCGAAGATGACATGGCCGCAATCCATGGCCACGACCCGATCGCAGCTCGGCAGCAGGCGCGGGTCGTGCGTGGCAAGCAGCTGGACCTGGCCTGTTGCCTTTAGCTCGTCGAGCAAGCCCATCACGGATTCGGTGCCGCGCCGGTCCAGCCCGAACGTCGGCTCGTCGAGGAGCAGGATGGCGGGCGGCCAAAGAACCAGTGCCGCCAGGCTCAGCCGTCGCTGCTCGCCCTGGCTCAGGCGAAACGGATCGATCGCGGCCAGGTGGCCGAGCCCGAACCTCGCCAGCACGCCATCCGGGTCCGGCGGCGCTTGATCGTTCACCCGGCGCCGCGAGCGAATCGCGCGGTCCGTCGCGGCGACCTCGGCACGGGAGGTCCGGGCAACGAAGCCAAGCTCGGGGTCCTGGAAGACCAGCCCGACGCGTCCGGCGATCTCTTCGGAGCGCAGCTTCGAGGGGTCGCGCAGCGCTTCGGCCGGCTCGCTTTCGGGCGCGATTGCCCGCAAACCGACCGACCCGCTCGTCGGCCGTCGAAGCCCGGCGAGGACGAAGAGCAGGGTCGACTTGCCGGCCCCATTCGGCCCAACGATCGCGATCCGTTCTCCCGATCGCGCCTCCAGCGACACGTTGTCGAGGGCGCGCCGTGTGCCGCTCAGATCGGCCGGGTAGTCCACTGTGACGTCGGCCGCTCGCAGGAGGAGGCGATCCCCGGCCGCCGCGCGTCCCGGGCCGGGCTCGGCGGTCGCGGGCAGGTCAGCGCCGAGCCAGCTCCGCGGCACCCACGCACCGCTGGCCTCGAGCAAGGCCGCATCCTCACGGCCCACGGAACCGGCAGGCGAAAAGGCGAGCTGCCGGCCCGTGTCGTCGAGGAGCAGGACGTCGTCGGCGAGGGGAAGCGCCGCCTCCAGCCGATGCTCGATCAGGACGACGGTGTGGCGCCGGAGCCGGGCAAGGTCCGCGATCCGCTCGAGCGTCTCGTACATGCCCGGCGGGTCCAGGTTGGCGGTCGGTTCGTCGAAGACGAGGAGCGAGGGCCGCGAAACGAGGACGTCCGCGATCGCCAGCCGCTGCTTCTCACCGCCGGAGAGAGTGGCCGTCGAACGTGGCTCGAAACCGGCGAGGCCCACCCGTCGCAGTGTCTCGGGGACGGCCGCGCGCATTTCGGCCCGCGGCCGGCCGCGGTTCTCGAGCCCAAAGGCGACCTCGTCGTCGACGCGGGACATCACGAGCTGGCAGTCTGGGTCCTGGAAAACGAGCCCGACGCGTTCGCCCAGGAAACGGGCCGGCGTCGTCGCGATGTCCAGGTCGCCGACGCGCAGGCTGCCCTGCCACTCGCCGGCGAGCGTATGCGGAACGAGCCCGGCCAGGGCGCGGGCGAGCGTGCTCTTGCCCGATCCGGAGGGCCCAAGAACGAGTAGCACGCGCCCCGGTTCGAGCCTGAAGTTGAGGTCGATCAGGGCCGGGGCGGGTCGACCGGCATAGCGCCAGCCCAGTCCGACGGCCTCGATCGACGGCGGGACGTCCGAACTTGCCGGGGTCGACCCGACCTCGACCGGCTCCGTCACTGGCCCTGTGGGAATGCCTGCAGAGCCCCAGTTCGCCGCAGCGATCGCACGAGCAGCCAGCCGCCGACACCGGCGATGGCCGCGCCGGACAGGATTTCGAGGCCGGCTATGCCGACCTGGAGGTTGGCTGCATAGGTCGGGAAGTAGACCGGGATGTCGTGGAGGGCCTCGCCGGTCCCCGCTCCGGCGCCGGCGATCAACGCCACGATGACGCCGAAGTTTCGGTACATCACGAAGCCGAAGACCAACTCGGCGCCGGCGCCCTGCACGAAGCCCGAGAGCAGCGTGTCCAGGCCCCACTGGCTGCCGAGGAGGACCGAAACGACGGCCGCCACAAGTTCCGCGAAAAGGGCGGCGCCGGGCTTGCGGACGATAAGCGGAGCCACGACGGCCGGCATCAGCCACATGCCGCTGATGACGTACTCCCATGGCTCGCCGAGTGGCTTGAGCCAGACCCAGACGTAGGCGCTCCAGGCCCAGAAGACGACACCGAACGCGACGGCAAGGACCGCTACCACGACGATGTCGACCGTCCGCCAGCGGGCCGACTCGGCCGCGCCACGTGTGCCAGCGAATGCGCTCACTTGTTACTCCTCCTGTGCCGAGGGACGGGCCCTCGTTTCGACTACGAGCAGGCTGCCCTGGCGGAGCTTCACGCTCGCGCCGGCAGCGATTCGAACGTTGGACAGGCCGCGCGCCGGACCCGGCAGCAGCGTTTCGCCGCGGAGTGGGTAGAGGAGCCCTTCGGTGGTGATGCCGAACGCTGGCACGCCCAACGGCAGCAGCGAGACGATGTCGCCGACCTCGCCGCTCAGATCGCAGGTGGATGGGCCGCCCTCCGCGGCGGGGGCGCGCAGCAGGCGCACTCTCGTCGTTGCATCCAGCAACTCGACCTCGGCCTCGCCCGGTCCGGGGAGGCCAAGCAGGCCGACGTTGGCGAGGGCGTGGTCGAAGCGCTTCCCACCCAGGGCGCCGAGAATGATGATGTGCCTGGCGCCCTGGCGGATGGCTGCGAGCACGGCCAGCTCCGCGTCCGACTCGTCCTTGGCCACCGGCGAGCGCTCGATCGGGACGCCGGCCGCGGCGAGCTCTGCGAAGCGTTCCTCGGGCAGCGAATCGGCGTCGCCGACGAGCAGGTCCGGCAGGATCCCGAGCGCGGAGGCCTTGTCCCAGCCCCCGTCGGCGGCGATGACGATGCCGACCNNCTGGACTCCCTGCGCCGGCATGACCCGGATCAGGTTCCAAGGGTCTGCGGATCTGCTCCGCACTCTCAGCGCCTCGGTGGCGCTCCCCTGCCCTTCTTCTGTTGTCGATCGACTCTACACCCATCCGGCCGACTCCCGCCAGCCGAGCCGCCGCCGTGCCGCCGCCGGGTCCAGTGGCGATCGCTTTGCCGTCTCACCCTGCGTATCACTGGACGGAACCTGAAAATCGTCTGGCTACCATGCATCCAATAGCGTTAATGCCGCGAATAGAAGATAGAGAAGGAATCTGGCCCGGTTAGTGGTCGTCTTGTTGAGGGACCGCTAACTGCCACTGTTGTGGGCAACAGTGGGGCCGATATCTTCAACAAGCGGTATCAGTAGCAGGGATGGGTAGGTCCTCAGTCGTGGCCGAGCTCTCGCATCCGGCGATCCAGAGAGTGGTAGATGCGGCCGCCCGGAAGGGCATCCCGCTGGACATTCAGCTCATGCCCGAGACGACCCACACGGCAGAGGAAGCCGCCGCGGCCGTCGAGGCGGACCTGGGCCAGATCGTGAAGTCGCTCGTCTTCGTGGCGCCGCGTTCCGAGGGCCGGCTTGCGCTGATCATCTGCCTTGTCTCCGGCCGCAACCAGGCGGACATCGACCTTCTCAACGCGGTGACCGGAGAGGTCGCCATTCGCCGGGCCACGGCTCGCGAGGCGCGCGAGCTCACCGGCTTCAGCATCGGTGGCATTCCTCCGCTCGGCTACGGCCGCGACGTGCGGATCCTGATGGACCCGGACCTGTGCCAGTACCAGTGGATCTGGGCCGCGGCCGGCACGGACACGGCCGTCTTCAAAGTCGCTCCCCGGGTGCTGCAGATGCTCTCCAACGCCGTCGTGGCACCGTTCTCGCAGGCCCCTTGGTCTCGGGCTGCCGCTGCTCCGGCGGTCGAGCCGCGACTCCAGTTCGAGGCCGGCGCGAGAGCCTAGCTCCGCCTCTCGACAAGGTTCCGAGGGCCGGGTTATCCACGTTCGTGATCTTCGGGGCGCCGCAAGTGGCCCTCCTGCGTGCACTGAACGTGGATAACTCGACGGGCCATCTTCGATCTAGGTGGAAAAACCGATTGAAGGACGGCCGTCCACCACCTAGCGTAGCTGATGCGCCTGAAGGTGCCGAGCGTCTGCTAGCGGCCGAGATGACATCAAGGCTCACGCAGCGAGTAGGTTCCTTCGGGCGCATTTCTTTGCCCGCAGTGCCGTCCGCCTCCCAGGCTGTCGAGCCTGCGCCGCCTTCGTGCGCGCGTACCACTGCCATTGTCGTCGTCGCCGGCCGGTTCTCGCCTGACCCGAGCCCGCTGCGCCGAGCTACCGCCGCACCCCGCCGCGAGTGCCCGGATAGGCGTCGAGGCGGTGTCATGGGAGGGATGACACCGCCTCGACATTTGCGCGAGTCCCGGGGTTGGAGGAGGGAGGTACCCGAGGCGTCGCTGGCGTTCGGTTTCAGGTCGCGGCACCGGCCGCGAGGGCTTTCAGGCGGGCCGGCGTTCGGCTTCGCCCCATGAGGTATCGGTGTAAAGCGAGCGAAGGAAGAGGAGCCTGTTGACCTGGGAGATGGACCAGCGCGTCTCGACCGGCGGCAGACCCACGACGAGTCCGATCAATCCCGCGGCATCGGTCGAGGAGAAGCCGTTGGTGACCAGCAGCCGGTAGGCGGCCTGCGTTTGGAGCATTCGAGGCACGATGTCCGGGGGAAGCTCGACCATTGACGGAACCGCCGTCATATCGGATCCGACCTGCTCCGCAGCCGATATTCCTACCGGCGCGGGGGTGAAGACCGGTCGCCCAGTAGTCGGCCGCGGACGTCCAGCCGCGGGCCGGCGAGGCGTGTGCCCCGTCTGACCTGTGCCGCTTTGATCCGCCTTGCCAGCCATCGCTCGAGTCCTTTTCTGTGTCTGCCCCCGTATCTGAACATTCGGCTACGTGCCCCTCCGACACGAGCCCCGGTCCGTAAGGGAGCACCCCGTACTTGCGGTCCAACGCTCCTCTGTTCATACGAACGATCCCGGCCGGGCCCGTACTCAGGCCGGTTCGCGACGGCGCCGTCCAGACCGGGCCGGCTCCTGTCGGAGGTCCGGATCCTGCGGGGGCCCGGCCAGCTAGACTGCAACTCGTGCGTGTCCGCCAGTTCGAGCTTCGTCTTCTCGCTGTCGCCCTGACTATCCTCTGGACCGCGGGCGGGGGGCTCGTGCTGCTCGCCTACCGGCCGGGCGGCCCCGTCGACGTCCTCGTCGGAGTGGCGGCATCCTTGCCCCTCATCGTGTCGGTCGCCTCGATCATCTGGCCGCCCCTCGTGCGAAGCGACCGCGGCGCCACCGGCGTCTTCTGGCTCGGCCTGGCCGCCGGTCTGCTGCTTTTGCCGTCGATCGCGTCGGTCGGGACCCAGATCGTCCAGGGCGGCTCGGAACCACTGCTGCCGTCGTTCGAGGTGATCTATCCCTGGGCCCTGGCCCTGGTGGCGACGAGCCTCTTCGCCGGGCTCGGCGTCAGCCGCCAGGTCATCTCCGAGGTCGGATTTGGGCGGCGGCGCCTGGTGGTCTCGGTTGCCTTCGCCGTCGTCGCAACTTCGATCATCGGCGGCATCTTCGCGGGCGTCAGTCTCGCGGACGACTACGCCCTGCGCGATAGACCCGCGGCCCATTCGAGATTCGGACCTACCAACCCCAACCTGACACCGCCCGACTGCAGGGCGACCCTGGTCCGGCCCACTTCGGCCCAGCTCCAGGTCGACTTCTCGGCCAACGTCGATGGTCGAGCCGTCGGCACGGTCGGCCTTTCGGGTGCTCGATCCGGAGCCGATATTTCCTGGACTGCCCAGGTGGTCAAGGCGGATCTCTACGGCGACATCGGCGCCGTCAGGATCGGGTCGGCGGGCTGGACGCTGGCTCCGGGAGGCAAATGGACGCTGGTCGCACCCGAGCTGATCGACGGCCAGATGGTCGACCTGACCGTCCTCCAGGAGGCCCTTTCGGCCGACAACCGCGCCACAGCTGAGGATCACGGCCTCGAGTACGTCGAGGGCGCAAGGGCCAGGCATTGTCGCATCGCGGTGGACGGTAATACCTACCTGGCCTCGTTCCCGCAGGTGAAGTGGCTCCTCGGGCCGGTCAATCTCGAGACCTGGCGGGGCGAGCTCGACTTCTGGATCTTCGGCGATGGTGAGGTCGGGATGGTGTCGGGCACGGTAAACGGCACCGCCCAGGAGATTCTCCCGCACGGCCTGCTGGCAACCGCCTGGGTCAAGCTGACGGCGACCGATCGGGACGCCACCGTCCTGATCTCGCCGCCTGCCCCCTGATCGAGCCGCAGATGACGCCGGCCCCCAATGCTCTCGACACGGCCAAGCACGACAGGCTGGCCCGCTTCTACCGGGTTCTCCGGTACCTTGCAGCCCATCCCGAGGGAGCAACCGTCGATGCGGTCGCGGGTTTCGTCGCGATGTCGCGACGAACGGTCTACCGGGATCTGCAGGCGCTCGAAGGCGAAATCGGTATTCCGCTCTGGAGCGAGGGCGGACGGTGGGGCATCGTCGAGGGCGCGTTTCTGCCGCCGCTCCGCCTGACCCTCGACGAGGCGGTGGCCTTCTTCCTGGCCGCTCGCCTGACCCTGCAGTTCGCCGACCGATACGACCCGGACACAGGCGCGGCGTTCCAGAAGCTGGCCGAGATCCTGCCGCCGGCAGTGGCCCGGCACCTGGAGCGGACGATCGACGTCCTGGCCAGCCGCCCGCCGGACGAGCGGCTTACGCGCCATCTCCGACTGCTCGCCCGCGCCTGGGCCGAGCGGCGGGTCGTCGAGCTGACATACGACGCGGCTACGTATAGCCCCGGCCGGCCCCTCCGCAAGTCGCGCGTCCACCCGTACCTGCTCGAGGCGTCGGCCACGACCCGGTCGCTGTACCTGATCGGGTTCGACGAGTCGCGTGGCGCCGTCCGGACCTTCAAGCTGCACCGCATCCTGGAGTTGTCGCTGGCCCCGGACACGTTCGAGCCGCCCGATCCCGCAGCGTTCCAGGAGGGGCTGGGCCGAGCCTGGGGCGTCATCGCCGACCAGGAAGAAGTCGAAGTCGAGTTGCGGTTCGACGCCGCGATCGCGGGTCTCGTGACCGAGACGACGTGGCATCCCACCGAGCAGGTGACTCACGAAGCCGATGGTTCCGTCACCTGGCGGGCCCGCGTTCCGGGCACGCTAGAGATCCGGCGCTGGATCCTGCAGTGGGGCGCGCAGGTGGAAGTCATCGCCCCGCCGGAACTGCGTGACGAAGTGGCCGAGACATACCGCAAGGCCGCCGCACGGTACTGAGCAGCGGGGCCATTACACGGCCACGTGGGCTCCAATAAGCCTCGGGCCCGCCGTCGATGACGATAGGGCGTCTCGGATGGGCCCCGCAAAGGCCGACCGCCGAATTGCCGATTCCTGTTCACAACAGCGAGAAAGTCGCGAGATCAGGCCGCCGATGGTCCGTGTCAGAACGTGGGCCGCCCGCTACGCTTGGGTCGTGCAGCCGAACGAGATTCCGCCACAGGCCGATGAGGTCGCCGCATCGCCGGAGTCCGATTCCGCGACCCATCCGCAGATGTGGGCCGTCAACCTCGTCAGCGATCCGATCCACGGCTACATCGAGCTGACGAAGCGGCTGACAGACGAACACGCCCGCAGGCTCGGCCTCGAGTCCGAAGATTCGGCCGAGGGCGACCTGCTGGACTCGGCGTGGCTACAGCGAATGCGGCGGATCAGCCAGCTGCAGAGCGCGCGGTGGGTTTTCCCAACGGCCGAACACAGCCGCTTTACCCACAGCCTCGGGGTCATGCACGAGGCGGGGCTCTGGGCCCGCCACCTCTACCCGAGCCTGCGAGTGGCGCTCGCCGCCGCCGAACCTGCCACGCCCAGCCCTTCCGAGGGGCTGGTCGTCGAAACGCTGCGGCTGGCCGGGCTCCTCCACGACGTGGGGCACGGGCCGTTTTCCCACTTCTTCGACGGGCACGTGCTGTGCCACTTCCCCGCCCCGACGGACCCACGCCGGACCGGCAAGAGCCTGACCCACGAAGACCTGTCGCAGCTGATCATCGAACACGAGCTGGGCGAGCTGATCCGAGCGATCCGGCGCGCGCCCGGTGAGGTCCCCGAACGCGACGCTCTCCGGCCGGACGAGTCGATCGACCCGCGCTGGCTCTCGTTCCTGATCTCGAAGCCGGCCCTGGCCGACCCGTCGATGCCGCTCTGGCTGCGCTGGCTGCAGCCGCTGCTGTCGGGCGTGTTCACAGTAGACAACCTGGACTACGTCCGCCGCGACGCTTACTTGATCGGCGTCTCGAACGGGCCAGTGGACGTGGAGCGGCTGCGCCGCTACTCATTCGTCGGGCCGCGCGGCCTGTCGCTGTATGAGTCGGGCCTCGGGGCGCTGGAGATGTTCCTCACCGCCCGGCTCTTCATGTACCAGCAGATCTACTACCACCGCTCCGTCCGGGCGATCGACCTGGACCTTGCCGTCGTCTTCCGGCCGAGCATCGTGGCCATCTTTGGCGACGGCTCCCCGGCGGACGACCTCGGCCACTACGCGGACCTCGACGAATATGCGCTGCTCCACCAGGCGGCCCTCTGGTCTCGGGGAGAGGCACTCTCGGCGACGCCGATCCCGGGCGACGGCACGGTCACGCCGGAGGTGGGCCGGGC
>PMJT01000152.1:0-167 GCA_003158495.1 Chloroflexota bacterium | reverse complement strand
CCGGCCGAGGGGAGTGCCACGGACTCGCTCCTGGCGATCGTATCCCGGGACGGGACGCCGGCCGCGCCGCTCAGCGCGGCCCTGGCTCGCTTGCCGGCCTACTCGCTCGTCGCCCGGCGGTACAGCCGCTCTGACTAGCTGCCCGGCGCCGCGGTTGGCGCCGCGGT
>PMJT01000269.1 GCA_003158495.1 Chloroflexota bacterium | reverse complement strand
TGCTCGAGCGCAGCGGTTGGCGAACCCTAACCTCGCGGAGGGTTGCGCGCCAGCAGCGAAAGCGCATCCAACCCCGCCAGCCGAGCGACCCTCTCAGCTGCCGCAACTGGCACACTACCGCTCAAGAGGTGGGCTCAAAGCGCCGCCTGCACACCGCCAGGACGTTGCCGCGGCGGGCGCCCGATCGGAGGCATGCATGGATCACCGGGTCGAGTTCGACTTCGAGATCGAGTTCACGAACGGGGGCGGCATCCAGGGACAGGGCTTCCGCCTCGACATCCCCGGCGACGACGTCACCGATGCCTGGATCGCCGGCGCGATCGTGCGGGACCTTCGCCTGCTCATGGTGGGTCCGGTGCGGATCCGCAACCGCCGAGTGTTCGCAGAGGCGCACAAGCGCGGCCCGGCTGGTGAGTCGGGGGGCGCGCCTGCTTCGTCAACCCGCCCCGCTCCCTTCCGGCTTGTGGACCTGAGCCACCCGATCATCGCCGGTATGACCACGTACCCGGGCCTGCCGACGCCTGTGATCCGGCCGTTCCTGGCCAGGGAAGCCAGCCTGGGCCACTACGCGCCCGGCGTCTCNNGCCGGTCTGCCACTCGAGCGCCTCGTTGACCTGCCGGCCGTACGGATCGACGTTACCGGTTCGGCGACCAGGGCCGTGGATGCGCCGGCGCTCCAGCCCTTCGATCTGGGTGGTCGCGCCGTCCTGGTCCACACCGGCTTCGACCGCCATTGGGGCACCGACGCCTACCTGCGGGACAACCCGTTCCTGACCCGCGCGGCTGTGGACCATCTGGTCGCTGCGGGCGCGGCACTCGTGGGCATAGACTCGCTGAACATCGATGACACGTCCGACCTGGCCCGGCCGGCCCACTCGGAGCTGCTCAAGGCTGGTATCCCAATCGTGGAGCATCTGACGAACCTCGGTGCGGTCCCGGTGGAGGGTGCCCGCTTCACGGCGCTGCCCGCCCCCCTGCGCGGCACGGGAACCTTCCCGGTGCGCGCGGTCGCGTCGATCCCGCGGTAGGTGTTCGGCCGATGAGCCCGCATCAGAGCGTGAAGGGGACATTCCGGTCGCTGCGGTCGGCCTGACTCCTCTCGCCCNNAGAGTGCTCGTCAAGCAACCTCCCCCACGCTCGATTCCCGTCTCCGCAGCTTACGGGCTGGACGTCGAATCGATGCCTACGGCGCGCCCGGTCTCGAGGTGACGCGGCGGACCTCCTCGATCAGGCCCGCGGCCTGCCGGAGTCTGTCTTCCCCGATCTCCGTCCCCAATTCATCTGCCCAGGCCTTCTGCGCAATCGAGATGGTCTGCAGGATCTCACGCCCCTCGGGTGTCGGATGGAGCAGCTTCGCGCGGCGGTGACTGGGGTTTGGTGCGTACGACACGAGGCCCTCGGCTTCGAGGAGATCGGCTACGCGCTGGACAGCCTGTCTGGCGATGCCCCGACCACGTGCGATCTGGGCGACCGTCGACGGCTCGTCCTCGATGGCGTCCAGGATCAGCCAGCGCGGCAACGACTGGCCTCCCACTCTTGCCAACGCTTCGCCCTTCGCTGTGAACATCCCGCCGAGCCACGCCACCTGGAATACGAACTCGGTGAAGGCGTCGCCAGCCGGTAGTCGCGCTGGACGAGTCGGGCGGACCGCTACATTGACATCATGATGTCGTATCTGTAGGCTGTCGCTCATGACAACATGTTGTCACACGGGAGGACCGTCGTCCAGTCGACGGCGAGCGCAAGCAGCGACAGGAGCGCCCCATGAACTCCGCATCGATTGAACGCCGGCCCGTTTCGTCCGACGAGGCCATCGTGCCGTTCAAGATCGACGTCCCCCAGGCAGATCTCGACGATCTCAACGCGCGGCTCGCGAACACCCGCTGGCCGGACGAACTGCCTGATGCCGGTTGGGAATACGGAGTTCCGCGCGGATACATCAAGGGCCTCGCCGAGTACTGGCGAACCTCGTACGACTGGCGGGCGCAGGAAGCGAAGCTCAATGAGTTGCCGCAGTTCATGACCACGATCGACGGCCAGCCGATCCATTTCCTCCACGTGACCTCGCCCGAACCCGATGCCCTCCCTCTCCTGCTGACGCACGGCTGGCCGGGATCTGTCGCCGAATTCCTCGATGTGATCGGGCCGTTGACTGATCCTCGATCTCATGGCGGCAATCCGGCCGAGGCCTTCCACCTCGTCATCCCGGCCTTGCCCGGCTTCGGCTTCTCCGGTCCGACCAATGAGAAAGGCTGGAACCTGTCACGAACCGCGCGGGCCTGGGCGGAGCTGATGCGCCGCCTCGGGTACGAGCGCTACGGAGCGCAAGGCGGCGACCTCGGCGCGCTCGTGTCGCCGGAGCTCGGTCACATCGATCCGGAACACGTCGTTGGGATCCACCTGAATGCCGCGACCGTCGGCTTCATTCCCTGGGGGGAGATCGACCCGGCCGAACTCGCGACCTTCAGCGACCGGGAGAAGGCGAGCCTCGCCCGGATGCAGGAGTTTCTGTCGGACGAGGGCAGCGCCTACTTCAAGGTCCATGCCAACCGCCCCCAGACGATCGCCTACGCGCTAACCGATTCGCTAGTCGGCCAGCTGGCATGGGCGGTCGACAGGATGCACGCGTGGGTTCAAGGCCCAATCGAGGAGGCCCTGACGCGCGATCAGATCCTGACGAACGTGATGTTCTACTGGATCACCGGCACGGCTGGATCGGCTGCTCGCTTCTATTACGAGAACATGCACATGGCCGCCGAATGGGGTCGCGCGCCATCGGCGACGCCGGTCGGCGTGGCTGCTTTCGCCGAGGACGTGGCCATACGGCGCTACGGAGAGCGCGGCAACAACCTGGTCCACTGGTCCGAGTTCGAGCGCGGCGGTCACTTTGCCGCGATGGAGGCTCCGGACCTGCTGGTCGGCGACATCCGCGAGCTCTTCCGAAGTCTCCGCTAGCGCCCGCCGAGAGCAAGCTCGAGGCATGGTCCGCCTGAAGACAGTGCGCGCGCCTGGTGAGACCATGGCGCGCGCACTGCGGTCAAGCTGCGGACAACGTCAGCGGGGAACCTTGGCTCGACCTCGTCGCGGGTCGTCGCCAGCTACTGCTCGTAATCTTCGACCGTGCGGGCAGTGCGTAGGGTCGCCCTAGACGGATTCTGACCTGCGTCTCGACGACCCTGCCGCTGGTGGAGCAGGTCGTAGCAGCGGTCCAACTCAACGTTGATGGCCTGCAGCCGATCGCGCTCGCCGTCCGAAAGACCGCTCCCGTCACCTGCCTTCTCGTGTAGCTGTTCCTCTTCGCTCGAGAGAGCGTTCACATACTCGAAGATGTCGGTGTCTGCCACGTCACGACTCCC
>PMJT01000085.1 GCA_003158495.1 Chloroflexota bacterium | reverse complement strand
TGGCCGTGGTCCATGATGGCGACGCGGTCGCACAATTCGGCGGCTTCTTCCATGTAGTGGGTCGTCAGCATCACCGACTTGCCGCGGGCCTGGAGTCCCTTGACCAGGTCCCACAACGAGCGGCGCGCCTGCGGGTCGAGACCCGTGGTGGGCTCGTCGAGGAAGACCAGTTCCGGGTCGTTGACCAGAGCAAGCGCGATGGACAGTCGCTGCTGCTGCCCGCCGGAGAGGTTCATCGAGTAGGCCTTGGCCCTCTCGCCGAGATCGACGGCGTCGATGAGCTCCTTTGTGGGCACGGCGTGATTGAAGAAGCTGCCGAACAGGTCCAGAAGTTCGGTCACAGTCAGCCGCGGATAGAGCGAGACGCTCTGCAGCTGAACGCCGATCCGCTGCTTGATCGACTCNNCGTCGACGGCTTTCACGTCGCCGTAGTACTTCTTCAAGCCCGCGACGCGAATGACCGGCCCGTCCATCTGCGTCATCTTTCTCCCTGACTTCGGCCACGCCGGCGGTCCATGCACGTCCCGGCCTGTCTTCTTCCGAATCTATTGACCGGCCGCGGTCAGGTCGTCCATCTGGAGAATGATCGCACCTCAAACTTGGGGAGAAGTGTTGCCGCCCACTCGGCCGGCCTACCGCGCGTTTTCGAGCAGCATGTCCGACGACCGCGGACCGAGCACTTCGAATCCGAGCCGCTCGTACAACCGTATGGCCCGGGCGTTCTCCGCGTACACGCCCAGGTATATCAGGTCCAGGCCGGCGTCGATCGAATCACGGGCCAGGGCCCGGGTGATGAATTCTCCGAAGCCGCGGCCTCGCCACGACGGCCGTGTCCCGATTGACGAGATGTAGCTCGCGCCGTCGAAGGTGTAGCGCTCGCCGGTCGCCACCGGTTCGCCGTCGATCCTGATCACGTAGGCGTGGAAATAGGCCTGGCCCAGGGTCAGGTCGATCTCGGCCTTCAAGTTGTCCCGGCGCGCGTCGGGGATCCGGAACGACTCGCCGATGACCAGCGCCAGCGCACCGGCGAGATCCCCACGATCGGCGTCGGATGGGCAGTTCCAGTGCTCCAGCACGGCACCACCCGGCAGAGCCGACAGCGGGTGTGCGGCCGGTTCCTTGCGCAGCACCATGTCGTAGCCGCCGCCCTGGTCCACAAAACCGTTGGCCGCGAGGCGCGCCACGATATTGGTCGGCGTGCTCAGGCCGCTGATCAACCAGAAGTAGGGCTTCCGCTCGAGCGCTTGGAATAGCTCGAGCGCTTGTCGCAGCCGAGCGTCGAATTCGCGAGGATCCTGCGGCCATCGGACCGCGGTCAGGCGATTGAAGAACGGCTCGTTCTCGGTGGCCGAGAAGAGCATCACTGAGTCGCCGAAGTCACGCCAGGCCCGGCCCGGTATGGAAATGGCGCGAGCCGGATGAACTTCAAGGAAACGCAGCGTGTCCGGGCTGAGACCAAACCACGGACGGGGTCCGTTCGGCAGTGGCATGGCCAAACCTCACGTGATCGCCGGGACTGGGGCGGCGGCCGGATGCACCGGGTCAGGCGCTCCACCGCTCCAGGACACGAGCCCACTTGTCGGCCGTTCGGGCCGCGCGAAGACGCTGGCGATGGGCTCGCTGGCGTTCGATCTCCTGCCGGACCGGTGCCAGCAGCCGGAGCCAGCCATCGACGCGTTCGTACGAGAGTTCCTGGACGGCCAGGACCTCGCCGACGACGCCGCTGCGGAGCCTCCGCCAGACAATGCCCACGCCCCAGTCGCCGTACTCGAGAGAGGCCTGGGTGGCCGGGCCACCGAGGGTAGTCCCGAGTGTCAGGAACCGCGGCCGGGCAGAAGCCGGCCCGGGGTTGCCCAGCGCCTCAATGAGCGAGTTTACGATCCACCACATTCCGTCCGAGCCGAGGCCGACCCGGTCGTCGCCGAGGGCCCAGATGTGGCCGTCGCCCCTGGAGTCCATGTGGAACACGAGCCCACACGGAGATCCGGGCAGCGAGAACGAGACGGGCTCGACGGGACACACATAGACGCGCGGATCGTCCGGGAATGCCTCCGCGGCCACCGGCGAAACGCCCAGGATGGCGGCCGGCTTGCCCTGCCTGTCGCCTTCCTCGATAAGGCCGCGCACGAGCGAGGTCAAGTCCGCGTCGCTCATCGGCGAGGCATCGTCCCACGTCTGGCCCTGGCCGATCTCGAAGAGTTGGGCCAGATGGCCGCCGTCTGCCTGTCGGGCAACTACGGTCACGGTCCTGCCATCGACTTCCAGAGCCATCCTCTCGTCGCCGACGGTCAACCTGGTCCCATCCACAGGGCCTCCACAGCTCTGGTGACAGAGGGTTCGCCCGAGGTGTGGTCGGGCATGTCTAGACTAACGCCTCCGCGCCATGGAGTGGTACTTTCGGCGCAAAAGAGTGGGACGTCGGGGGCTGAGTGGCAGCCGGCGCGACGCATGAGGACAGCGTCTCCCATCGGCCCAGTGGCCGCGCGCCTCTATACTCGCGAGGCCCCGCCGGTCGAAGTCGACCGGCGAACCGTCTCTTCTGAGGAGCCCGCGTCATGGACACCGCCAACGAAAACGTCGTCCCCGCCTCCGCCGCCATGACTACGGCCAGCGCACCGGTCCGCGACATGACCCCGGCGGAGTTCGACGCGCTTGCCGCCGCCGGCGACTTCGCGGCTATTTCCAAGCCGCACATGTCACCCATCCTCGGCCGGTACTACGAGCGCTCCTGGGACCACGGCGAGGGCCACACTCTCTACGACTCCGAGGGTCGCGGCTTCCTGGACTTCGCCTGCGGCATCGCAACAACCTCGCTCGGCCACCACCACCCGGCCGTGACCGCCGCGATCAAGGACCAGGCCGACAAGCTCCTCCACATTTGCAACGCCCTCGGCTATGTCGAGCCGGTCGCCCGGCTGGCGACGATGCTCGCCGACGCCTGCCCGGATCCGCTCGATACGGTCTTCTTCGGCAACTCCGGGGCCGAGGCGGTCGAGGCCGCGCTCAAGCTGGCCCGGCGCGTGACCGGCCGGCCCGGCATCATCGCCTTCCGTGGCGCGTTCCACGGCCGGACCTTCGGGGCCGCCTCGGTCACCAGCTCGAGCATCAACTACCGGACCGGCTACGAACCACTTCTGCCGTCCGTATACCTCACGCCGTTCCCGAACGTCTACCGCTACTTCGGTGGCGACGAGGAGCAGGCGACGGCCGCGGCGATGGGCTCGCTGATGACGCTGCTCGGCCACGAGATTCCACCGAGCTCGGTAGCCGCGATCATCATCGAGCCGATCCAGGGCGAGGGCGGCTTCAGCCCGGCCCCGGCCTCGTTCCTGCGTGAGCTACGCGCTCTATGCGATCAGCATGGCATCCTGCTCATCTGCGACGAGATCCAGACCGGCATCGGACGGACCGGCAGGATGTGGGCCTTCGAGGACGCCGGCATCGTGCCGGACGTCATTTGCGTGGCCAAGGCCCTCGCCAACGGTCTGCCGATCGGGGCAATCGTCACGCGCCGCGAACTGCAGGAGCGCTGGGGTGTTGGCGCCCACGGCACCACCTTCGGCGGCAACCCGGTGAGCTGCGCGGCCGGCGTGGCCGTGATGCGCACCATCGCCGAGCAGGGCCTCGTGGCCAATGCCGCCGGGCGCGGCAAGGAACTCGAGGACGGTCTCCGGGCGCTGATGGCAAAGGACGATCGCATCGGCGACATCAGGGGCCGCGGCCTGATGATCGGCGTCGAATTCGTCAAGGACCGCGCCACTCGCGACCCGGACACGGATACGTGCGAGGCGCTCATCGGNNGCTGGAACTGTTCGCCGCGGCTCTCCGCTCGCTCCCCCACGACGCAGCGTAGCCGCACCGAGACCGCCGGGATCCGGCCCCGGAGAATCGTTCAGGCCCGCGGGATGGCCGCGGGCCTGAGACAGTTCGACGGATTGTGGGCACATGGCCAGCCCGGGCTGGCCTCCGGCGAACCGTGAGGTTGGTCCGGTTAGCGATTCCTGTCGAGGAACCTCATGACGTCGTCGAGCCGGAAGCGGCGATCGCCGCGTTTGCAGACCCGGTAGAAGGGCAGTTCGCCCCGGTCGCCTAGCCGCTTCACCGTATTGACGTGCAGATGCAGCATGGTCGCGACTTCGCTCGCTGTGAGCATCGGACCCAGTTCGTTTACGGCCATGGCAGCCATCAGTTACCTCTACGTCGTCAACGGCGGCTTCGAGCTTGAGTTCGTCGGGCGGGACCGTACGGACCCGGGGCGACCTGAACCGTACAGACCGCACTCAACCGTCACAAGCCGTACTTTGGGGCCGCCACTTTCGGTACGAAACTCGGGGCCGCGCGGGTGGGGACGCGGCCCGCCGCCAGGTCTGACGACAACGCCCGGACAAACGCAGACCCGGGCGAACCCGGGTCTGCGTCAACCGATTCGCAATTTCCCGCGATCAGGAAGCCGATGGGGCCGGTGACGGCGATGCGGTGGGAGCCGGGGTATCCGTGGCCGACGACGCCGGCGAAGCGGACGGCGAGGTCGATGGACCGGCGCTGTCCGAGGGATTGGCCGACGGCGGCGCAACATACGTTCCGGCCGGGAAGGCGACGGTCGGTACCGAAGACGAGGCCGGCGTCCCCGCGAAGATCTGCCGGGCCGTGCTGTAGTCCGCGGCGAAGGCTTGCTCGTCGGCGAGGAGCGAGTCTTTCTGAGCCAGGATGTCGTTGGGGGTCTTGGCCACGATCACGACGTCCAGGAGCTGGGTGATCGTCTGGCCATCGGCCGTGAACGTCGACATCGCCTGGATGGCCGTTTCGGACTGGCCCGGGATCGGAGTGGCGTTCGCGTCGCCCCAGCTCGCGATCTTGCCCAGCGCGTCCATCCAGCCCTTCGTGTCCGTGTCAAGCGCCGTGTATGCCGCGATCTCGGCGGTGAAGTCGCCGGACTTGACGGCCGCCGAAACAGCCAGGACGTCGGCGTCGCGCTTCGGCTTCCAGACGCTCTCGATCTGGTTCCAGTTGTCCTTCGGCGTGGGCGTGTGCGGGCCGAAGCTGATCCATGCCCAGAGAGCGGAGAAGACGATGATCGCCACGGCGAAAAGCGGCGCGTAGGCCTTGACCCACTCACCGCCGTACTTGGCGTAGGGGCTCTTCCTGGCCTTGGCGAGCGTGTTCCTGCGGCGGACCGGCTTGCCCTCGCGCTTGGAGGGAAGCGGCGCAGCCTCGGCCTCGACGATCGGCGCGGCCTCTGCTGCCCTGGCGGCGGACGGCTTGGCCGCGGCGGCCGACTTGGCAGCGGCGGCCGACTTGGCAGCGGCGGCCGGCTTGGCGGCCGGCGGCGGAGTCGGCTGAGCCGGCGGCGGCGCCGCGTGCGCGGACGACTTGCGGTGGCTGGGCGGGGCCGCTCGGCCGCGGCGCGACTGTGGCGACAATGCGGGTCCTCCTGATGATGCCGGAACGGCCATCGACCGCTCGCCTCTTGCGTTTGCACCCCTCCGGAGCACCCGCAATCAGGCGTCGGAAGTCTAGCGCGATTTCGCCCGGTAGCGGCACGAGAAGCGTCCCGGCGGCCCCTGGCGGCCGGCGCCGAAGGTTGCGAAGGCGCGCTCGCATTACCGATTCGCAACCTTCGCAACCTTGACCTGAGACGGTCGGCTATTCGACACTCCCCTTTCCGCGGCGGATGAGGGCTCCTGTTCAGGAGCAGGCATCGCTGTCGCCGCCACGGGCGGTTCGTTCGGGTGGAGTTGAGCGAGGACGGCGCAAAGTGAGGCAGACAGGCGGTTCCCGGGCCAAGGGGCTCTATGACCCCAGGTTCGAGCACGACGCGTGCGGCTTCGGCTTCGTCGTGGACATCGCCGGTCGCCCTTCCCATTCGATCGTACGGGATGCCCTCACCGTCCTCGTGAACCTCGAGCACCGCGGCGCCACCGGCTCCGAGAAGAACACCGGCGACGGGGCCGGCCTCACCATCCAGATTCCCCACCGCTTCCTCTCGGACGTAGCGGCCAGGTCCGGCATCCGGCTCCGTGGCAAGGGCGGCTACGGCGTGGGCATGATCTTTCTGCCGCAGGACAAGGTCAGCCGCGTCGAGTGCTTCCGGCTCTTCGAGCAGGTCATCGCCGACGAAGGCCTCCAGTTCCTCGGCTGGCGCGAAGTCCCGACGGAGAATTCGAGCCTGGGCGCGAGCGCGAAAGCGGCCCAGCCGCTCATCCGCCAGGTCTTCATCGACCGCCCGGAGAGCCTGGTCGAGGATCTCGCATTCGAGCGGAAGCTGTATATCGTCCGTCGCCTCGTCGAAAAGGCCGTGTCCCGGTCGGCAATCCCGAACCGCGGCGACTTCTACATCCCCTCGCTGAGCTGCCGGACGATCGTCTACAAGGGCATGCTCAACGCCTCGCAGTTGCGCGTCTTCTACCCGGACCTGGCCGACGAGCGCGTCGAGAGCGCCATCGCCATGGTCCACTCGCGCTTCTCCACCAACACTTTCCCGTCGTGGCCGCGGGCTCATCCGTACCGCTACATCAGCCACAACGGCGAGATCAACACGCTGCGCGGCAATGTCAACTGGATGCACGCCCGCCAGAGCCAGTTCAGTTCCAAGCTGTTCGGCGATGAACTGACGAAGGCCTTGCCGGCCATCGACGTCGAAGGCTCAGACTCGGCCATCCTGGACAACGTTCTGGAGCTGCTGTACCTCTCCGGCCGCTCCGTGGCCCACGCTCTGATGATGATGGTGCCCGAGCCCTGGCAGCACCACGAGTCGATGGCCCCGGAGAAGAGGGCCTTCTACGAGTTCCACGCCTGCCTGATGGAGCCGTGGGACGGTCCGGCCTCGATCGCCTTCACTGACGGCATCCGCGTCGGCGCCACGCTGGATCGCAACGGCCTCCGCCCGGCCCGCTACTGGGTCACCGCCGACGGCCGCGTTGTCATGGCGTCGGAAGCGGGCGTCCTGGACATCGCTCCGGACAAGATCGTGGCCAAGGGCCGGCTGCAGCCGGGCCGCATGTTCCTCGTTGACACGGGCGAGCAGCGCATCGTCTCGGACGAGGAGCTGAAGCGCCGCGTCGCGGGCGAGCATCCGTACGAGGAGTGGCTCCGCGAGTGGCTTGTCAAGCTCAACGAGCTGCCGCCGCCCCCGCGCGTCATCGAGCCGGACCACGAGACTGTCCTGCGGCGCCAGGAGGTCTTCGGCTACACGGCCGAGGACGTCCGCATGCTGGTCAATCCCATGGCCATGACCGGCACCGAGCCTGTTGGGTCGATGGGCAACGACGTCGCGCTGGCCGTGCTGTCAGAGCGGCCGCAGCTGTTGTACTCGTACTTCAAGCAGCTCTTCGCCCAGGTCACGAACCCGCCGATCGACTCGATCCGCGAGGAGATCATCACCGCCACGGAGATGGCAATCGGGCCAGAGGGCAACCTGCTCGAGCCGGATCCACGGTCGGCCCATCAGCTCGAGATGCCCTCGCCGGTTCTCTCGAACGAGGAGCTGGAGAAGATCCGCAACCTGTCGGCGGCCGACTCGTCGGGCAAGGGGTCAGCTAACGCTGACCTTCACGGCTTCAAGACGATCACGCTGCCGATCCTCTACCGCGTCGCCGACGGTGGCGCCGGAATGCGCAAGGCCATAGAGCAGCTGCGCGATCGATGCTCGGAAGCGATCTCCGAGGGCCACAACATCATCATCCTGTCGGATCGCGGCCACGACGCCACTGACGCGCCCATTCCGGCGCTGCTGGCTGTCTCGGCGGTTCACCACCACCTCGTCCGATCGGGCACGCGAACGCTCTGCGGCCTCGTGCTGGAGTCGGGCGAGCCGCGCGAGGTCCACCACTTCGCCCTTCTACTCGGCTACGGCGCGAGTGCGGTCAACCCTTATCTAGCCTTCGAGACGGTCCACGACCAGGTCCGCCTCGGCATGATCCCCGGCTCGGCCGAGCTGGCGGAGAAGAAATACCGCAAGGCCATCGCCAAGGGCATCGTCAAGGTCATCTCCAAGATGGGCATCAGCACCATCCAGAGCTACCACGGCGCCCAGGTCTTCGAGGCTGTAGGCATCAACCAGGACTTCATCGACGAGTACTTCACCTGGACGCCCACGCGCATCGGCGGCATCGGCATAGACGTCGTCGCTCGCGAAGTGAAGATGCGCCAGGACCGGGCCTACCCGCCAAACCGGCCGATCTACCACAAGCAACTCGGCGTCGGCGGCAACGTCCAATACCGCGTCGAGGGCGAGCAGCACCTCTTCAACCCGCTCTCCATTTCGCAGCTCCAGTACGCGGCACAGAGCGGCAACTACAGCGCCTTCAAGGAATACTCGAAGCTGATCGACGACCAGTCGTCCGGCCTGTGCACGCTGCGCGGGCTGATGGACTTCAAGTCGAACCACCGCCATCCGCTGGCACTCGAGGATGTGGAGCCGGTCGAGTCGATCGTCAAGCGGTTCAAGACCGGAGCGATGAGCTACGGCTCCATCTCGCAAGAGGCCCACGAAGCCCTCGCCATCGCCATGAACCGGCTCGGCGCCAAGTCGAACACGGGCGAGGGCGGTGAGGATCCGGCCCGGTTCGAGACC
>PMJT01000185.1 GCA_003158495.1 Chloroflexota bacterium | reverse complement strand
CCAGCCGTTGTACTCGTACTTCCAGCCCTGCGGAATGAGAACGCCAACTTCCACTTCGACCTCCGGTCCTTGAGCCCACTGTGCCCCTACGGGACTGACGCCCGCAGCAAGGCCACCGGCCCGCCGCCGGATCTGATCTCATACCTGCCTGCCGAGCCGGCGACCAGGGCCGTCTCGTATCTGTCGAGGTTGATCTCCTCGCCGTCGTGGGCGATCACCGCCGCGCCGTCTATCACGGTCAGCAAGTGGAAGCTGCGACCGCCGGTATCGGCGGCCAGGGGCCCTGTGTCCGGCGAGACGCGTGCCAGGTCCAGGCGGAAGAGCGGGCACTCGATGGCCGCCGTTGCGCCGGTCTGGCCGGCCGGCTCCGGGTGCCGTAGTTCGGTGGCACCGACGGGCTGGGTGACCTCGACGGACTCCTCGATGTGGAGCTTCCGACCCGTCGACTGCGGCCGATCCCAGTCGTAGACGCGGTAGGTAGTGTCGCTGGCCTGCTGGATCTCATAGAGGAAGAGGCCCGGGCCGAGCGCATGGAGCGTACCAGCCGGGATCAGCAACGCATCGCCGCCGTGGACCGAGACTCGATCCGCGATCTCGAGGATTCGGCCGTCGCGGATCCGCGCCGCAAGCTCATTGCGGCCGACGCCCTGCTTGACGCCGACCATGATCTGGGCCGCCGGATCCGTCTCGATGAAGAACCACGCCTCGGTCTTGCCGAACTCGCCCGGACCGACCATCCGTCGCGCCTGGGCGTCGTTCGGATGGACCTGGACGGAGAGCCAATCGGCGCAATCCAGCAGCTTGATCAGGAGCGGGAAACGCGAGCCATAGCGATCAGCCACGACCGTCCCCAGCAGCGCGGCGCGGTGCAAGGCCATCAGTTCGTCGACCGTGCTGCCGACCGCGGGCCCGCTTGCCACCTTGCTCGGTCCAAACGCGATCCAGGCCTCGCCGATCGGCGGGTTCGCGGCGCGCAGGCGCTGGCCGCCCCAGACGCGCTCGCGGTATTCCGGTTCGAGCGGAAACAGGAATTGGTCGAACGTGGGCAAGACTTGTCGTTACCTCCGGTTGGAAAGGGTAGACCGCTGCCGAACAAAGGGCCAGCCAGGGTCGTCCGGCCCGGCAACTGGAGACTGTGACGACCGCAGGCTACAGCAGCGATGATTCCAGGGCATGAGTGGCTTTGAGTGGGGAGCGACCGCGCCCGGACGCGCGTGAGCGAGCACCAAACGCAGGAACGACGAGGCCGCCCGCCCGAAAGGCGGCTTGGGGGTCCCGGCATCCGATGCGATCGGAGCCGGCCGGCCGAAACGGTAGCCCTGCCCGAATTCGACGCCGAGGCGGACCAACTCGTTGGGCTCGTCCTCGATTTCGATGCGCTCGACGGGGCCTGCCGCTCAATCGCGGTCAGGCGGTCGTGGGCCCGGCGACCAACGGGTCTTCGCGCCGCTTCTCGATGACCGGCCGCAGCAGCAGGGCGCCGATGATGTAGCAGACCACGCCGAACAGCAGTGCCGCCCTCGGACCGGCCCCGTAGCCGAGCCACTTGTTGACGGTATCCATCACTCCCGCCCCACCCAGCGCCAGGGCCACCGTTCCGGCCGAGGCGGTCGCCACGTTCGAGATGCCCATATACCGCCCGGTCGACGCCTTGGGAACGATGTCGCTCATCAGGGCCCAGTCCACGGCCAGGAACGCTCCCGCGGAGAGCGCGAACATGCCCGCGCCCAGCAGCGCCACGGGCAGGATGGGGGCGACGGCCCCGAGCGCCAGGCCTGTCGCGCCGACGCCGCAGGAGACGTAGATGATCCGCTTTCGCCCCAACCGGTCCGAGAGACGGGCGGCCGGGACGACCGCGATCGTCAGGCACGTGGCGACGACACCCAGGAAGAGGATCTTGGTATCGCCGGTCTCCCTCGCGCCCAGCCCGAAGACTTGCGCCAGGTAGAACGTGCTGAGCACCGGATACAGGGACGCGGCGGTCAGGATGAAGAGGCGCGAGCTGACGAGCCACAGGAAGCTTCGCTCCCGCAGGATGTCCGTGCCCCAGGCTTCCCGGGCTATCGAGAACCACGACCGCCCGCCGCGGGACTTCACGCGCGTGCCCTCGTTGACGCTCACGAAGACGCCCAGCATGGCAATGAACTCGATGATGCCGATCGCCATCGTTCCGTAGAAGAACGCGTTGGGGTCGCTGCCGCTCTGCCGGACGGCGATGGCCGCGGCTCCGTAGCCCAGGAGATTCCCCAAGGCAGAGAACAAGCCGAGCAAACCCGAGGCGGTTCCCACCTGCTTCGCCGGGACGAGGTCCGGTACGTAGCCCTGGAACGGCCCCTGGGCAAAGTTGGAGCTGAACTGGAGAAGCGCGACGAAGGCGCCGATGGCGAAGAGGCCGTTCGCCGTCGCGATGCCGTAGAGAAAAAGCACGTCCAGTGTTGCGCCGATGAAGATGTACGGCTTGCGCCTGCCCCAGCGGGTGCTCGTGTAGTCGCTGATCGAGCCGATCGTGGGCTGGACGAGGATGGCGATCACAGTCCCGACCAGCGCGATCTGGAGTGCGCCGATTCCCTCGGAGCCTTTCGGAGCGAGACCTGCGAACTGGATTCGGCCGTTGACGATGTCGAGGATTCCGCTCCAGACCGTCGCGATGCCGAGCCAGTAGAGCGAGATTCGCATCAGCTGGCCGACGGGCAGCAGCTGGGTCGGACGTCCCTCGGCGTCGTGGGTCGGCGAGGTCATGCCGGCAGAAAGGGCGGTTTCCGCGACCGCATCGAGCCCCTTCTGGACGTCGAGCACGGGCTCCTCCCATCGGCCCGAACCGGTCGATACCCACCTTCGTCCGCGCGTCGTTCGGGTCCGCTCGGCCGGCGACACTTTCAACTTCGCCAGTATCGCCGGTCGGCGGGCTATCCGTCTGGTTGTCGGCTCTCCGACACCACGGGACGGATTCCGGCTGATAGGCTCCTGACGTGGCAACGCGACGACGTTCCGGCGTGACCGCCGGCACGGCTACCCGCACAGGCGCCGAAACTTACTACCTCTCGCTGGGCGATTCCCTGGCCACCGGCGTGCAGCCGATCGGGCCGGCCGACCGGCAGTTCCGGACCGACGAGGGCTATGCCGACCAGCTGGCCGCGATCACTTTGCCGCGACTGCCGAACCTTCGAGCCGTGAAGCTCGGCTACCCGGGCGAGTCGACGAAGACGATGATCGAAGGTGGACTGACCGAGTACGCCCACGGCAGCCAGCTCGCCGAGGCAGTTTCGTTCCTGCGCTGCCATCGAGGATCGGTGTGCTTCGTGACGCTGGACATCGGCTTCAACGATCTCGAGACCCACTCTTTCGAGGCCCTGCCAGTCGCGATGGCCACCATCGGGCGGAACCTGCCGGCCATCCTCGCCGAACTCCGCGCGGCGGCGGGTCCAGGGACGCCAATCGTGGGCATGACGATCTACGACGCCTACCTGCCGATGTGGCTCCAGGGCCCGCTCGGCCGCGAGATGGCAAGGCGCTCCGTTTGGGAAGCCGTCGTGCCGCTCAATGCCCATTTCCGCGAGATCTACCGGGCCGCCGGCATGGCCGTTGCGGACGTGGAAGGGGCTTTCTCCACGACGGACTTCGACACGGAGAGGGAGATCGAGGGCGTCGGGATCGTGCCGATCAACGTAGCCAGAGTGTGCGAGTGGACCTGGGCCGCGGCGCCGCCGCCCCTGGGCCCGGACCTCCACGCCAACGCCGGCGGCTACCGCGCCATCGCCGAGGCCTTTGCCCGGGTCATCTTCGACTGACGCGGCGGGCCGGCGCGCCCGGCGGCACGGAAGAGCCCGCCGGTCGGGCGCCCGGCGGGCTCTGTCGCTATTGGGTGGCGGCGCGGGCCGCCGTCTTCTCAGTAGCCGTAAGTCGGTGCGGTGGTGGGCTTGGTGGCAGGAGCTGTCGTGGGCGCCGCCGGAGCGGTGGAAGGGACCGCCGTCGGGGTCGCGCCGCTCAGCGGTGCGACGAACCAGAACCCGAACTTGCCCTCACCCGTTATGTCGCCGGCCTTGGAGTCGCCCGAGTAGTAGTAGAGCGGCATGTGGTTGTATGTGACCTGTGTGGTCCCGTCGGCGCGGGAAATCGTGGCGAATGCGCCGGCCGCGCCCGCGGGCCCGGTGGTCGAGGTGCCGGGGGAGGCCGTAAGCGGCGGCCAGGTCGTGGCGCAAGTGCCCGCACAGGCGCTGTTGTCGGCCGAGTCCTTCGCGAAGACGTACAAGGTCATGCCGTTCTGGCCCGTCAGATAGGCCCCGAGGCTGGGGTCATTGGTTGAGCCGATCGTTACGCCGGCGGCCATGGCGGGCGTTGCCGTCGCTCCCTGGACCGCGCTGCCCGGAGTGGAAGTCGCGGCGGCAGAAGAGCACGCACCGGCCACGATAGCGACGCCGATGGCGAGGCTGGCCAGTGACATCAGTCGTGGGTTGAGACGCATTGTTTCCTCCCGGAGTCCGTTCGTGTATGGCTGCTGAGGCGCCCCCTTTCCAGGAGAACGCATACGGGCTACGACCGATCAGCGCCGCAGGTTTTCGCCCGGGCCAAGGGTCGCGCCCTGCGCGCCTGGCGGGCCAGTTCGGCGCGCCGAGCAGGACCGATGTTTCGCTAGCCGATCCGCGGAGCGCCGCCGCAGCCGGCGCCGTCCCGGGGTCAGGCTGCCGTCGTGTCCGCCGATTCGGTCCGGGCGGCTTTCGGGATCGTGCGCAGCGAGCGAACGGGCGACGCCAGCACCCACAGGAAGGACACAGTGCAAATCGCGCCGGCGATCAGGATCGTCGTCCGTAACGGCAGCAGAGTTGCCAGGATGCCGCCAGTGATCGATCCGATCGGCATCGTTCCCCAGACGATGAACCGCATCGTGGCATTCATCCGGCCCTGCATGTGCAGGGGCGTGATGGCCTGCCGGAAGCTGACCTGGTTGACGTTGTAGACGACACCGCAGCAGCCGCCCAAACCCATCGACGCCACGAGGATCACTCCAGCGACGAGAGCATCACTCGTCAAGAATGCAAGGATGACCATGCCCGGTCCGCCTATGGCCGAAGACAGGATGATCGTCGGTCCCACCCCGAGGTGCCTGGCGAGCGGAACAGCCAGAAAGGCACCCAGCAGCACACCAAGGCTGCCGAGGCTGAAGGCCGCCCCGACTAGCGCGGGCGACAGGCCGAGTTCGACGTATGCGAAGACCGGGAAGACGGCGAAGGCCATGCTGGAGCCGAGGTTGAAAGTGCCGGTGGAGCCGGCGATCATCCGCAGGTATCGGTTCCCCAGGACGTAGCGAAGGCCCTCCGCGATGTCCTGTCGGAGGCTGGTCCGGGTGCCATCACTCCGGAGCTTTCGTTCGGGCTTGGGCTCCTTCTTGCGGACGAGAGAAATCAGACCGCCCGATGCCACGAAGCTGGCGGCATCGATGAAGATGGCAAATGGCGCCGCGACGATGCCGATCAGTCCACCCGCGAAACCCGGCCCCACTATCTGGGCGGCGGAGGCGGGAATCTGGAGCTTGGCATTGCCTTCGACCAGGTCCTCGGGGTCGAGCAGGACCGGCAGGTAAGACTGGTCGGCGACGTCGAACAGGACCGTCAGAAAGCCGGCCGTGAAGCCGACGGCGTAGAGCTGCCAGATCGTCAGCACGCCGAGCGCGTATGCGATCGGGATCGACGCGAGGGCAGCCGCCCGGCCGAAATCGCCGGCGATCAGAACGGGACGGCGCCGGACTCGATCCAGCCAGGCGCCGGCGGGGAGCGCGAAGAGGATGAAGGGCAGCATCTCGAACGCGCCCAGGAGCGCCACCTCGAAGACGGGGGCCTGAAGCACCTTCGCTGCGATGATTGGTAGCGCGAATTGGCTGACCTGCGATCCCGCGAGACTGATCGTCGATGCGAACCAGATCTTGAGATAGTCCGCGTGGTGCCAGAGAGAAGGCCCGGTGCCGTCCGCGGATGCCGTGGCCTCGCTGGGCGCGCCGGCGATGAGCTCTCCTTCCTGGATCGCGTCCCGCGGTTCGATCATCGCGCCATGGTACCCGCCGAACCGGCCCGCCGGCCCGGTGCACGAGCCGGCCGGGACCTCCCGGCGCCACGCGACTGCCGGGTCATCAGCCGGAGCTACAGTTGGCGTCGCAGGCCGTTCGGTCGTCCGCGCCTTCGCACCACGGGAGGTCAACAGGATGTTGGGATCGAGCCATCTTCGCCGGCATTCGGCCGAGCATCTGTCGGTCAACCCGCTCTTCGCCCAGGGTTCGGTGCTGGCGCCAATTCCCAGCAAACGCCTTCCGGCGGGCGAAATGTCGTCCGCGGCGGCCTACCAGATCATCCACGACGAGTTGATGCTGGACGGGAACGCTCGCCAGAACCTCGCCACTTTCGTGACGACCTGGATGGAACCGGAAGTGAGCCGGCTGATGGAGGAATGCCTCCCCAAGAACATGATCAACAAAGACGAGTATCCGCAGACGGCCGAAATGGAGCACCGCTGTGTCGCCATCCTCGCCGACCTCTGGAACGCGCCGGATCCGTCGAAGGCTCCCGGTTGTTCGACGGTGGGCTCATCCGAGGCCTGCATGCTCGGCGGCCTGGCAATGAAGCGGCGCTGGGAGCAGGCCCGCCGCGCGGCCGGCAAGCCCACCGACAAGCCGAACATCGTCATGGGCGTCAACGTCCAGGTCTGCTGGGACAAGTTCGCCAACTACTTCGAGGTCGAGCCGCGGCTGGTTCCGATGGAAGGCGATCGCTTCCACCTCACCGGCCAGGAGGCGGTGAAGCTGATCGACGAGAACACGATCGGCGTAGTTGCCGTCCTTGGTTCGACGTTCGATGGGAGCTACGAGCCGGTGGCCGAGATCGCGGCGGCGCTCGACAGGCTACAGGAGCAAACCGGTCTGGACGTCCCGATCCACGTCGACGGGGCGTCGGGTGGCATGATCGCTCCCTTCCTCGATCCGGACCTCCAGTGGGACTTCCGCATCCCGCGGGTCGCCAGCATCAACACCTCCGGGCACAAGTACGGGTTGGTGTTCCCGGGTGTCGGCTGGGTGATCTGGCGCGATCAGGCATCCCTGCCGGAGGAGCTGATCTATCACGTCAACTACCTGGGCGGCGACATGCCGACCTTTGCCCTCAACTTCTCCCGCCCCGGCGCCCAGATCGTGGCCCAGTACTACATGTTCCTGCGGCTCGGTTTCGAGGGCTACCGGGCCGTCCACGCCGTCTGCCGTGACGTGGCCGGCGACCTTGCCAGGAAGCTGGCCGAAATGGGCCCCTTCGAGTTGCTCACGGACGGCAGCCAGCTGCCCGTGGTCGCGTTCCGCGTGAAAGCCGGCATCGACAACTTCACCGTCTTCGACGTCTCGCGGCGGCTGCGAGAGCGCGGCTGGCAGGTTCCGGCGTACACGTTCCCGGCCAACCGCGATGATCTGGCCGTGCTTCGAGTCGTCGTCCGAAACGGGTTCTCGCACGACTTGCTGGCACTCTTCGAGGCCGACCTTGAGCGCCTGCTGCCCGAACTCGAGAGCCAGGCTGAGCCGATCGAAAAGGCCACGGCGATCTCGTTCCGCCATTGATTGACGGTCCACTCGCGGGCGGGACAGGTCACCTTCACGGTCTCCGTGCTGCTCAAGGGAGCATCGGACGCTCAACTGCAGGCCGCCGAGAAGACGCTGGCGGCGTCCACCTGGGTGGTATGTAGGATTCGCCCATCGGCGGCCGGATCGGCTACGGGACCGGAATCACGTATACGTAGTAGCCGTCGCGGCCTTGCATGAACTTGGCCTGGACCCAGGTCACGTAGTCCGTCCCGAGGGCACTCACCGGCACGTNNGTGAAGCCCGAAACGACCCAGGAATGCCAGCCCTTCCAAACGAGGAGCCCGGCCGGCCGCTGAGTGAGGCGGATCTGCGTGGCCACGGTGTGGACGGCGTCGACCATGCGCAGCTTCGAACCCACCTGGTAGTTGCCATAGCCCAGCGAGGCGAGTCCCTTTGCCCAGCCGACCGGATCGGCCCCGCCGGCGCTGCTGCCGCCGAGCGAGACGGCCAGGTCGAACAGCTTCGCCTGCGTGTCCCGAGTCGTATCCGGCGTGGCGTCCATGATGTTCATCGAGGTCTGCATCGCCGCCGGGACGCACCACGTGTCGAGGATCTCGCTGACGAAGTCACCCGGCTGATAGAGGTCCATGGAGAACTGCCCCGGTTTGCTCGAGATGGTCTGGGAGGGGGTTGGGCGGGCCGACGCCGACGGCGCTGCAGCGGCGGTGGCCGATGGGCTGTCTGACGGTCCCGGCGAGGTCGACGGCGACGACGCCGGCGACGGAGTGATGACCGGAGGGCGGGTTCCGCCGATCCTGGCCCACGGTGTGATCTGCGGTCCCCCCGCGATCGAGATCTGGCTCAGGGTCTGGACGCCGGCGAAGACCGTGCCCGCGGTGAGGGCGATTGCGAGTGTCGCGAGCANNCGTCACGTAGCCGATCGGCAGGGCCGCCAGCCCAAGGCTTCCGGACAGGCTGGTAGTGGCAATCACCCCTGCCACGAACCCGGCCAGGACGGAGATCGTGGGTTCGAGCGTGTTGTGCGTGGCCATGATCGAGCGGGCGAGCAGTTCCACGAGGCTCTCGAACGGCACCGAAAACGCCAGGATCGCGAGGATGAGCGTGAGCCGGGCGGCATCGGTGTCGTCGAAGGCTCCGCCCTTGAAGAGGCTCGCGATGAAGGGCGATAGGATCGCCAGCGCGGCGGCGGCGAGGATCGAGCAGAAAAGGATCGTGAGGAAGTTCGTCCGGAAGATCCGCCGGAAGCCGCTCCGATCTCCCGCCGCAGCCGCGGCCGACAAGGCCGGGAAGGCGGCCAGCGCGAAAGCGACGCCGACCACGTTCTCGGCTGTGCTCTGGAAGTCCTGGGCATAGGCGACGGACGTGGTCGAGCCGGGGGCAAGGGTCGATGCGATCCGCGTGAAGTACGCGGCGAAGAACCACATCAGGGCCGAACTGGCCATCCTCGGCAGGATCAGCCAGGCGAACTCGGAGACGCCCTTCGTCTGGAATGCAAGCGACAGTCGAGGGCGGAACGTGGTCCGGTAGATGCCGACAAGGCGGACGCCGAGATGAGCCACGCCGCCAACCAGGGACCCGACCGCCGCGCCATAGATGCCCATCGGTCCGCCGAGGATCAGTGCTCCGGCCGCGAGTCCCGCATACGAAGCGAATTCGGCCAGACCGTAGGTCCACCAGCGCCGCTCGGCGACGAGGACTTCGCCGAGAACCATCGAGGCGGCGATGGCGATCTGCCCCGCACACACGACGCGGACCAGGTTGACGTACAGGTCGCGCTGGTCGCCTTCGAAGCCGGGCACTGCCAGCGCGGCAATCTGGGGAGCGAAGATGAACAGCGCCACGATCGCCGCGCCGACCGTGACCAGGGCGGCGGTCAGGATCGTCCGGGCAAACTCGCGAGCTGTCTCCTCAGCCTCGTCCCGGAGCCCCACAAAGAGCGGCAGGAACGGCCCGACCACACCGCCGAGCACGAGGATCGTGACCGGGAACGAGACAAGGCTCATGGCCGCGACCAGCGCGTCCGTTTCCGTTCCGGCACCAAAGACGTGGCCCAACACCTTGCGGGCGAGGAACCCCGAGCCTGCATTCACCACGAACAAGGTGCCGAGGATCACCGCTCCTCTTGGGAGGCCGGCCTTGATCAGGTTCGCGAGGCGGGAGGCGCCGCTTCGGCGGCGTCGGGGTGTTTCGTTGCCGTAGAAGGCAGACTCGGCCGCACCGATCCTGCCGGGGAGGCGGCCACGCGGCGTCTCATCTTCCCTTGGCAAACGCGATCCCTCCGTGTGGGCTCGGCCGCACAATGGCCTCGGAGCGGGGCCATCTTAGGCTTCTCGGGACGGACGCGGGCGTCGCCTTGTTGCGCTCGCCGCCGGCCCGGACGGGGCGCGGCCGGCCGGGCGCGCTCTGTTCAGACCGAGTTCAGTCTTCACACCTACACTCGATCCCTAGCGATGTCCTCTCTGGAAAGGTTCCGCTCATGAGAAGCACCCGCGGCCAGCGACTGGCCGCTCTCCTGGTCGTCGTCGCGGCCCTTGCAGCCGTCGCCGTCGCGGCATTCGCCATCGGTGCCAACAACGGCTCCGGCTGGTTCGGGCGGGGCATGTTGATGCGAGATCACGGCATGGGCTGGGGATACGGGCCCGGGTTCGGGCTCTTCGGTCTGGTGGGATTCATCCTGGTCGGGCTGCTGTTCTTCTGGCTTATCGCGGCCATCGTGTCCCCGAACGGTCGCTCGCATCGGCCCGCGGAGACGGCGCCCGGTGCTGCGGGGCCCGGCGACTTCGACCGGCTCCGTGAACTCTCAGAAATGCACACCCGTGGTGAACTCACTGACGAGGAGTTCACGGCGGCCAAGCGCAGGATCCTGGGACTCGAGTAAGTCGGGCCACCCGAGCCCGGGCAGGGCGCCCCGGCCTCGTCCCCCCGGCACGGCCCGGCCCGGCCCAGCCTCGGCCGGCGTGTCTCCAGTTCCAGATCCTCAATTCACCTGGCCGGCTTCGTAGCCGACTCCTCCGTATGTTCCGTGTAGGCGCCACCGGGCACGACGTTCGCGAAGCGGCGGGAGCGGTACCTCGGTCGTTCGCCCTCGGTTCGGGTGTGGATTTGGACGCGGAACCAGGGGTACGTGAAGATGGGCCGCTGGGCCCATTTGGTCTTGACGGCGTCGTTGGGACACGCGCACCGCTGGTCCCGGGTCGGTTCGCCCCGGGCGCCGGGATCAGGACGGCGGGTAGATGACGCCGATGGCGTTGCCGCCCTGGTCGAGGAGGATGCTGCCGGTCGGGTCGATCAGGAGCTGGATCCTGTCTCCTTCGGCGATGTCGCAACCGTTCCGCTGCGGCGGAACCCAGGCCTGGCGGCGGGCGCCGTCGGCCGTGACGACCTCGAGAAGGATCTTCGTCGTCGCCTTGAAGGGAATCTTGGCGACCTGTGCGCTGAGTGTCTGAGCCACCGTCAAGCCCACTGGTCTATCTCCATCGATGGTTCGGCTGGGCGCGCATCAGGCCNNGTGCGGCTACTGCAGGTGTCGGTCGAGTCATCCGACTGGCATAGGGAAGATTCGCCGCCGAACCAGTTCTTCCGCGGCCGACCGGGCGACATCTCTGCGCCCTCCGGCTGCTGACCATTGTGGACACCCCACCGGGACGGGTGGTACAGCCGAACGGGTTCGGTGGATGCGGCAGAAGTACCTGCCCACGCCGTCCGGCCCGGACCAGTGACGCGCTCGCCGAGGGTGGCTGCCTACCGGGCGCCGAGGGGCCTGGGCGCCCGGCTATCCGCCCCGGAGCCAGCCAGCGCGAGTCTCGGCGGGGGAGAGGCGGGCCAGCAAAGCCAGGAGCGGAATCGCGGCCGCGAACGTCGTCACCAGCACGTCCGGTAGATCCGTTGAAAGCACGTCGTCGTCCGCAAGCGGCCGCCCAAAAGTCACGTCCTTGAGCTTGAGCAGTTCTGCCGCCGGATGATCCGGGGCGAAGCCGGTCGGGACGCGCTTGAGGCTGTCGCCCCCCACGTGCCCGAACATCGAGAGGAACTCGTGGCTCTCGATCGCGGCCTTGACCGTGTCCGGGTCCGTGTCAATGACCCGACGCCACGCCGCGAGCTGTGCAGGTTCCGGGTGCCACATGCCGCCGCCGGCAAACATCTCGCCCGGCTGAAAGTGGAAGTACGCGCCGACGCCGCCGCTGCCTTCGCCGGCCCACGGGAAGCTGGCCGAGATGTGTGTCTTGTACGGCGTCTTGTCGGCCGAGAAGCGGACGTCGCGGTAGATGCGGAACGGGGACCGTGCCGGATCGGACCGCAAGGGCATGCCGCGCGCCTCGAAACGCTCTCCGAGTGCCAGGCACAGCGACTCGAGCGGCTCCTTGAGCAGACGCTCGTAGTCGGCCTTGTGCGGCTGGAACCACGATCGGTCGTTGTGGAGGGCGAGGTCCACGAGGAACTGGATGGCTTCGCGCGAGAAGCCGGGAAATGTCGGTGTCACGGCAATCGATCTCCTGTCGGGTCTGCCTGCGGACGCAAACATCTTCTCACCGGGGGGCCGGGATGGAGCGCCACGTGATGCGGGGCATGAACGGTCGCGACCTGTCCGAGCGACTGCGGGCGATGCGGTCATGTCTGCGACTCGAGTGCCTCGACATCTGTCGGGCCAGTCCATCAGGCAGAGCCCGATCCACCCGTCCGACTTGATGTCGCTTACCAACGGTCGATATGCGTGACAGGCTCGACGGCGCAGCATCGGCGAAACAAGGAGATATCCATGGCCACTTCACTGCCGCCCCTTCCAGTTGAGATCGCTCCCGAGCAGGAGCGCCGGGTGCGTGCCTACATCTGGGCCATAGTGGCCTGCCATGGCTCCTCGGCTGAAGAGTCCCAGTCCGAAGCGGTGCGCTTGTGGCAGAGCTTCGGTGAGAGGTACTCAGCACTCGTGAGCGGCGAATACGCAAGGAACGAGCCCGAGGCGGTCCAGATCGCTCTGCGCAAGATCTGACCGATTGGACCCGACCTGCGGTCGGACCCCAGAAGGCGCTGGGAGGTTCGCCATGGAGCGCAGCGACATAACGGCTGGTAGGGGGGACTGCCCCGATTGAAACCGCGGTCCGGGCAGCCGGCCCTCGCGGCGCCCCTCCGCGGCCGCTACCCGCGAGCGGCGATCGCCGCCGAACGCGCTTCGCCGGCGGCGTCGAGCCGCAGGCCGATGCCCATCTGGCCGAGCATCTGCACCATCGGCGGGCCCATGTGCCCGGCCACGACGAATGTCACGTTGTGATCGATCAGGAAGCGGGCAATCCGCGCGTGGTGCTGGCCGTGGTCGGCCGCATCATGCGTCTGGTCCCAGCCGACCTCGAACTCGTCCCATCGGCCTATGCCGGTTTCGCCCACATCGGCGATCGCGACCCGGTCGGCACGACCCCAGCTGTGGCCGACCTGGCCGTCTGCGGTTACGGGCAGGCAAACGATCATCGAGCTACTCCTCGGGCAATGGGCTTCGGCGCCGGCGATCGCCCACTCGGCGACCGCATGCAGGTTCTCACCCCGGAAAGAAGTGCGGGGCTGCCGGCCGGTGGCGATGCGTGGTGCGGTCGTTCCGCGCTGCGGCTACGAGGCTGCCGCGAGCCTCGTTCGACTTCGCAAGTACGACCGCCGTGTCGGATACCATCTCGGCACACCAGTGCGAAATCAGGCGGTAGGCCGCGGGCACCCCTGCTGATCGGACGGCCCGCGATCCAAAGTCCTTTGCGAAACTGGAAGGACAGAACCAGAAGACATGAAGACCGAAGAGTGCCTCATCAAGCTGCCGGGGATCACCTTCACGAGCTCGCTCAACGGGGCCGCCACTAACGCGACCGTCGAGGACGGAAGGATCACCCTGGCGAGCGATGCGAGGCGCGACAACTTCTGCGACCCGGATGGGAAGCTGTCCAACAACACGGCACCGCTGCTCCTGGCGGAGGCCGACAACGGACAGCCATTCACACTCACCGCCAGGGTGACACCGACGTTCCTGGAGATATATGACGCCGGGGCTCTCTACATCTATGTGAAGGCGGATCTCTGGCTGAAGATGGCGATGGAAATGGACGAGCGCCACACGACCAGGATGGTCACCGTTCGCACAATCGGGACCTCCGACGACAACAACCACGATGTTGTCGACGCAAAGAGCGTCCATATGAAGATCTCTTCGGACACGAAGACCGTCGGGTTCTACTACTCGCTCGACACCCAGAGCTGGCAGTTGATTCGCCTTTTCAAGAATGACTACCCGGCATCGATCTGGGTGGGGATCAGCACCCAGTGTCCACTCGGAGAAGGAACGTCCGCTGTCTTCGAGGAGTTATCTCTGACCAACGAGAGCATTTCGGACTTCCGACTGGGGATCTGAACTCGGACGCAACTGCACGCGGCACCGGCGCCGCAGACCGCTACGATGCGCCAATGCTTGTCATCGTCCGGCCGCCGGGCCCCGCCTTCCACGACGCGATCTCGACCCACCCGGACCGCGGCCGGATCGACGTTTCACGGGTTCTCGCGCAGCACGCGGCGTTCTGCGCGGCGCTCGAGGACGCCGGACTGCCGCTGCTTCGTCTTCCCGAGGAACCGGATCTCCCCGACGCCACGTTCGTCTCGGACGCGCTCGTCACGCTGGCGCCGGTCCAGCCAGGTGGACCGCCGGTAGTGGTGGTGGCGCGGCCGGCTTTCGCGTCCCGACGGCCGGAGGTCGAGTCCGTGCTTCGGGCGGCCCTTGCCCGCCTGCCGGCGAGCGTGCGCGTCGAGCCAGTGGAGGATCCGGGGACTCTCGAGGGCGGCGATGTGATCATCTTTGGCGGCCGGATCGCGATCGGCCTGAGCGCCCGGACCAACGTCACAGGCGCTCGCGTGCTGGCCGACGCCGCGAGGTCCCTCGGATATCGGCCCTTCCTCTGCCCGGTGACGGACCGCCTCCATCTCGCGACGGCCGTCACGGCCGTGCGGCCGAACACGGTCATCGGCACGGCCGCCGGCTTCGCCTCCCTCGACGCGGCCGGCCCCGACGCGGCGCCGCCCGGCGAGATCCGCCGCCTGCTGCTGCCCAACGACGAACTGTCAGGAGCCAATGTCCTCGCGCTCGGCGAGCACGCGTTCCTCGCCTCTGGAAACCCGATTGCGGCCCGTCTTCTACGAGAGACCGGACTTGAAGTTCGCGAACTCAAGCTCGACGAGTTCGCCCTCGCCGACGGTGGCCCCACCTGCCTGGTGAACGTGCTGCCGTGACCCTGGCGCAGAATCGAGTCCCCGGATGGCAACGGAACTGGACTGTGGCTGATCCGTTCACCGCATCGGGATGGCCACGCCGACCCAGGTAGGGCACCTCTGAGACTGCCACCCGGTCGGTTGGCGGTCGGTAGGATCGTCCCGATTCCGTGCTAGTCTCCGGGCATGGAGTTGCTCAGCAGGACGGTTGGACCGATCGCGACCAACGTCTATGTCCTCGGTGACACTCGCACTCACGAGGCGATCGCGATCGACACCGCGATTCCCTCCGTTGCCTGGCTGAGCGGCATCCTCGAGGAGCGCGGCTGGAAGCTGAAGCTGATCGTGTCCACCCACGGCCACTGGGACCACGTGGGCGACAACGCAGCCGTGCAGGCCTGGACGCACGATCACCAATCCGGCGACGAAGCCCGCATCGCCGTTCATCCGCTCGACCGCGAGAGACTCCTCCACCCGCAGCCGCTCTTCGCGCCGTTTCCTATCCCGCCCAGCGTTCCGGCGGTGGAACTGGCCGAAGGGGGTCGCGTCAGGTTCGGCGAGATAGAGCTTGAGGTCCTCCACACGCCGGGGCACACCGAGGGTTCGGTCTGTCTGCTCGACCGGACGAACGGCCTGCTCCTCTCGGGTGACACGCTGTTCGCGGGGTCATGGGGCAGGACCGATCTACCAGGTGGATCCGAGGAGCAGATGGCGGAGTCGCTGAGCCGCCTGGTCGGGCTGGACGAACGGCTGAGAGTGCTGCCGGGCCACGGCGCGGCAACCACCATTGGAGCCGAACGCCAGTGGCTGGAATGGATACGAACGAACAGGGCGCTGCCGGGGTGAGGCTTGGGGCCTGTCAGCCGCCAGAGTTCGGCCCCGGCCCTGCCAGTTGCCCTCGCGGCCGATTGCGGCGATTGCGTTCGTGGTACCAGCCGATTGCGTCTAGCTGCTCTGGTCAGGGCGTCCGAACCACCCGATCGAATGTAATCTCCTGAGGCTCCCCCGCTCGAAACGGACCCGGGCGGAGATCCGGCCGCTGAGCTGTGCGGAGATTATTCGAGCCGAGGAAGTTGTTCCCGCGATCTCAGAGGCCACCGATCAGGTCGAGGCCATGTTCATCACCGGCCGACGGCCCAAGCACGGGACCTCCTACTTGCCGGCGCGTGCATGCGGCAGGGGCGGTAGGCGCCGCTTGCCGTAGACGAGAAAGTGGCGGAACCAGTCGCGGACCTGGATGAGATTCTCGACGCGACGGAAGGGCGTGCCCCCGCGTGTGAGTTCGTGGTTCTCCGCTGGGACGCGCATGAACCGGACCGGCCGCCGGTGGGCGCGCAGGACTGCGAAAAGCTCTTCGGCCTGGCCGATCGGGCAGCGCAGATCTTCCTCCGCGTGCTGGATGAGGAGTGGCGTGGTGCATGACGAGATGTACGTGATTGGCGACGCGTCGCGGTAGAAATCCGGCTCTTCCCACGGGTCCGCGCCGATGAACATCTTCGGATCGATACCGGCGAGGTCTCCGGTCAGCATGAGCGATGTCATGTCGCTCACCGACCGCGCGGTGAGCGCCGCGCAGAAGCGACGATCGTGCCCAACGATCCAGTTCGTCAGGTATCCGCCATACGAGCCCCCGGTGACGCCGAGGTTCTGGCTGTCCGCGATTCCCTCGGCGACGAGTGCGTCGAGGCCGGCGAGGACGTCCCGCGTCGGCCCGTCGCCCCAATCTCGGAAATTCGCATCCGCGAACCGCTGGCCATATCCGGTGGAGCCGCGTGGATTGCAGTAGAAGACGCTAATCCCGGTTCCCGCCAGGATCTGGAACTCGAGCACAGGCGACCAGCCATACTGCGTCTGGGGGCCGCCATGTATCTCGACGACGAGCGGGCCGGGACGGCGAAAGCCGGACGACTCAGCTCCCTCGATGAGCCAGCCCTGGATCCGTCGCCCGTCGACCTCGTGCGAGCGCTCGACCGGCTCGACGAGCTCCACGTCGTCGAGCACGAGGTCGTTCAGGCAACTCAGGACGCGCGGCGCCTCACCGTCCGACTGGGCCCAAACGTCCGGCAGCTCGGTCGGCGTCGAGCGGATGAACGCTAGGCTACGGTGGCCATTGACCTCGATTTGGTCGAAGCCCGAGATGTATTCCCGGCCCTCGGTCAGCCGCTGGAGCCGGCCGTCGTCCGTGGAGATCCGCCACAGTTCGTATGAGCCGTCGCAAGGGGCGCTGAATGTTAGCCACGCACCGTCCGCGGACGCCACCAGACGCGCGGGCTCGCCCGGCGTGATGTCGCTGTTCATCGAGGTCGCCGGCATGAGGTCGCGGTGAGCCGATAGATTGCGACCGCCGTCGCGCCCCGAGTCGGAGCCGTTTGCAGCGAATAGCCAGACGTCGGATCGGCTGCCCGCGTGGGCAGGGTAGCGGTGGCCGAGGCAGGCGATCGTCCGGCCGTCGGGAAGCCAGGTCGGTGCCGAGAAATCAGCCCTGCCGGCGTCCGTGATACGCGTGCGGTTTCCGGAGTCGACGTCGACGACGAAGATGTGCGACCGCGGGTCGAAGTCGGCGTCGCGCCGCTCGTCCGTGCAGTACGCGATCCGCTTGCCGTCGGGCGACCAGGCAGGCATGTCCACCGACCAGTCCACGTTCGTCAGGCGGCGGACATCGCCGGGGTCGAGGTCGACGACCCACAGCTGCGGGCGGCTGTCGTAGACGAAGCCTCGTCCGTTGTGGAGGAACGAGAGTCGGTCCACGTATCGGTAGTCCGATGTCGGCATTCCGTTGGCTGCCGGCTCGTCGAGGCCGCGTCGCCGGCGGTCGTCGTTCCTTGTCGCCCCGGTCGACGGGCTCAGGACCGCAAGGCGCTTGCCATCGGGCGACCACTCGAAGCTTGTTACTCCCCGCGGAAGATCCGTGACTCGCGACGCCTCGCCCGGGCGGTCGAGCGGCAAGACGTAGACCTGGACGACGTCCTCCCGCTTCCCGGCCTTGCCCGGCGCGTCCTCTGTGGGCGCGGGCTCGACGAGTGTTCGCCGGTCCGACAGGAACGCCATAAGCCGGCCGTCCGGCGAGATTCGAGGAGACGTGTCATGCCAAGCGCCTAGCGTGAGCTGGCAGGGCTCCTCGCTTCCGTCGGTCGGCACGCCCCAGATCGAGTGGACGTACCCGTCCCGGCGGGTCTTGGTCGCCTGCAGAGCGAACACTGCGAGCCGTCCGTCCGGCGCGAGGCGTACCTCGGAAGGTACGCGCAGGCGGTACAGGTCGTCGGGCTGAAGCGACCGAGGCGCCGCGCTCGTGCCGCTGGAAACCTGAGACGCTCGGGCTACGGGCATGATGCCTCCGGAAACTGCGACGGGCGCGGAGATGGCGCTTCCCATCAATCGCCGTGAGTGTATTGGCCGCGCCGGGAGCCTGCCACGCGGCGGCCTCCGCTGCGGGGAGATGTCCTGCTGATCCTCGGTGATCCACAATCCACTCAGGCTCGAACTCCGAATCAGACGAGACGCCGAGGGAGGCGAGATGAGGGCAACGAGTGTCAAACGACTGGCTCATGTGGCCTTGCTTCTGGGCGTCCTCGCCGGTGTCGCCGGCTGCTCCACGCCCCAGAAGGAGATCGACGTGATCGGCGTCGTAGCATCTGAGGGTGGGGCCTATGACGGCCCCGATATGGTCGACAAGTACACCTTCGACGACGGCCGCACCTACTCGATGCGCTACCACGGCCACGCTCGTGCTGTAGAGGGACCGGGAGTGCTGCCGAACGTCGGCGACCTCCTGATCGCCGGAACCCACCCGGGCAACTGGATGCTGGTCGCGAACCTGCGCGACGACTGGGGTGGCTGGCCGAAGGGCTGCTACGGCCTTGGCAGCCAGGCCGGCTACGACACCGCGACGACGGTCGAGCTTGACTTCGGAGTCACTCTCCAGAAAGCGCCCGACTTCAATCCGACAGACCATGGGCAACCGGGTCGCTTCGGCAGCATGGGCGCCATCTGTCTCGACCGTCAGGGCCGGGTCACGCAGATCGAAGCTGTGGAAGCTGGATACTGAGACCCTCAGAAGTGCGCCCAGGGCGGCATCTCGCGGGTGGACGTCGAGATTATTGGACCCATAGTCATGGGGGCAACTCTGCAGCCCCTCGGCCCGCCCTATTGACATGTCAATACCCCCCAGGGGTATACAAACGCGGCGAAATGTGGTAAGAATCTAGCCAGCAAAGGCTTGTCAAGACTTGACAAGCCCTTACGTGTGTTCAGGTGGTCAGCCGGGCAGGGCGGACGGCCGATCAGTCGGGCGGAAACAAGGGCGAACGCCGCGGGCGCGGGCAGCGTCTGATTGGCAGGAGAAGCAATTTGGCGTCTGGCGTAGCCGCAGAAGTCAAGAACAAGCTGTCGATCGTGGACGTGGTCGGCGAGGCGGTCCAGTTGCGCAAGGCGGGCACGATATTCAAGGGTCTCTGCCCGTTCCACGGTGAGAAGACACCCAGTTTCGTCGTGACTCCGGCCCGCGAGAGCTGGCATTGCTTCGGCTGCGGCGAGGGCGGCGACATCTTCAGCTTCGTCATGCGGCGCGAGGGGCTCAGCTTCCCGGAGGCTCTCAAGCGGTTGGCGGCGAAGGCGGGCATCGAAATCGACGAGCGGACGAGCCGCGACGATGCCCGAAAGGCGAAGCTGCGCGAAGTCCTGGAGCAGGCGATCGCGTTCTACCACGCCGTCCTGACGCAGTCGAAGACCGGCGCGCCGGCGCTCGATTACCTGCACAAGCGCGGCTTCACCGACGCGACGATCGAACGCTTCCAGCTGGGCTGGGCGCCGGACGGCTGGGACCAGATGATCAAGATGCTCAAGAGCCGCCGCAACGTCGATGTCGCGGACCTGGCCGAAGTCGGGCTGACCAGCGTCCGGCCGAACGGGCGCGGCGCCTACGACAAGTTCCGAAGCCGCGTCATCTTCCCGATCCGCGATGCCTCCGGAGCCGCCGTTGGTATCGGTGGCCGAATCCTGCCGCCCGTGGCCGGCCAGGACGGCGCGGCGCCGGCCCACACGGACTCGAACGCGCCCAAGTACCTCAACTCCCCGGCGACGGTGCTCTTCGACAAGAGCCGCACGCTTTACCTGATCGAGCGGGCCCGCGGCGAGATCAGGAAGGGCGAGGAAGCGGTCCTCGTAGAGGGGTACACGGACGCGCTGATGGCCCACCAGGCCGGGTTTGAGAACGTGGTCGCCTCGCTCGGCACCGCGCTCACGCCTGCCCAGGTGGCCGTGATCGCGCGCTACGCCCGCGAGATCGTCCTCGCCTACGACGTCGACCCTGCCGGCCAGCACGCCGGCTCGATCGGCGGCGCAGAGCTGTTCAAGCTGATCGGCGCTCTGGCAGCGGAGGAAACCGGCGTCGAGATCACGCGCGTCCGCGTTGCGCGCCTGCCCGAGGGCAAAGACCCGGACGAGGTGATCCGCGAGACACCCGATCTCTGGCGGGAGGCCATTCGCACGGCCCAGCCGATCATCGAATTCCTGATCGACTATTACGCCACCGCGTTCGACGTTCGTCGGCCGGAAGGCAAGCGCCACGCCGTCGCCGCGCTGGTGCCGCTCCTGCGCGAGATCCGGGACCCGGTCGTGCGCGACGGCTACTTGCAGACGCTCGCCCGTCGAACCGGGGTGGAAGAGCGGGTCCTCCTGGAGGCACTCCACGCGCCCGACTCGGCCACGGCCGGAAGCGGCCCCGGTGGCCGCAGTCGAAACGACGGCGCCGGCGCGACCAGCCGCTTCTCCGCCGATGCGATCATTTCGGCCCCGGATTCGATCGACACGAAGGCGGAGCTGAAGGCGCTCACGCTCGAAGAGCGAAAGTTGCTCCGACTCCTCCTTCTCGTGCCGGAACAGCAGGAACGCGTCGCGGACACGCTCGCGGCGCAGAACCTGCAGCTCCCCAGTACCCCGGCCCGCGAGTTACTGGCGGCGATGATCGCCGACCGCGAGCGCGACCGCGAAGCCGGCGGCACCGGTCGCTTCGAACGCGGCCGTTTCATCGATGCGCTGGATCAGGAACTTCACGGCCTGGTCGTGGCTCTCTACGCGGAGCGCGGCCCGGATCCGAACGATCTGACNNGGCTCGAAGACGAAATCCGTTTCAACGCCGGGGAGCTGGTGGAGGCTCAAGCCGCCGCCGACGCCCAGGCAGTCGCTCGATTGCTGGAATTTCAACGCAACCTGAACGAGGCTCGCCGATCGCTCGACCGACGTAAGCAGGACACGAGCCTTCTCGCTTCCGCTGGAGGACACCGATGACAGACCCACTCGACAAGGCACTGGTTGAGGTCGCGCTCTCCGGCGGTGGCCGTCGCAAGGCCGACCTGGAAGAGGCCAAGCTGGCCGGCGTGCGAACGCGCCGCGGGATGGACGAAGAATCGCTTGACGACGACGATCTCGAAGAGGAAGACGTCGCACCGCCCGACGCGCTCGACGACGATTCGGTCGACGTCGTCGAAGTCATCGAAGAGGATGTTCTGGCTGGTCCTGCAGTTGCCGGCGATGCGCCGGTAAAGCTCGATGTCGAGGCCCTCGAAGAGCCGACGCCGGAAGAGCTCGAAGCCCTTTCGGCCGACATGATCGGGATCGACGACCCGGTCCGGATGTNNAAGGCCATCGAGCTCGGCGAGCAGCTGGTCGAGGAGCCGTGGAAGGGCATCGTGTCCCTCCACGAGTGGACCCACCACGACACCGAGCGCAAGACCCGCACCATCAAGCCGCATTACCGCCTGCCGTTCGGACCCGACGCGGCGCGCATGGTCGCGGACGCCGTTTCGGCCGAGGCAGCCGCGGACCTGCTGGTTCCCACGATCGACTTCCACCTCATCAAGGCCGGCAAGGACGCCACCACGGACGGGACGAAGGAGCTTCTCAAGGAGGCCCGCCACAACGTCCAGGTCTACAACGACACGCTCACGCCCGAGTCTTTCCTCAAGCTGCTCGACTGGGCGTACCTCGCCGTCCACAACGGCGACCTGGATTCGCGCGACAACGTCGGTCTGCGCGCGATCTACGACTGGACTCGCGATACGGTCGCGTACCCGGCGCTAAAGCGCTGGATCGACGCCGGCACGGACGCCGATCTGCTCAAGCGGCTCGGCTGGGACCCGGAAGTCCCCACCAACACTAAGCTGGCCCACCGCCGCGGTGAGTTGGTTCGAATCGGCCGAGATGCCCGCGAGCAGCTGACGTCGGCCAACCTTCGACTCGTTGTCTCGATCGCGAAGAAGTACATC
>PMJT01000057.1 GCA_003158495.1 Chloroflexota bacterium | reverse complement strand
ATGCACTTCAGCCAGGGCTGGGTCCAGTTCGGATACCGTTTCAGCAACGACTTCGTTCCGTTCGCGCTGATCATGGTGGCCCTCGGGGCCAGCCGCCTCGGCAAACTGTGGCCCCTGGTCCTGCTCGTTGCGGTCTCGATCCTCGTCAACCTGTGGGGCACGACATGGGGAGCGATCCTTGCCTGGTGACCACCTGAGAGGCCCCGCGCTCGACTTCCGCCGCCTCCGCCGCCTTGCCGCCTCCGAGTCGCTGGCCCTCGTCGCGGCTCCCGCGACCGCGGGCCTGCTGACCCTCCTGTTCGTCCTGCCGACGCTGGCCCCCGGCGTCCTCTTCTGGGACACGGCCGAATTCCAAACGGTCGGGCCGGTCCTGGGCACGGCCCACCCGACCGGATACCCGAGCTACATCATCCTCGGCTGGCTGGCTTCGATCGTGCTCCAGCCCTTCGGCGACCCGGCCTACCGCATGAACCTGCTCCAGGCGATCCTCGCGGCCGCCGCGATCGCCGGGACCACGGCCATCGTCCAGGCCCTCACCGGGCGTCGAATGATCGCCCTTGCCATCGGCCTTCTGCTGGCCTGGACGCAGCTCTTCTGGCGTCTCTCCACGCACGCCGACCCGCACATGTTCCACATCGCGCTGACGGCGTTCCTCTTCGTGGCGCTGCTGATCTGGGATCAACGGCGCCACTCGAAGGATCCGGTCACTCTCTCCCACGCCGACCGCTGGCTCGTTGCCGCGGCCGCGATCTACGGCGTGGCCGTGGCCAACCACTCGCTGGCGCTGCTGCTGCCGCCCGCGATCGGCCTCTTCGTGCTCGCCGCGGACTGGCGCGTCATCTTCCGGTGGCGCACGATCGCGGCCTGCGTCGCCGTCCTGGCCGGCACGATGGCGGTTCTCTTCGCCGAGCTGCCGATCCGGGCTGCCATGAACGCCCCGCTCGTCTACGGCCACCCGGACACCTGGAGCGGCTTCCAGTACGTCGTCCTGGCCGAGCAGTTCCGCGGCAGTCTCCAGAACCCCTTCGGTGATCTGCCGACCAAGGCCGCCTCGGTCATGGACCTCATGACCGGCTGGCTCGGCCCGCTCGGATTGCTTGCCGCGCTCGGCGTCGGCACGAGCATCTACCGCCGGCCTCGGTACATCCTCCTCAGCGGGCTGGCCCTCATCGTGACCTGCATCTTCGCGGCCTCCTACGCCAACGCGGACATCGAGCGCTACTACCTGCTTCCGCTGATGATTGCGTTCACCTGGATCGGCCTCGGAGTAGCGGACATCGTGGCCGGCGTCGGCTGGGCGGTCGGCGAGTATGAGCGCCGCTACAGTCCCGCGGCCGCAGAAGCGGGGCCCGAGGCGGGCGCCCGAGGCAGTGGGCCCGCGTCAGAGACCGAGTCGGGCGCAGCGCCAGGCACAGGGCCGGGCGGGGCGGACGCGTCGCCTGCCGCATCGCCACGCCGCGACACCGGCTGGGCCACCTGGGCCGTCCTCATCGCGGAGATGGCCTTCGCCGCCGCACTCGTCTTCACCAGCGTCGGCGTCATATCCCAGCGCCAGGGCATCAACGCCGGGGACAACCCCGGCGGCGTGAGCGAGGCGCAGAACACTTCGGACTCGGTCTGGATGCGCCAGGTGCTCGCCCCGGCGGACCAGGGCGGCCTGGCCCAGAACGCCGTCATCGAGACGACCTGGTCGGCGTCCACGACGCTCTGGTACGGGCAGAAGGTCCTCGGCCTTCGGCCGGACATCCTGATCATCGACGACAGCACCCGCAAGAACGACCACATCGGCGCCGCGGGCGAGGTCTGGGATGTCTTCGACACGTACATGGCGACGCGGCCCATCTACACGGATCGGTTCCAGGGCGGCTGCGACGGCATCCAGGCACTCAGCACTGCATACAACCTCGAGCAAACCGGCCTGTCCCAGATCTACCGCGTCAAGTCGCGGATCCAGCCGTCGGTGGCTCTCCCTCCGTGCGATCCGGTCAAGCCGTAGCCGCCGCGGATCCATTCCGCCGGACGCACCGGCAGCCGCTCGCGAATGCCGTTAGGCGCCCCCGCCGGAGGCCGAAGCGACGGCTGGCGGTGGGAAGGCCGCGCGGCTGCGGCCGGGCGGATGCCACGGGACGGCGCCCATCCCCAGTTCGGGCGGGGCGGCACCACTCGGATGGGGCGCGGCTCGGCCAGCGCATCTGGCGCATCGTCCAACTCTCGGGGTGAAACGGGACGTCTGTGGTATCGACGCGCGGCCGCGGCTCAACGACAATCTCGAATAGTCTCAGGATGGTTTCAACCTTTTCGTGGGTAATGAATCCCGCCTGCGGAACTGCTGGAGGGCGACTCCGACGAAAGGGCGAACTAGAGGTCGCCCGGGGAAGGGCATCAGGCCGAAAGGAAAGCCAGTGAGCGCAGCTAGTCCGGCGGCGGCCGCAGAGGGTTCGGGATCGACGGCCAGGCGAGTCAAGGAGCTGTCGTTCTTCTTTCCGGCACACAACGAAGAGGCCAATCTCGAAGCCCTGGTCGAAGAGGCGCTCGTCGCCCTGCCGACCCTGGCCGAGACCTTCGAGATCATCGCCGTGGATGACGGCTCGCGCGACCGAACGCCGGCCATTGCCGATGAGCTCGCCGCCAAACACCCCGAGTTCCGGGTCGTCCACCACCCGACGAACTACGGCTACGGCGCCGCGCTGCGATCCGGCTTCCGTGCTTCCCGCTACAGCCTGATCGCCTTCATCGACGGCGACCGCCAGTTCAGGGTGGCAGATGTCGGCAAGCTGACCGAACGCCTGGGCGGTCCCGACGACCCGGACGTGGTTCTCGGCTACCGCCTAGTGCGCGCGGACCCGCCGATCCGGCGCTGGTACGCGCGCATCTATCGGCTAGCCAATCGGATCTTCTTCGGCGTCCGCGTCCGCGACATCGACTGCGCCTGCAAGCTCTTCAAGCGCCAGGCCCTCGAGCCCGTCCGCGTATCCTCGGGCGGCGCCTTCTTCACAGCCGAGCTGCTGATCAAGCTCAAATTCAACGGTCGAAAGATGGCCGAGGTCGGCGTGTCCCACTACGCCCGAACCGCCGGCTCACCCACCGGCGCCAAGCCGAAGGTCGTCTTCCGCGCCATCCGCGACTTCTGGGCCCTCCGCTTCCGCCTCTGGTTCCGCCGCAAGGCGGCCATGATGGAAGGCGAACCGATGCTCGGATAGTCTCGCCGACCGGACGGCCGATCCCTTCGTTGCCGTCTGCGCGCCTCGCTCACGCACGTTTGAGGTGCGTTCGCTGCGGTGCTCGGCGGCGCCTCGGTCTCGACTCGTCGGGTCTGCGAGACGGACTTGGACAGTTCGGAAGATATGAGTTCCGCCGGCCGTGCCGGAGCTCTTCGGGCCGCCTGGTCGAGGAGAACCTATTCGGCAGGCGGGTTGGTGCCGGGCGGGCCCTCGCGATGTTCTTCCTCTGGGTCCACGTCCAGCGAGTTGACGAACTCGCGGAAGACCTCGAGCTTCTCGTCGACCTGGGTTTCCGGTTCGACGCCGGCGCGGTCCAGGACCGAAGTCGAGGCGAAGATCTTGATCCCCGTGCGGACGGCCAGGGCCAGCGCATCGGAGGGGCGGGCGTCTATGGCGTAAGTCTTGCCGTCGCGCTCCAGCTCGATCGTGGCGTGGAACGTTTCCTCGGCCAGGCTCGAGACGACGATCCGCTGCACCTTGACGCCGAGTTCCGCAAGCGTGGCGATGAATAGGTCGTGGGTCATCGGGCGCTCTGGCGTCACGCCCTGGAGCCGCGTGGCGATGGCGTTCGCCTCCCACGGCCCGATCCAGATGGGGAGATAGCGCTCGCGGTCTATCTCCTTGAGCAGCACGACGTGCTGGCTCGACAGCATGTGGACCCGAACGCTCTCGACGACGACCTCGGCGAGGGACTCTGCCATGGCGGGATTATCACACTCCGTGCCGGCCGGCGGGCCCGATGGCTCAGGGTTTCTTGGAAGGGGAGGCCGTCGGTTTGGCGGTTCCGGTGCCGGCAGATGCGGACGGACTCGACCCGGTCGAACCGGGGGTCGTCAGCGGCGTCGTCGGGCCGTTCGGGACAAGGACCGCCTTTAGGAGACTGCTGCCTTCGGTCCAGTAGAGAGTGGGGTTGCCGCCGCCCGTGCCCGGAACCACGAACATTCCGGTGAGGTTGGTGAACCACGGCGTGTTGTCCGGGACCATGTACTCGGCCACGTAGCTGCCGTCCTTCTTGAGGAAGGCAACGATGCGCCGGTTCTTGATGTCGTATCCGTAGAACGTGCCCTGGTCCAGGGTCGGGTTGTCCGCGGTCAGGTGCTTGTAGACCGGCAGTTGTCGGAACTGGAAGTCTTTCGCGTAGTCCGGGGGCGGGTCCACGCTCCAGCCCTTCACCTGGCCCAGCTCGTACTGGGAGATCTCTCCGTCGTTGACGAGGTAGACCTTGCCGTCGATGTACATGTCGTCGACCTTCGAGACGTCCTGGGAGACGAGGAGGAACGGCGTGTGCGCCCCGACGGGATAGCCACTACCGTCCGACGAAGCCGTGTACTTGATGACGTTGCGCTGGCTCGGCAGGACGATGTAGAAGTTGTAGAGGTTATTGTTGGCGTTCACGATGAAGGTGCCGATCGCCCTCGGCCCGATGCCCCAGGTGACGTTGTGAGGGATGTAGACGGGGATCGGGGAGCCGACGCCGGCCGTGTTGCCCAAGACCGGGTGCCAGCGCCACAGCGAGTTGAACGCGTCCAGGATCAGGACGTCTCCGCCGCCGGTGGTCATGAGCCTGGGGTTGCCGACGACGCTGCCGCCGTTGACCGGCTGCTGACCGGCCGTCAGAACTCGAATGGCCGCCCTCGTGCTCAGGTTCACCCGGTATACGGCGTTGACCGTGTTGTCGATGACGTAGGCCGCGCCATCCGGCCCGAGGACGAGGCCGGTCAGATCATCCGTGGCGAATGTGACCACGACCTGCGGTTGCACGACCGAGGTGTGGAAGTAGCGGTTGAGCCCGGCGATGATCTTGGCGCGCGAGTCGGCCAGTGATTCAGGGGCGTAGGCGGTCTGTGCGATCTGCAGTTCGTTCCAGGCGTCCTTGTAGTAGCCGTAGGCGGTGACCGGGTCGTTCGCCATCATGTCCGTGCCGTTGCCGAGCACGGCATTCAGGTCGAACTGGACCTTCGCGTTGGCCTGCTGCGCGGTCACCTTGCTGTCGACGCCGTCGCCGCGGCCTGTCCCCGAAAGGACGAACATGCTGGCGCCGATGATCGTGATGACTGAAAGCAGACCGATGATGCCTATGGCGGCGCGCTGCTGGCGCTCGCGGCGGACGGTCATGGGTGTGACCCGGCCTCGCGACATGGGCCGCTGCGGCATGCGGTCGAAGAGGCTGTAGACGCCGCGCCTGAGCCAGTGGTCGGCCGCGACCTGCGCGTGTCTGGCCGTTGTCTGCATCACGGCAACCCCGCCCACCACGGTGTCCGCGAGCGGAATCGGTGAGCGATCCGGAGCGCCGGCCATAGAGTCGCCGGGCCAGACCGGCTTGAGTGGAGCGGCCTTGTGCGTGGCCGCGACTTCCGTAGCCTCGATGAACAGGATGCCGTCGCCGCCGGTGCTGCCCAGGCTGCCGGACCCGAACTGGCGGTGGATCTGCTCGACGGCGGCCTGCGGGTGAAGCTGCAGTACGGCGTCCTGGATCGGCCCCAGGCCGATGCGTCGGGTTACGTTGGGCGACATCAGGATCAGGCAGTCTCCGGCGGTGATCTCGCCGTGCCAGACCTCCGGGCCGTCGATGTCGTCGGTTGGGAGGCCCGACTCTGGGCTCGCGTCCGGCAGCGTCAGGAGCCTGGCCTGCCGGACCATGTACGCCTCGGCCGGCCCGATCGTGGCCACGTAGAGCTCGTTGCCGCGGACGACGGCGAGGGCGATGCCTAGCGGCCCAGGTTCACCCTGGCCGACGGACGGCCGCTGCGACGAGTGCAGAAGGACGTTGTTGGCGGCTCGAACGGCCTTGCGCAGGCAGACCGAGATGCCGGCCGACAGGTCGTAGTAGTAGTCGTCCCGGATGCGCTCCGCGACCAGCTTCGTGGCATCGCGGAGCTTTCGCCCGCCGGATCCGGTTACGAGCAGGTAGAGGCTGCCCTTTGTCCGAGACGTGGACCCGATATTCGGCTCAACGACGACGACGGTGTCGGCGGAGTCCGGAAGTCGTTGTGATTCGGCCAGGAGGCCGAGGTTCATGTAGAGGCGGACTGCCATTGTTGGCTGTTACCGGCGGGAATGGGGCGCCCGTAGGATCCGACCGCATCCCAGGCGGCCGAACCGGCGTTCGCAGGTGGGGATTATACGTGGCGCGTGGTTACNNACGATCGGCTCGTCCGCCTCGATCGTGGCGATGCCTTGATTCAAGTCGACGAGACGGCACGAACCGGCCGCCGCCGGGACACGTTCGGCCACGGTCGACAGCCAGGCCGAGGCTAGCCTGGCCTGTTCGAGTTGCTCCTCCAGGCCGAACTCGCGGGCGGCGCCGGGCAGGAGATCGGCCAGCCGCTCCATGCTCCGCGGCTTCTCGTCCGGGTCGCGGTCGCGATCGCGGGACACGGGCCTGGGTCCGGCGTCCCGGCCGTCGCCTCCGCCACTAGGCCCCGGGCCGCCACTAGGCCCCGGGCCGCCCCGGCTTCCGGGCCGTCTCGTCTGGCCGCTCATGACTTGCCCTCCACGATCCGTGCGCCGCCGTCTTCGTCCGGGACGACCTGCCACGACCGTGCCCGGCGGCGCAGGTCGGCATCGATGTCGGCCGGGTCCGTGGTGGTAATGAAGGCCTGGGGCAGCTCGGAGATGCGCCTCACAAGATGCCCGCGCCGGACCGGGTCCAGTTCGCTGAAGACGTCGTCGAGGAGCAGGAGGGGCGGCCGCCCGTCCAGTTCGGTCAGCAGATCGAGCTCGGCGAGCTTGAGAGCCAGAATCGCCGTCCGCTGCTGGCCGCGTGACGAGAACGTTGCGATGTCACGGCCGTCGAGGTTGAAGACGAGGTCGTCGCGATGCGGCCCGATGAGAGTTGAGCCGTTCCACGCCTCTTTCTCGGCCGTTTCACGGAGCCGCCGGGTCAGGGCGTCCCGCGGCGACTCCCCTGGGAGTTGTGCGGCATTGGACGAGTAGCTCGCCGTGAGCCGGCCCTCGGCCGGGGCAATTTCGCGATGCGCGGCCGCGAGCGGCTCCGCCAGCAGCTCGAGAAGCCTCAGCCGCGCGGTCACGATCGCGGCGCCCGCGGCAACGAACGGCTCGTCCCACAACCTGAGCTGGTCACGATCCGCCTCGCCGTCCCGGATCGCGCGCAGCAGGCTGTTGCGCTGCTGCAGGGCACGGCCGTAAGTGGCCATGTTCGAGGCGTAGCTGGGATCGTGCGGCCCGGTCATGCCGTCCAGCGCAGTTCGCCGCAGCGTGGGCGGGCCGATCACGAGCAGCATCTCCTCCGGCGCGAACAGGACGGTCCGCAGGTGCTCCCCGAGGGCAGTGGGGCGGCGAGGGACGCCGTTGACCTGGATCTTCTTGCGACCGCCGGCCAGGAGGGTCAGCTCGAGGGCCACGCCCGGGGCCTCGGGCGAGGGCGCCGCCAGGGCGGCCGAACCGCTAGTAGCCTCGCCATTCTCCTCGGCCGGGGCGGCCACGCGGCCCACTACCCCGTCCAACCGGACGAAACTCGCGCCCCACCGGATGAGTTCCGTGTCGGTCGTGGTTCGGTGGGATCGGCCCAGCGCCAGCAGGACGATCGCCTCGAGCAGCGTCGTCTTCCCAGCCGCGTTTGGACCCCAGATCAGCTGCGGCCCCGGCCTGAACGTAGCGTCCAGCGCGGCGTAGCCCCGGAGATTCCGGATTGCCAGTGATCGAAGGAGCGTCGCCGGTCTCCTGTTCGAAGCGACGGCGCGATCGTCGGGGATCTGTGACTCCTACGAGGTGGTCTTGACCGGCATGACGACGTGGACGTACATCACGTCGCCGACCGGCCGGAAGACACCTGGCGAAAGCGGCCCGTTGAGCTCGATCGCGAACTGCTCGGCGTCGACATTCCCGAGGACGTCCAGCAGGTAACGAGCGTTGAAGGCAACCGTGGTGCCGTCGCCCTCTACCACGGCTTCGACGTCGCTCTTGTTGTCGCCCACATCGGCCGCGGCGCTGATCGTGACGCCGATCTCCGCGTCCTTGCCGACGTGGAGCTTGACGATGTTCGCCGACGAGCTGGCGATGAGGCTGGCCAGCCGGACGGCCGCCAGAAGCTGGTCGCGGTCGACCGTCGCCTTCGTCGTGAAGCCCTTCGGCAGGACCTGCTGGTAGTTGGGGAACTGGCCGTCGATCAGGCGGCTCACCAGGTCTATGCCTTCGAGGTGGAAGAGGATCTGGTTCCGGGCCGCCGAGAGGACGATGTCGACCGGATCGTCCGTGTCCGACAGGATTCGAGACAACTCATGGAGTGAGCGGGCCGGCACTACGACGCTGGTTTCCTCGACCGGATCCAGCACGGTGAGTGTCTTGACCGCGATCCGGTAGTTGTCCGCGGCGGCAAGTGTGAGTTTGTCGCCCTCGAACTTGGCCAGTACGCCGGTCAGGATTGGTCGAGCCTCGTCTGTCGCGGCCGCGAAGGTTACTTCGCCCAGAGCCTTCTTCAGCACGTTCTGCGGGACTCGGGTGGTGGGCCGCTCGCCGGCCGTCGGGATCGCCGGGAACTCCTCTGCGTCGATGCCCTTTACTCGGGTTTCGAACCGGCCGGCCTGGATGTGCAGCGTTTCCTGCGCCTGAAGCTCGAGATCCACCCGCTCGTTGGCCGGCAGCCCGGCCACGATGTCCGTCAGCAGGCGCGCTGGGACGGTCACCGACCCACCCGTATCGATCTTGCCGGGCACCCAGTACGTCATGCCGATCTCGAGGTTGGTGGCGGTCAGCTTTAGGCCGCCGTCCTCGGTTCGGAGAAGGACGTTGTTCAGGACTGGAAGCGTGCTCCTGGTCGAAACGGCTCGACTGACGACCTGGAGGCCACGGGCCAGGTTCTCCTGCATGACTGAGAGTTTCACGTTGTGCTCACTCCCCTGGGATCGGGCGAAACGGGCCGGTGGATTCGTGGAAACGGCGTGACGGACGACGATCCTACTAGAGGTGGATTGTCTATCTATCTTCTCACTCCGTCATCACAGTAATAATGGTGTGGAGACTGTGGATCAGTCGAGGGGCTCACGCTCGACCGGCCTGTGGAGTAACTCCCATTCAGGCTGGATTCCCCAGGCCGCAATGGGGACTGGCGCTCCAGAGCGTTGTGCATAAGTCGGTGCCACCACCCGGACTGCCCAAGGTGCCCCCGAGCAAGCCCGCCGTCATCCACCGCCGAACGTCCCCCTGGTGGCCCCTTTGTCCACACCCGACCCCGGTTGTCCACGGAAAAGGGCCGCTTATCCACGATCGCCTGCGAAATCTGGGGTACGACGCCCAGTACCGATCCGCGCAGGGCCGGCCTCAACGGGGTTATTTCGATCCACGTTCGGCCCAATAGACCCGATCGCGAGAGTCAACTATTCCACGCGGGTAACGTTGATCTGCCACGCGCAGTTCCGGCGAGCCGCAGGCGAGGCGGCGTACCGAGAACTGGAGCGAGCGCGTTCGAACGCGCGTAAGCGAGGATCGCAGGCGCCAACGTGTCGGTCGAGCCGGGCCGTGCGTCCGGCCGCCGAAATCGCATGCAGAGGCTCCGGTGGAGTCAGGCTTAGGCGCTCCAGAGCACCGGAGCGAGCGCGCTTGAACGCGCGTGAGCGAGGGGCGCAAGAAGCAACAACGGCATGGCCCGCCTGAGCCTCTGCCTTCTAATCCGCGTAGATCAGTTCGCGGACCGCGGCCAGCTCGCGGCGAAGTTCGTCGTTGATGCTCATCTCGCGGTTGATCTTGTCGCAGGCGTGGAGGACCGTGGAGTGGTCCCGGCCGCCGAGCTCCGCACCGATGCGGAGCAGCGAGACGTCCGTCTCTTCGCGCATCAGGAACATCGCGATCTGGCGGGGGACGACGATGGCCTTGTCGCGCTTCTGGCCTTTCAGTGCCTCTATCTGGACGCCGTAGTAGTCCGAGACGGCGCGGGTGATCCGTTCCGGCGTGACCTGGCGCTTCTTGGGG
>PMJT01000160.1 GCA_003158495.1 Chloroflexota bacterium | reverse complement strand
GCGCGCTCCCATTCGGTCGTGATCTGCTTGACCCGCACATTCTGTGCCGCTCGCTGCTCGCGCTCGTATCGTGACCGCTTCGTCATTTGGTCCTCTTCTGAGAGCCCCGGCAGATCCGCCGATTGGAGTGACCATCTTGCGCTAATCGCGCCCAACTGTCCCGGGGCTGGGCGCAATTCCCCGCGAGTCGGTGCCGNNCCTCGTGGCGACCTCGTGGCGCGGCCGAGCAGTGGACCGCCCTACGGGATCCAGTTGAAGTCGTCCGGGTTCGGGCCGCGGCGACCGTTGCGGTGCAGGGAGTTGATCGCCGCCATGTCGTCGGTCGTCAGTTCGAAATCGAACAGGGCGAAGTTCTCGGCAATCCGGGCCGGGTTGACCGACTTCGGGAAGACGATGTCGCCGCGCTGGATGTGCCAGCGCAGGGTCACCTGGGCCGGCGACCGGGCGACGCGGCGAGCGACGGCGGCGATCGTGGGGTCGCCGAGCACATCCCCCTGCGCGATCGGCGACCAGGCCTCAGTGGCAATTCCGTGCGCCGTGTCGAACGCGCGCAGGTTGTCCTGGTTGAAGTACGGGTGGATCTCGATCTGGTTGACGGCCGGCACGACCTTGCACTCGCGGCCGAGCCGCTCGATGTGGTGCGGCTGGAAGTTCGATACGCCGATCGCCTTTACCTGGCCGGACGCGTAGATCTTCTCGAGGGTCTTCCACGTCTCGACGAAATCTCCGACGGCCGGCAGCGGCCAGTGGATGAGGAAGAGATCCAGGTAGTCGAACTTCATTACATCGAGCGACCTGGCGAACGCAGTCAGCGCCCTGTCGGGGGCGTGGAAACCGTTGTTGAGCTTGCTCGTGACAAAGATATCGGCCCGGTCGATTCCGGAGTCTCGGATGCCTTCCGCCACCTCGCGCTCGTTGCCGTACATCTCGGCCGTGTCGATGTGGCGGTAACCGACCCTGAGGGCCTCGAGCGTGGCCGCCCGCGTCGCGGACGGCTCGATCTGGAAAACGCCGAAGCCGAGCTGCGGGATCTCGACGCCGTTGTTCAGCTTGATCGCCGGGACTGCGCTCACTGCTGCTCCTCGTGTAGTGGCCGGTTGTCGTGGCTGGGGGCCGGCGAAACACGCCGGCCCGTCGGTGCGAAAAGGCGTGGGTTGGCCATTTCCGTAGGCTTGTCAGCTCGATCATAGCCGCGGTTCCGCGCTCAGGCCTCGGCGTGACCCGTTTGCGAAATGCCTGCATATGGCGGCGTGGAACGGCCAGTCTTGCCAGCCGTGGGCGGCGCGCCTACCGTAGGCCGAGGAGTTCGGAAGGTCGCAAACGTGGATCCGACCGACGAGCAAGTCATCCGCACCGGCCACGTCGGCCGTCGGGTTCGCCTCGGGATCGCGGCGGCAGTCCTGTTGGTGGTTGCCGCGACGGCAAAGCCCTGGACGCTGGTCCCGGTCGACGCCACTCCCACCCCACCCGCCGAAGTTGTCGCTGTCGCGACATCGACCCCGCCCGCGAATCCGACTCCGACGGCGGCGCCGATACCGCGGACCTCGTACAGCGACTGGGACAACGCCGTGTGCGTCAGCCCGGACGGCTGGCGTGTCGTGGCGGATAGCGTCCAACTCGGCCGCTCAGTGCGGTCCTGGGTGGCGGCCGCGGCCGCGTACTCGTTCGTGCCCCCGATCAGCACGACTATCCCAAGGACGCTCCTCGTATCGCACGGCGTGAGTCTGCTGGGCTTCTGCGTTCCCGCCGGTATCACCGCCCTGAGCAAGGACGACTGGAGCGCCACGCTGTGGCGCCAGGGCGGCGACGTCGCCAACCCGACAGGCTGGCGGGCGGTCGGTAGCGTCACGCCACCACCCGGTTCGCTGGGCGCGCCGGCGGCGCCGTTCGATCGCCATGCGGTCGGCTGGCCTCCCGGCAAGTACTTCCTCGAAGCCCGCTTCGAGGGTTCGCTCACCGAGGCGTGGCTCGGCCTCGTGATAGTGGCCGCTAGCGCCGACGTCGGACGCTCGATCTCGACGCCGCCCGGGAGGTAATCCTTATCGTCGTGTTACCCCGATCGTCGGCGAGATGATGTCCGCCCATTTCTGGTTCGGGCCGCAGAAGCGGGCAGCACGGAAAAGTACGCTATTCCCCGTTTGACGGCAGGAACGAGGCGACGCAAGCTCCCCGGTATGAGCGCCACTCCCCTCCTCCAGCGACCCGAAGCCCTCGCCGAGTTCGCCGCCGACCACCCGGAGTTCGAGCAGACCCGCTCTCTCGACGAGCTCCGAGCTTCCGAATACGCGCGCCTGGACCGGGCCGGGCAGGTCTTCCTCGACTACACGGCCGGAGGCGTCTACGCCGATGCCCAGATCCGCGACCACGCCGCCTTCCTGACGGGCGGGGTCTTCGGAAATCCCCATTCAACCAACGTCGCGTCGCTGGCAATGACCCAGTGGGTCGACCGGGCTCGTGCCTACGTGCTTCAGTACTTCAACGCGTCACCGGACGAGTACCTCGTCTGCTTCACGCAGAACGCCAGCGGCGCGCTCAGGCTTGTCGGAGAGGCCTATCCCTTCACTCCCGACGGCCACTACCTGCTGACGTTCGACAACCACAATTCGGTCAACGGCATCCGCGAGTTCGCCCGGGCAAAGGGCTCCCGCGTGACATACGCCCCTGTCATCCCGCCTGATATGCGTATCGACGATGACAGGATGGCCGCTTACCTCGACGAAGCGGGCTCCGGGACCGGCAACCTGCTGGCATACCCGGCCCAGTCGAACTTCTCGGGCGTCCAGCACTCGCTCGAATGGATCGAGCGGGCCCAGGCGAAGGGCTGGGATGTCCTGCTTGACGCCGCCGCATTCGTGCCGACCAATCGACTAGACCTGGGTCGATGGCACCCCGACTTCGTGCCCGTGTCGTTCTACAAGGTATTCGGCTACCCAACGGGCGTCGGCGCCCTCATCGCCCGCAAGACCGCGCTGCACAAACTCCACCGGCCGTGGTTTGCCGGCGGCACGATCACCGTTGCGTCCGTGGGCGGCGACCGCTTCTTCATGGCGGAGGGCGCCGAGGCGTTCGAGGACGGCACCCTGGATTACCTGTCGCTCCCGGCCGTCGAGATCGGGCTACGGCACATCGACCGTGTCGGGCTGGACCTGATCCACACCCGCGTCCGCTGCCTGACCGAGTGGCTGCTCGGTGCGCTGACGGCGCTACGCCACGCCAACGGCGACCAGATAGTCCGGATCTACGGCCCGACCGACGCCGTCGACCGCGGCGGCACGATTGCCCTGAACCTGTATGACACCAACGGCCATTTCATAGACCACAGGATCGTCGAGGAGCGCGCCAACGAGGCCGGCATATCCCTGCGGACCGGGTGCTTCTGCAACCCGGGAGGCGGCGAGGTCGCGCTGGGACTGTCTCCGGAGGAGCTGACTTCCTGCTTCGTGCGCGCCGCGGACCGGCTCGCCCTCGACGAATTCCGGCGCTGCATCGACGACAAGAGCACAGGCGCCGTGCGCGTCTCGCTTGGCCTCGTCACCACGTTCGAGGACGTTTACCGCTTCGCCGAGTTCGTCGCCGGCTTCGCCGACAGGACCGCGACCGACGCCTAGTACGCGGGTCGTCGTGGCGTGAGCCGGATCGTAAGCCGGGCCAGGAGCCGCTACCGGAGTCGACCGGCGGCCCATTACCGCGATATGCCGCCGTGACGAAACCATCCCGGAAGGACTATCAGGGCCCGGTACTTCCTATCCTCTCGGCCTCCGGCCCCACGCCCGAGTCCCCCAGTAGAAAGGCAGAAGGCACGCTTGTTGGGCGTCCTCCGGCCATGTGACCGCCGTATGCTTGGCGGCGTCCCCGTCCCGTCCCACGGTGGCGCGACTGGGATCACATTACCGTGGAGGTCTTGCTCGTGGGTTCAGGCCCTCTCGCGAAGATGCCCGACATAGCCGCCGCCGCTGACGTGACGTCGCGCGATGTAGGCCTGATGCTCGCAGGCGATGCGAGAGTTCCCGTGGAGAAGCGCCAGCGGATTATCGATGCGATCCACGGTGCCTCATATCGACCGCTCGAGGCGATGCAGGCGGAGTTGGGGCGTCCGCTCAGGTTGGCACTGGTCTTCAAGACTCATCACGGCGACACTCCGACCGGCAACCGGTTCTACACGCCGATCGCGTCCGCCATCGCCGGCTCCTGCGTCCAGCACGACACTGAAGTCGTCGAGACGACGATGGTCGTCGACGAGCTGTACGAGCTCCTCGAGATCCCCAGGGCACTCAAGGACGGAAGCTGCGACGGCGCGTTCCTGATGGGCGCTCAACTCAACACTGCGGCCGTGGAAAGGATTGGCCGCGAGGCCCCCTGTCCGGTCGTTCTCGTCGACGGCTACTCCGAAGGCGACACGCTGGATTCGGTGGTGATCGACAACGTCACCGGCGCTCGCACGGCCGTTGAACACCTGATCGCGGCCGGTCACACCGGCATCGCCATAATCGGCAGCGAGCCCGTCTGCTACCCGAGCATCCAGGAGCGCCGGACCGGATACACGGAGGCGATTCAGTCTCACGGTCTTGCCACTCACTACGTGGACGCCAGCTATGTCGTGGTCGAAGCCGTCGCCGTTCTTGCCGTGGACTACGTCCAGCGGCACCCCAACGTCACGGCCGTCTTCGGAGTCACGGACCTTTCCGCGGTCGGATTCATGCAGGTGGCGCGGGACCAGGGTTTCCGACTCCCTCACGACATCTCGCTGGTCGGCTTCGACGATCTCGACGTGGCCAGTCTGGTGATGCCGGCCCTGACCACAATGGCCGTCGATCGCGCATGGATGGGCCGGGCCGCTTTCGCCCTGCTGGCCCATCGGCTGGAGGTCCCGGACGACGATCAGATCACGGCTCTCGTCGCGCCGCGATTGATCGAACGCGATAGCGTCGTGGGACCCTGCTCGGACTGACCAGGCCCGCACTGCAGGCCGCGGGTTCGCGGCACGCGGTATCCCTGTTCCTACTCGGAGTCGAGGATGTCTCGCACCTTCCGAGCCAGCCGATTTGGCGTGAACGGCTTCGGCAGCAACTGGATCACGATGCCGTCGTCGTCCCGGAACGCTTCGCTCGTGTCGGCATGGCCGGACACCAGGAGCAGTCGCGCCGTCGGCCGCACCTGGCGGATCTGCTGGGCCAGTTCCGGTCCACGCATGCCGGGCATCACCACGTCGCTGACCAGCAGGTCGATGGATATCGGAGATGCGGCCAGCTCGAGAGCGTCGGCCGCATTACTAGCTTCGAACACCGTATAGCCATTGGCCCGAAGGCCCAGGACAGCGAGCCTGCGAACACTGGCATCGTCCTCCACGACCAGTACGGCCTCGGTTCCTGTGGGCGAAGGCAGCGCCACACTCGTCTCGCCTGCCGGCCGTTCGGCCCCTTCGGCCACAGGGAGGAGGACCGTCATGGTCGTTCCGACGCCCTGTTCGCTGTGAGCCCAGATGTGCCCCCCAACCGCCTCGACGATGCCGTGGCAGGTCGCCAGCCCCAGTCCAGTTCCCTCACCCTGTCGTTTGGTCGTGAAGAACGGCTCGAAGAGATGGTGGAGCACGTCCTCGGTCATCCCCATGCCCGTGTCGGTGACGGCAAGGCTGACGTAGCAGCCCGCAACCACGTCTGGATGCACGACCCGGTACCCGTCGTCGACCGCGACATTGGAAGTTTCGATGACCAGGCGTCCGCCCCGCGGCATTGCGTCGCGTGCATTCACCGTCAGGTTGATGAGAAGCTGCTGGACCTGGCCCGGATCTGCCAGGACGATGTCGAGGTCCTCCTTGAGGTCCGAGGTTATCTCGACGTCCTCGCCCAAGAGACGCCTCAACATCACGATCGATCGGGACACTTCGGCACTCAAGTCAAGGGCCACCGCCTCGATCATTTGCTTGCGCGCAAACGACAGCAGCTGGCGAGTCAGGCTGGCGGCACGCTCGGCCGCCTTGACNNTTGTTGAAGTCGTGGGCGACGCCACCGGCGAGCAGCCCGATGCTCTTGAGCTTGGAGTCCTGGGCCAGCTGATCCTCGAGGGCGCGCGTCTGGGTGATGTCCTGCAGCAGGCCGTCGTAGCCGACGAGGTTTCCATCGGGGCCCAATTGCGGCACCGGTGTGCTGCGCACGCGGCGGACNNCAGGTCGTCGACCTGGGACAGGACCTTGTCGCGGTCCTCGGGGACGACCATCTCGAGCCACAGGCCTGGGTGCGCAGCAAAATCCTCCGGCGAGTAACCGGTGACCGCAACGCTGCCCGGGCTATGCTGCGTCTCGAAGAGGCCGTCTGGTCCGATGGTGACCCGGAACACGTAGTCCGTGATCGTCTCGGTGATCCTGCGGTACCGTTCCTCGCTCTCGCCCAGTTCCGCCGTCCGTTGGGCGACCCGCTGCTCCAGCTCGTCGCGAGCCCGGCGGAGCTGCTCCCGGATCTCCGCATCCTCAATCGAGATTGCCGACTGGCTTGCCATCGCCGACATCAGTTCGAGGTCCGCTTGGTCGTATTCGCGCTCGTCCGGCCTGTTGGTGGCAACGAGGACGCCGAGAGCCCTCTCTCCGTAGATGACCGGCGCCACCATCATCGAACTGTGGCCGACTCTCACGCGGCGTTCGTGCACGCGCAATGCCTCGCGCTTGTCGCGGACGCCGCCCGGCGAGATCGTGGCCGCGCGGTGCACGAGCACCCAGCCGCCGAGTCCCTCCATCATTTCGTCGTAATCGATATCCGCAACCGGACCCGAACCGGCACCGCCACGAACGTTGCCGGTCACCCGGCGCCGTTCCGTGTCGATGGAGAACAGTTGGACGCGGTAGGCCGGCAGTGCCTCGGCAACGGAATCGACGATGTGCTGCAGCGCCATCTCCAGGGACTCGCCGGCCACCTGGGAGCTGCTTACCCGGTACAGGGCCTTCGTCTTGAGGAGGGCCGCCTCCATGTTCAGCATGGCCTGTCGCTGCCGGGCCTCGGAAACGATCAAGGCCACCGTGTTGTCTTCCTGGGCCGTGCCGGACGAAGGGTGCCCGAGGGCCTGTGCGTCGGCCGCGACGGGATTGCCAACGGAGGGCGGTGACGCAGCAGGCTCGCGGCCAGGATTCATCGCTACCTTACGGGCACCAATGAGAGTCGCTGCAGCTTGGGCGGCTGAATCGCCCCATCCCGGCCGCCGCGACTGTGGGCAGCACGAGTGTACCGTGGGTCGGGGGCCCAATTGGTACGTGAATTGCACCCGGAAGGCCCGCCTTTAGTCCTACGGCCCGGGCGCCTACGTCGTATCCTGCAGGCACCGTCGGCCCCCACGCGCGCTGCAGGGCTCGCGATGGCACACTCTGGCTGAACCGAACCCCGTCCCCACATCCCGGAGGCCGAATATGCTTGCTGGGGCCGCGGCCTGGTGCGATCCCGATAACGAGCCGAGGTACGAGTGTCAAGCGTCTGCGAACTGTACCGGCCCAGTCTGGCCACGCTCACGGATCTCTACGAGCTGACCATGGGCGCCGGCTACCAGTCGGCCGGGGTGGCGGACAGTGAAGCGGTGTTCGCCCTCAGCTTCCGCACGCTGCCTTTTGGCGGCGGCTATGCCGTCGCGGCCGGGCTGGACGACGCCCTGGCCATCCTCGAGAACCTCCACTTCGACGCGGCCGACATCGACTACCTGCGCGGCCTCAATGGAGCCACCGGGAAGCCGCTCTTCGGCCCCGACTTCATCGACCTGCTGGCAGAGCTCCGCTTCACCTGCGACGTCGATGCCATCCCCGAGGGGACCGTCGTCTTTGCCAATGAGCCGCTCCTGCGCGTGCGCGGGCCGCTTGTGCAGGCCCAGCTCGTCGAGAGCGTCCTGCTCACCGTCGTTGGGTTCCAGACGCTCGTGGCTACCAAAGCGGCCCGCGTAGTCGAGGCCGCAGGCGACGCCCCGGTGCTGGAGTTCGGCCTGCGCCGCGCCCAGGGCCTCGACGGGGCCATCTCGGCCGCAAGGGCCGCCTACATAGGCGGCGTGGCCGCGACGTCGAACGTCCTCGCCGGGCGGCTCTTCGGAATTCCGGTGCGAGGCACGCACGCCCACTCGTGGGTCCAGGTCTTCGGCGACGAGCAGCGCGCGTTCGACTCGTACGCCGATGCCCAGCCGGACAACGTGACCCTGCTCGTCGACACGTACGACTCTCTGGCGGGCGTCGAACATGCCATCGTGACGGGCCGCCGCCTCAGGTCACAAGGCGGGACTCTCGCCGGCATCCGCCTCGACTCGGGCGACCTGGCCTATCTCTCGATCGAAGCTCGCCGCATGCTGGACGAAGCGGGCTTCACCGACACGAGGATCGTCGCCTCCAACGACCTCGACGAGCACACCATCGCTTCGCTTCGCGAACAGGGCGCCCGGATCGACGTTTGGGGCGTCGGGACGCGACTCGACACGTGCTACGACCAGCCTGCGCTCGGCGCCATCTACAAGCTCAGCGCCATATGCGACGCGGACGCGGGCTGGCGCTACCCCGTCAAGCTCTCAGAGTACAGCTCGAAGATCTCGATCCCGGGCGTGCTCGGCGTTCGCCGCTACTTCGATGCGACCGGACGCTTCCGAGCCGACATGATATACGATGAAGACCTGCCGGCCCCGGCCGACGGCGCTGCGATAGTCGATCCGGCCGACGCCCTGCACATGCGTGTCATCGAACCGACCTGGGCGACCGAGGAACTGGTCTTGCCGGCCCTTCGCAAAGGCGTCCGTGTCTTCTCGCCGCCCACCCTTGAAGAGGTAAGAACTCGGGCGCAGGCACAGATACACAGCCTGCATCCGGCCATTCGGCGGCTGCTCAATCCGCACATCTATCCGGTCGGGCTGGAGATGCGGCTGCACGAACGTCGCAGCGCCCTCGTGATGGAACGACGCCAGAGGCCGCCCTCCACCTGAGACGGATCGGGTCCGACCGGCGCCGGGCTAGTTGTCTGCCCCCGACCCTTCTTCCGCTTCGGCTTCGGCTTCGGGCGCGGCTTCAGCTTCGGCTTCTNNGCTTCTGCGTCGGGCGCGGCTTCCGCTTCGGCTTCGGGCGCGGCTTCGGGCGTCGCAGGTTCGTCAGAGGCAGCCGGCTCGTCCGCCGCAGCTGCGACCTCAGCTTCTTGCGCCTCCGTCGCCATTTCCGAGTCAGCCGCCCAGTCGACCGCCACGGGCTCGGGCGCGATCTCCGAGAAGCCCGCGTCCGGCGTGCTCCACCGCGCGTCCAGCGCGAGGTGCAGCAGCGCCGGCCGGCCCGCTTCGAGTGCCCGACGCAGCGCCGGCTCAAACTCTTCGTCGCTGTGGACCGCGATCCCAAGCGCCCCGCAGGCTTCGGCCACGGCGGCGAAGTCGACCGGTCCAAGCTGGGTGCCAAGGCCGACATTCATGCCGCGTTCGTGCTGGTGCCGCCAGATCGTCCCGTAGCGGCCGTTGTCGAACACCAGGGCGAGGACGTGGGCCCGCTCCCGAACAGCCGTCTCCATGTCCGCCATAGTCATTGCGAAGCCGCCGTCCCCGGCCAGGGCCACACCCAGCCGACCCGGCCGGGCCAGCGTGGCGCCGATCGCGGCCGGCAGCCCGTAGCCCAGCGGCCCGGCCGACGACCCAAGAAATGTCCCCGGCCGATGGAACCGGAAGCCGCGCGCGGCCCAGGTGCCGAAGTCACCGGCATCGGTCGTGATGATCGCTTCGGGCGGCAGGACGCGCGCCAGAGTGGCGATGACGCGGCCGGGATGGACCCCCGGCCCCTCCCACGAGTCCCCGTCCACCATCGTCGCGGCTTCGTAGATCTCGCGGTCGGCGGCGTTGGCCGCGGTCCTCCAGTCCAGGCTGGCGGCGTCGAATGCGGCGCGCACCAGCACGCGTTGGGCGACACGCAGGAAGGTCGCGGCGTCGGCGGCCAGCACGATTTCCGGCCGGCGCCCGGCCGTCGTCGTGTGGGGCTCTACGTCTACCTGCGCCCAGTGTGTACGAGCGGCCGGGATTCGGTAGCCGTAGCTCGTGGTCTCACCGAGCCTGCAGCCCAGTACAAGCATCGCGTCCGCTTCTTCGAGCCGGGCGAGGACGCTGCTCGGCGCGCCGTCGCCGGTCATGCCGAGATAGAGTGGGTTGTCGTTGGGGAAGAGGTCGCCGCGCCGCCAGGACGAGATGACAGGCACCCGGATCGTCTCGGCGAATCGGACGAGGGCGTCCGTGGTCCGGGCTCGCAGGATACCGGCGCCCGCAAGGATCACGGGACGGCGGGCGTCGGCCAGCAGGTGGAGCACCTTGCGCACGAGGACTGGATCCGGGTCCGCGTGGTGTTCGGGCGGCGTCGGGCCGCGGCCGTTGGCGGAGGCAGGCACTTGCTCGTCGAACAGATCCGACGCTACGCCGATCAGAACTGGGCCGGGCCGTCCTCGCGTGGCCGTGGAGACGGCTCGGTCTATCAGGGCGTAGGCGCTCGCCGAATCTTTCAACTCCGTCGACCACTTGACGATCGGCTCGAAGGCGCGAACGACGTCCATCTCCTGGAAGGCTTCACGACCCTGGACCACGCGCCGGACCTGCCCCACGATGGCGATGACCGGCGCCGAATCGGCGCGTGCCGCATGGAGGCCGATCGCCAGGTTGGCGGCGCCCGGCCCACGCGTACCGATGCACACCGACGGGCGCCCGGTGAGCTGCGCGACTGCAGTGGCCATGAATGCGGCCGAGCCTTCGTGCCGGGTTGCCACGACCCGGATGCGGTTCGCGGCGAGCCCTTCAATTAGGCCGAGGACGCTTTCGCCGGGAACCGTGAAGGCGATCTTCACTCCGGCCCGGGCCAAACCCTGCGCCAAGGCGGCGCCGACCGTGATGGTGGCGGCCTGGTTCTCAGTAGACATCGACGCACTCCTTCGGAGCGCCGCGCCGGATCACCGGGCGGGTCTCACCGATAGTTCGTGAACTGCAACGGTACCGGTTCATCAAGCTCCTTGAGCCGGTTGATGATCCGCTGAAGGTCGTCCTTGCTCTTGCCGAAAACGCGCAGGGCATCGCCCTGGATCTGGGGCTTGCACTTGGGGAACTCTTCGCGCAGGAGCTTGCTCAGCTTCCGGGCCAGATCCTCGTCCAACCCTCGCCGTAGACCGATGTGCTGGCGGACCTTGTTGCCACCGGCCGGCTCGATCTTGCCCCAGTCGAAGACCTTCAACGACAGGCCTCGCTTGACTGCCTTGGACTCGATCAACTCCCGAATGGCCTTGGCCCGGAATTCGTCGTCGGTGATCAGGACTAGCTCCGTCTTGGCCTGGGTGAGTTCGAACGTTGCGCCCTTGAAGTCGTAGCGCTGCTGCACTTCGCGCCTGACCTGATCCAGTGCGTTGCGCATCTCCATGTCGTCGAAGTCGCTGACTACATCGAATGACGATTCGCCTGCCATTTGCCCTCCATGACCTCATCAACCGCGGGCGCGCGGCGCCTGCCTTGCCTCGTGGTCGTCACGCCTGCCCGACTCGCCTGTAGCGCAATGCAGACTTGCGTGATTGTGCCGCACGCGAGCCCTCTTGGGCGGGCCAACTGCGCCGGTTCCAAAAGAGGCCGCGCCTCAGCCGGCGAGCTCCTCCAGCAGCAGATCGGCTATCCGGTAGCTCTTACCGCCACCCATCACCAGTACCGCGTCGCCGGTCTTGACTTTCCCGGCAAGCCAGTGGGCGGTCTCTTCTACCGAGCCGGACGCAACGGCCGTCATACCTGGTCGACGGCGAGCTGTGGCCTCGGCCAGAGCGGCGGCGGAGGTTATCGTCGTGTCCGGGTCGCGACTGGCCCAGATGTCCGCCACGGCGACCGCGTCGGCCGTCGCGAGCACCTCGGCGAACTGGTCGAGCATCGCCGCGGTGCGATGATATGTGAGCGGCTCGTAGACCGCCCAGATCGGCTTGCCGGGCTCGAGCTGGCGGATCGCGGCGAGCGTCTCGCGGATCGCGGTGGGATGGTGGCCGTAGTCGTCGTACACGACCACTCCCCTGCCCGCCCCCTTTCGCTCGAGGCGACGTCCGACACCCGTGAAACTCGCCAGGGCCTCGCCCACGAGGTCCGGCTCGATGCCCAGGGAGAGTGCCGCCCCGGCCACGCCGAGAGCATTGGCGGCGTTGTGGCGGCCTGCCAAACGAAGGCGCCCGGTAACCGGGTCGCCAAGGGCGGCGCCTTCCAGCCTGATCGTTGTTCCAGATGCATCCGCGGCGACGATGACGCCGCGGAGCCAGTCCGGCGCGCCGGTGAGGGCCGTCTTGCCGGACCAGAGCCTGGTCCCCAGGATCTGCCCGGGCCACGACCCCAGTCGAGCCACCACATCGACGACACCCGGGTCGCCCAGGTTGGCCACGAGGCGAGGCTCGCGCACCGTAATCGCCGTCCGCTCCAGCCACGCCACGAACGTGTCGATGACTGCGGCGCGGTCCGCGAACACGTCGGGGTGATCCCACTCCGCCGAGGTCAGGACCGCTACGTCCGGGCGATAGGGATCGAAGTTGCCCGCATACTCATCGGCCTCTACGACAAACGGAGCCCCAGACCCCCAGCGCGCCGTCGAGGGCAATCCGCCGGTCAGCGAGGCCGGGAGCAACGCCCCAACAAATGCGCACGGGTCCAACCCGGCTTCCACCAGCACATGGACCAGCCACCCGGAAGTGGTGCTCTTGCCGTGGGTGCCGGCCACGCCGATCAGCGTCCGGCCGACGGCGGCATCGGCGATTACCTGCTGCCACGGCTCCAGCGCCACCGAGAGGGCCCGAGCCGCGGTCAGTTCCGGGTTGCCCGGGTCTATCGCGGTCAGGGCCTTGGTGACCGCCAGGCGCTCCGGGAGCGGCTCCACGGTCACGTGGCTCGGATCGTGGCTCCATTCGAGGTGAATGCCGGACGCTTCCAGAGGCGGCGTGTACGGTGACGGCCCGCCCGGGTCGCAGCCATTCACCTGCGCCCCGGCGTGGTGGGCCAGCAGCGCGGCCGCGCTCGCCCCTGCTCCACCGGCTCCGACTACATGAATTCGCTCGCCGGCCCGGATCGGGCGAGCCTCCCTGGCGGGCGCCAGGCCGCTGCCGACCGACGCGGCCCCTCGAACCCCGGTCACCTGGAAGCGCTCTCGGCCGGTGCCGGGACGCGCTCGAGAAGCAGTTCGAGGGCCGCCCGCGTCGTGGCTTCGCGATTCGCGTCACGGTCGCCCTGCCAGATAAACCGCCGAACGTCCACGCCGGTGGCGTCGGCCACGGCCACGTATGTCAACCCTACTGGCTTCGCCGGACTGCCGCCGCCCGGACCGGAGATCCCGGTCACTGCCACCGCCAGATCGGCGCCCGTGGCGGCCAGGACCCCAACGGCCATTGATCGAGCCACTTGCGCGCTCACGGCACCATGCGCGGCCAGTTGGTCCGCCGGGACGCTGAGCAGCCTCATCTTGACCTCGTTCGAGTACGAGACGACGCCGCCCCGGAAGTACCCGCTCGAGCCGGCCACGTCCGTGATCGACTTGGCGATGGACCCGCCGGTGCACGATTCGGCTGTGGCGACCGTCAAGCGGCGCTCCAGGCAACGCTCCTGGAGTTGCCCGACAAGATGGCCGAGCGAAGGTCCTTCCATGTCCTAGCTATTTGCAGGGTGCATTCTTCGGCCCATTCAGATCGATGTAGGCGTAGTGGCCCCCGAACGTGATGATGGCGCCGTAGTACAGGCCGTTGACCGTGATGAAGACCAGCTGAGGCCTGGTCGAGTTGATGCACACGTACTTCTTGCCAACGACAGTCGCGGACCAGCCGTCCTTCTGGCTGTAGCCCGGGCTGTCCGTGACCCCATCGTGATAGATGGCCAGGCTTGCCGCTCCACCCTTGATCTGGATCAGCACCGATACGCTGGTGAAGGGCACAGTGACGTTTCGCGAGAGGGCTGTGGTAGCGGCGCCCCTCGGGCTGGTTCCAACGATGGACAGCTTCCACTTACCGGGTGTCAGCGTCAGGGAGAACGTGAAAGTGCCGTCCGCGGACGTCGCGGCCGTAAGCGGCTTTGGCCCAGGCGTCGGCGAAGGGCTCGGCAGGATGCTTGCCGATGGCCCCACGGACGCGGTCGGCGAAGCCGAGGGCGTAGGCGAAGGCGAGGGCGAGGGCACGACCGGAGGCGACGAAGCCCCGGCGGCGAGGGGCGGCCCGAGATACGTGGGCGTCAGGGTGACCGAGGCGACCTCGGTGCTGATTCCTGTCACGGTCACGTTTCCGCTGGCGATGGATTCGCCGTCCTTCGGCGTCGAGAACCCGATTTCGGGCAGCGCCGGAGTGGGTGTCGCGACCGGCACCAGGACGATGAGCTTCCGAGTGGGGCTAGCGTGACTCGTATCGAGGTTCTTGGCCGTGATGTCGAACTCGTTGCTGCCGGCCTGGAGGGCGGCCTGGTACGTCCAGTGGCCGGTGTCGTCCGTGATGACGATGTTCGGGTCCTGGCCGTTCCACGAGATCAGGACGGTCGTGCCCGGCGTCGCGGAGCCCTTCAGGACGTAGCTGGTGCTACCGACGGGTACCGTAATCGGCGTCTGCGCGTTGGAATCCACCGCGAGCGTGGGGTATGAGAGGTACCTGGTCAGCTGGAAGCCGAAGTAGCTCGCGACGACAAGGATGATGATCAGGACCACGGCGATGACGCCGTGGCTGCGCTGGAAGACGATGCCCCGCCTGATGGTCAGCGGCTGGGGTCCCACGATAGCCGGCCGCGTGAGGTCGGGCGCACCGGCCTCGCCACGCCACTCTTCTTCGATCTCGTCCGCATCGAGGCCAAGGTAGGTCGCATAGTTGCGGATGAAGCCGCGTGTATAGACGTCCCCGGGAAGGTCCGTGAAGTCCCCGTCCTCGAGCGCGGCGAGGTACTTGGACCGGATCTTGGTGTCTCGTTCGGCGCGGAAGAGATCGATCCCCTTGGTTTCCCGCGCGTCGCGGAGTCGTTCCCCCACGGCGGAGCGGCCGTCGCGCCCTGCCGGCACCTGACCCCGGCCGGAATTGCGACGCGTCTGACGGCGCCCTGGATTAGTGGTCGTCATATCTCGTCCTCGCCAGAGTCGCTCGACAAACGCGGCGACGGCGTATCCCGGCGCAGCACCTGGCGTGCATTCGAGCCATCGAAAGGTCCGATGTATCCGCGGGCCTCGAGCTGATCGATGATCCGGGCGGCCCTGGCGTAGCCAATCTTGAGGCGCCGCTGGAGCAGTGACGCAGATGCACGATCGTACTCCTGGATGACGCCGACGGCATCGAGCAGCAGGCGATCCGCGTCCTCGTCCGCCACCTCCTCGGCATGGCCGGGCTCATCGTCGGTCTCGATGATGCCGAGGTCGTAGTGCGGCTGGGCCTCGGCCCGCCAGTGCTCGCAGATGTTTCCGATTTCCTTGTCCGAGACGAAGACGCCCTGCAGGCGAATGGGCCTGGGCAGGTCGGCGGGCTGGAAGAGCATGTCGCCTCGACCGATCAGGTCTTCGGCGCCGGGCATGTCCAGGATGGTCCGTGAGTCGATCTGAGATGCCATGGCAAACGCAATGCGGCTGGGGAAGTTGGCCTTGATCAGACCGGTTACGACGTTCACGGACGGCCGCTGTGTCGCCAAAACCAAGTGGATTCCGGTAGCGCGCGCCTTTTGGGCCAAACGCACTACGGGCTCCTCGACGTTCTTGCCCTCGCGCATCATCAAGTCGGCCAGCTCGTCGATGATCAGCACGACGTACGGCAGACGATCCGTAGGGTCCGCCCGGGTCTCGTTGAACCCGGCCAGGTTCCGCGCGTTTGCGCCGGCGAACCTTCGGTAGCGGTTCTCCATCTCGGTGACGGCCCACTTGAGCGCGGCCTTGGCCCGCTCCGGCTCGGTGATGACGGGCACGAGCAGATGCGGCAGGCCGTTGTAAGCGGACAACTCGACGCGCTTGAGGTCAACCAGGATCATCCGTACCTCGTCCGGCGTTGCGTTGCACAGCAAGCTCGAGATAAGGGCGTTGACCATGACGCTCTTGCCTGATCCTGTGGCGCCGGCGATCAGCAGGTGCGGCATCTTGGCCAGGTCCGCGGCCCGGGCGTGGCCGGCGACGTCGCGGCCAAGGGCGAAGGTCAGCTTGGAGGCTGCGCGCAGGTCCACTTCCTCGAGGATCCGCCGCAGGGCGACGATGTTGAAATCCTTGTTCGGGATCTCAAGGCCCACGACGCTCCTGCCGGGTATCGGGGCCTCGATGCGGATGGTCCGGGCGGCGAGGGCCATGGCCAGGTCGTCCGCCAGTGCCTCGATCCGGCTGACCTTGATCTCGGGCGACGGCTCGATTTCGTACTGCGTCACGACCGGGCCGGCGTTCCAGTTGGCGACGCGGGCCGGAATGCTGAAACTCGCCAGCTTCGCGACGATGATCGCGGCGTTGCGGTCATGGTCCATGCCGCTCTCGCCGATACGAGGCGCGATGTTGTCGAGCAGCGCGAGTGGCGGGAGGTGGTACTCCGGCCGGACCTCGACCGTGGCGACCATGCCGCCCACCTTGGACTGGGCCGGGGTGTCGAGCCCGGGACGCATGGCGCGAATCGGGGCGCCGTCACGGATGGAGGAGCCGTCGCGCCGGGCCGGGTCGAGCGGCCGCGGGCCGGCGTCGCCGCCCAGTGGTCCACCGTCGACGCGGCCGAGCCCGGCCGGGACCTGCGGCGCGAAGGTCTGGGAAGTGGGTCCCGGGTTTGGGATGGCCACGGGGATCGACGGAGTACCGTCGGCGAAGGCGTTGCGCGCGGCCAGTGTGGATGCCGCGGCATCCTTGCCCGACTTCTCCGACCGGTCGGCGCGCAGGCCGGCCCTGCCGTTGGCTCCGGCTCCAAGCGTCCCGGCTTCTGGGGCCCGACGGAAGAGCGACCGGAGCGCCCGCGTGGTCAGTCGCCCAATGGGCGCCATGACGGCTGGCAGCGACATGTCGATGGCCAGCAGCAGCCCGGCGAACATCAGGATCAGCAGGATCAGCCCGGTGCCGGGCACGGAGACCAATGGCGCAAGAAAGTTGGCGACGGCACCGCCGATGGCGCCGCCCCGCGGCTTCGCAGCGTCCCTCGTCACCAGCCCCACGAAGCCGAGCAGCGCCGCGTACGCGACCCCGCTGCCGACGAGAGTCAGCTCCCAGTCTGAGTTGTCTTCCTGGGCCCTGTACAGGTAGTAGCCGAGAGCCAACAGCACGAACGGAAGTAGCCAGCGCATGGTCCCGAACCAGGGCGCGACCATGTTCCTGATGAAGTCCGTGAGCGAGCCGCCGGTGGGGATGAACAGGCCGATCAGCAACATGATCCCGAGGATCAGCATCGCCGTCCCGAGGACGATGCGGACGATCTCGCCGTTGATGGTCCAGTTTCGCGCCGATCGACGGCGGCGCACTGGAGGCACCGCTCGCGTGGTCCGACTGGGAGTCCTGGTCCGGGCTGCCGTCGTTCGAGCCGGCATCTACACCTCCACCACTACCGGGAATACGAGCGGGCGCCGTCGCGTCTGTTCGTACAGGTAGCGCGAGACCTCGTCCTTGATCTGGCTCTTGAGCAGGCCCACTTCGCTCGTTCGATCGCCCGGACCTTCCACCGCGGCGAGAATCCGGTCCACGGCACCCTCCATGAGCGGATCGCGCTCGTTGCCGTGGACGAAGCCGCGGGTGACGATCTCGGGCCGGGCGACGACCTTGCCGGTCTGTTTGTCCACGGTCACGACGACGATGAACATGCCGTCGCTGGCGAGGGCGCGGCGGTCGCGCAAAACCACTTCGCCGACGTCGCCGACAGATAGCCCGTCCACGAGCACGTAGCCGGAGGTGACCGGCGCGGCTCGACGGGCGCTGCCGTCGGCGAAGAACTCGATGGTCTGGCCGTTCTCGATAATGAAGACGTTCTCCGCGGCGACGCCGGTCTCGACGGCCAGCCGGCCGTGCTGGACCAGCATCCGGAACTCACCGTGAATCGGGATGAAGTACTTGGGCCTTGTCAATCCGAGCATCAGCTTGAGCTCTTCCTGACTGGCGTGACCTGAGACGTGCGCGTGCTTGACTGTGTGGTAGTAGACGTTGGCGCCGNNGGCTGGATCTCGACGAAGCGGTGGTCGCGGTTGGCCATGCGGGCCAGGCCGGCCATCGGCTCGCCCTGGGCTCCGGTAGTGGCGATGACCATGCTGCGCGGCGCAATTGAGCCGATCTGGTCCTTGCCCACCACCTGGCCTGGGGCGTACGTCAGGTAGCCGAGGTCCGTCGCGATGCGGAAATTCTGCTCCATCGAGCGGCCGATGACGGCAACTTTCCGGTCGAACGTGGCTGCGGCGTCCAGCACCTGCTGGATGCGGGCGATNNTTGCTGGCGAAGGTGGCCACGATGACGCGGCCGTCCAGAGGCTCCATGATCTCGCGGAAGGTCTCCCCGACCGTCCGCTCGGAAAGCGTGTAACCGGGGTTCTCGGCTCGCGTGGAGTCCGACAGGAGGCAGATGACGCCGTCCTCGCCGAGGCGCGACAGGACCGCGAAGTCCGAGCGGCGGCCATCGACCGGGGTGTGGTCGAACTTGAAGTCGCCGGTAGTTACAACCGTGCCGACAGGCGTGTGAAGGGCGATGCCCATGGCGTCCGGGATCGAGTGGCTGATCCGAAACGGTTCGATCCGGAACGGCCCGATCTCCAGCATGTCGCCGGGATCCAGTGGCAGGAGCGGGTTGTTGTGGAGCTTGTGCTCTTTGATCTTTATGCCCAGGAGGCCGCGCGCCAGGGTTGAGGCGTAGACAGGCACGCCCGGCAGGTACGGCAGCACGTACGGCAGGCCGCCGACGTGGTCTTCGTGGGCATGGGTGATGAGGAAGGCACGTACCTTCTCGCGGTTCTCGCGAAGGTATGTGACGTCCGGGATGACCAGGTCGATCCCGAACATCTCCTCGTCGGGGAACATGAGCCCGCAGTCGACGACGACGATGTCATCGCCGTACTCGAAGACGTACATGTTCTTGCCTATCTCCCCCACGCCTCCAAGGGGGATGATCCGGAGCGGTATCTGATTGTCAGGCATCGAATCTCGAGTGACGGGACAGGGAAGTTGCGTCCATCCTAGAAGAGGCCGAGTTGGTCCGTTGGGTCGGATTCGGCAGTCTGGCCGTCCGGCCCGCCGACGATGGCGGGCGCGGGTTCAGCAATGGGCTCGGCAATGGGTTGCGCGGCCGGCCCGGGCGCGGTCGTGGCCGCCGAGGAGGGTGCCGGGATCGGTGGCGGGCCGGCAGCCGCCTGGTAGGGCGACTGATCGGTGGCCGGCGCTGCTGCGAGCCGCTCGGTTCGCAGCTTGCGGGCTTCGAGCAGCGCCGTGGGAACTCCCTCCATGTCGCGGAAGAGAGTGGCCTTGAGCGACCCCTGGTGCAGCGCCGCGGCGGGGTGATACATGGCGTAGGTTAGAGCAGCAGGCGCGCCTGACTCGGGATCGGCGGCCCGGTACGTCCCGTGGACCTGGCCGATCCTGGCCCCCGGGTTGAAGCGAGCCATCGAGAAGCGGCCGAGCGTAACGACCAGCGCCGGGTCGAGCGCCGCGAGCTGTCGCGTGAGGAACGGCGCGCAGGCGGCGATCTCGTCCGGTTCCGGGTCGCGGTTCTCGGGCGGGCGACACTTGACTACATTAGTTATGAAGACCTCTTCGCGGGTCCAGCCGACGGAGCCTAGGAGCTCGGTCAGCAACGCACCCGCCTGGCCGACGAACGGCCGGCCCTGGCGGTCTTCGTTGAAGCCGGGACCCTCGCCGACGAAGATCACCTCCGTGGCTTCGGTGCCTTCACCCGGGACGGCCTTCGTTCGGGCTTGAGACAGACGACAGCGAGTGCAGACCGCAACTTCTGCCCCGATGTCGTCGAGCGCCGCTCGGCGCTCGACGTCGGTCACGTTGCTTCCCCGGCCCCGCTCGACACTTCTCGGCGAGACCGAGCCTTGACCCAGCCGCGCTCGATCAGGACCTCGGCGATCTGGATGGTGTTTGTGGCGGCGCCCTTGCGCAGGTTATCGCTCACGACCCAGAAGGCCAGCCCGTTCCGCACGGACGGGTCAGTCCTGACGCGGCCGACATAGACCTCGTCAGATCCAGCCGCCTGAGTGGCGATCGGATAGACGTGGGCGCTGGGATCGTCCATCACGACGACGCCGGGGACGGCCGCGAACGCTTTCCGAGCATCGGCCGGGGTCATCGGCCTGCTCGTCTCGACGTGCACGGCCTCCGAGTGGCTGACGAACACGGGGATGCGGACGGCCGTGCAGGAGAGGCGCAGCTCCGGCAGGTGCAGGATCTTGCGGCTCTCGGTGACGACCTTCCACTCCTCGCGGGTGTAGCCGTTCTCGAGGAAGACATCGATTTCCGGGATGGCGTTGAAGCCGATCGCGTGCGGGTATACGGAGGCGACCTTCGGCGCCGCGGCGACATGCGCCCGGATCTGCGTCTCCAACTCGGCGATCGCGTCCGAGCCAGTGCCGGACACGGACTGGTACGTGTCCACGATTACGCGCTCCAGCCCAACCGTGTCCCGAATTGCCATCAGGACGGGCATGAGCTGCATCGTGGAGCAGTTGGGGTTGGCGATGATTCCCTCGTGCCACTCGGCATCGTCGGGATTCACCTGGCTGACGATGAGCGGAATGTTCGGCTCCATCCGCCATGCGTTCGAGTTGTCGATGACCGTGGCTCCGCGAGCCGCGGCTTCGGGCGCGAGCTGGCGGGAGACGTCCCCGCCGGCCGAGAACAGCGCGATGTCCACGCCCTCGAAGGCCTCGGGGGTCGCTTCGTCCACCGTCAGAGTGCGGCCATCAGCGCTAACGGTGGAGCCTGCGGATCGACCGGAGGCCAGCAGGCGAAGCTCGCCTACCGGGAATTGCCGTTCGGTCAGTACCTTGGACATCGTTCGACCGACGACGCCTGTGGCGCCGACGATGGCGACTGTCAGCGGGCGGTGTTCTGCGGACATGACTCCACTCGAGGTGCGTTAGTTGACGGACCGTGGTCGCGAGTATATCAGCGACCCCGCCAGATCCCCCATCGGACTGCATACACGGCCGCCGTATGCGTTCCTATATGCATGAAACTACGAAGGGCCGACCGTCGCCGGCCGGCCCTTCGCTCGAGTTACTCGTCAGGCGTCGGTGCGGGCCAGGTGGCGCTGCATTGCGGCCTTGCGGGAGAGGTTGATCCGGCCCTGGCGGTCGATCTCGACCACCACGACCATGACCTCGTCGCCGACCGACACCACATCCTCGACAGTGGGGACGTGGTAGTCCGCCAGCTCGCCGATCCGGATCAGGCCTTCCTTGCCCGGCAGGATCTCGACGAAACAGCCGAAGCCCATGATCCGGGTGACCTTGCCCAGGTAGAGGCCGCCGACCTCGACCTCGCGGGTGAGCGACTCGATCCACGTGACCGCCTTGCGCGAGTTCTCGCCCGACACTGCGGCGATCTGGACCGTGCCGTCATCCTCGACGT
>PMJT01000132.1 GCA_003158495.1 Chloroflexota bacterium | reverse complement strand
GGCCACGCCGACGCCGGCGCCGACCGCCGTCCAGACGCCGGCTCCCACTGCACCACCGGTCGTCCCGACTCCGGTCGCGCCGCCTGTGCCGGCGGGCTTCGTGGGAGCATCGGGCACCAACTTCACGCTCGGTGGCTCGACCTTCCGGTTTACCGGCTTCAACATCTACCAGGCCAACAGCCGCTCGAATTGCTCGACCACGATGGGCACCGGTAGCGCCCTCGATACCGCCCTCAACGGCATCGGGCCCGGCTCCGAGGTATTCCGGTCGTGGTTCTACCAGTCGGAGGCAGTCACCAACGGCGCCCGCGACTGGTCCGCCTTCGACCACACCCTGGCGGTTGCAAAGGCCCACGGCAAGAAGGTCATCGTCACGCTCGCCGACCAGTGGGGCTCGTGCGATGGCGGCTCCGGCTACAAGACGGACTCCTGGTACGCCGGCGGCTACAAGACATCGACGTACTCCGGCTGGCTCGTCCCCTACCGAACGTGGGTCTCCGAGATCGTGACCCGCTACAAGGACGACCCGACGATCGCCATGTGGCAGCTCATGAATGAGGCCGAGATCAAGACCGCGAAGTCGGCCACCACATGCTCTCCGACCTCCGACCTCTACAACTTTGCCGCCGATGTCTCGGGCCTGGTCAGGTCGATCGACTCCAACCACCTCGTCAACCTCGGCACCATGGGTGCGGGCCAGTGCGGTGCCCAGGGCGGCGACTACAAGCTCATCCAGTCGATCCCGACCCTCACGGTCTGCGAATACCACGACTACGGCCACGAGACCGCGGCTCTGCCGACCAACCTGGCAAACGACATCGCCGCCTGCAAATCGCTCAACAAGCCGATCTTCGTCGGCGAGTCGGGCATCCAGGTCAACGACACCGCGTCCACCAGCTTCGCCAACCGCGCATCGGAATTCGATGCCAAGTGCACGGCGATGTTCAACGCGGGGCTGGGAGGCTTCCTGGTCTGGTCGTGGAACAACTCGCCGTCCGTACCGGCCAGCTGGCAGGTCGGCGCGGGCGACCCGACGCTTGCCGTGATCAACTCCCACTAGCAATCGCCGCCGTCAGAATCGATCGGCCCGGGCTTTCGCCCGGGCCGATTGGTCTTGTGAACGCGTAGAGGCTAGGAGGTTTCGCTCGCGGCGCCTGCAGACGGGCGCGCCCCGGGCATGCCCGGCGTGGCGTGAAGTTCGGGCGCCGAACCATCGAGGCCGTGCACCGTCTTCTCCCAGAAGGACGGTGCGCTGACGAGCTGGATCGCGGCCTTGACTCCGGCGAGGGACATCAGGGCCCAGTAGAACGGGACCAGCAGGGACGCGAACACGAGCTTCCGGGATCCGACCAGTCGAGCCGTCACCAGCCAGGTGTAGAAGAGCAGGAAGTTGCCCACCACCATGACCCCCAGGCTGAGGTAATACAGCCACGCTGGGAAGAGAATCAGGATCGCGGCCGGGTGGACCACGAACCACAGCAAAGTCAGGATCCAGAACACGGGATTGATCAGGGACAGCACCGGCGTTCCGGCAACGAACAGGTTGAAGCCGATGAACCCGCGCCAGCCGAGCTGCCGGGCCACTTCGACCGGGTGCCTCATGTGGACCAGCCACGTCTGGAGGTAGCCCTTGTACCAGCGTGAACGTTGCTTCACCCAGTTGATGACGTCGCTGTTCGCCTCCTCGTAGGTCGTGCTGTCCAGGACCTGGGTCTTGTAGCCCAGCCGAGCCAGCCGAATGCCGAGGTCCGCGTCTTCAGTCACGTTGTACGGATCCCATCCGCCCACCTGCCGCAGGATGTCGCCGCGGAAGTGGTTGGAGGTTCCGCCGAGCGGAAGCGGTCCACGCTGCGCCACCAGGCCGGGCAGCAGGAACGAGAACCACATCGAGTACTCGATGGTGAACCAGGCCGTAAGGAGGTTCTGCTCGGCGTTGTAGTAGGAGAGCTTGGCCTGGAGGCAGGCGACCGAAGATCCGAGCCGCCGGAAGGCGGCCACGGCCCGGCGAAGCTGCAGCGGCTCGGGGTGATCCTCTGCGTCGTAGATGGTGAGGAACTCGCCCCGGGCGGTCTGGAGACCGTAGTTGCAGGCCTTCGGCTTTGTCTTGGGCTGCGAATGCGGGACCTTGACCACCGTGAACTGCGGCCCGGGCAGGGCGGCGGTTGCCGCGGCGATCGTCTCGATGTCGTCCTCTTCCAGGAGCAGCTTGACGTCCAGCTTGTCGATCGGATAGTCGAGCTGAGACAGGCGGAGGATGAGCGCGCCGATCACGGTGGGCTCGCGGTAGGCCGGCACGAGAATCGTGTACACCGGCAGATCCGCGTCGGGGATGGCCCGCGCCTCCGCGTCCGTGACCCGGGCGATCCTCGGATTGCGCAGCGCCGACCAGTACGCCTGGAGACGGTAGACCAGCGCCGCAAGGTACAGGAGAGTGGCCAGTCCGATCAGCGCGGTAGCCGTGGACAGTGGAGCGACGATGGCTCCCAGCGCGGCCACGCCGACGAACAATGCCACCGCCACGTGCTGGCCACGGGTGAGCGTCTGGCGGGCGGTGAAGTCGGGCGGCAGAACGGCCACTGCGTGTCTGCTCTCCGTTTTGGCGTAGATGGTTGAGTTCACGGCAGTGTCCCCGTATCGGTTGTCGCGCGGTCGTTCATGCCGGCACTCACGATCGATCGAGCCAGGGACTCGAGGGTCGACTGAGCGGTCTGGAAGGTGGCCGTCGAAGTGCCGCCGGACTGCCCGGCGGAATTGAGTGGGGCGAGCAGGACGAGCCGCTCGTAGCGGGTTTGGCCGCCCGCGTTGAAGGGCCACTCCCACCACAGGATCGACCAGTCAGTGCCCGAGATCGGGCTGCGGAAACCGGCGACGCTTGCCTGGACCCCGGCGCCAACGTCGGAGGATCCGCCGAGAACCTGCGTGTAGCCATGGAAGTTGTAGCAAGCCTGCACGCCGTAGGCCGAGAGGCTGCCCGCGTCGTCGGTGCGGATGACGTCCAGATAGACGCTTGAAGGGACGCCGGTTGCGGCCGGCATGGTCATGCTGAACGGAACTCGCTGCCAGGTCGCGCGGGCTCCGAAGTAAGACGACGCCTGGTCGAACGACGAGGAGGGCGCCGACTGCCAGCCGCTGACCGTCACGGCCGTCGGATCGATGGCCCCGAGAGTCGGGCTCCCGAAGGCGTCGACGAGAGAGTCGTAGTGGGCGAAGCTGGCATCGGGCACCGCGAGCATGACGGCCAACATGAGGCCGACCGCCATCGGAGTGGCAACACGGAGGTGCCTCGCCGCATGCCGTACCGATGGCGGGTCACTAATCGGCCTTGATGGAGTCGGTTTCGCCTCCGGCGTCGGAGGCTGCGGAATGCGGAGGCCGAACAGCGGGGCGATGGCCAGCATGGACAGCCCGCCGATGCCGAAGACGATGATCCCGGCAACCGGATGGAGGACGTCGATGGCGAACGACTCCCCCAGGACCGCGCCGGCGAGCAAGATGAGATCGATACGGGCGACGTTCAGTGCGCCGACCAGGATGAGTCCAGCCGCCAGCCACAGGACGCGGCGCAGGATCCCGCCTTTGAATATGGTGTTGAACGCGGCACCCAGGATCACGAACCCCACGAGGCTGTTGATACCGCTGCAGGCCGACCCTACGGCCAGGCTGAAGTGCTGGCCGTTGTGAGTGACCACGAACGTCGCGTTGCCGATCGGCTGAGCGACGGGCAGGAACTTCAGCGACGCCGTCACGGCGTACAGGGCGATGTCGGTCGAGGTTCCGATGGCCGAGGCCAGGAACCTGACATACGGGTCGGGCCACGCCAGGAAGAGGAACATGACGGCCCATCGGAGAGCCCACAGGCGTCGAGAGCCGTAGAGCAGAGCGATCACTCCTGCCGCAAAGAATGGCAGGCCGATAAGGTCGATCCTGTGCTGCCAGAAGTCGGTCGTGTAGGCAGATGGCAGCAGGAAATCGATCGCGCCGGCGATCGAGATGAGCAGGATGCCGATGATCCAGTCGACCTGCCTGTCGTGGATCGGGCGCAGCTTCGGCTCCAGCCTGAAGTTGATCGCTCCCAATAGCACGGCGATCAACGGCACCAGGGCCAGATAAGCCAGCGGCGTCTGGAGGCTGAGTCCACGCGTCAGCGTCTGGAGTGAGTAGTTATAGGCGAGAGCAACCGAACCTACGAGGACCAGGCCGCGAACGGGTATCCGCCCGAGAACCTGGCTCGACAGCACGGCACCGGTGACCTGGGTTCTGGCTGTCGCAATATCCACGAGTTCCCCAGTTCATTTGCCTCGTGGCCCCGCCCCGGTTGTGGAGACGGGGGCGGAACCACGATTGGCTGCATGTTGACGGTCGGGCGCGGGGACGCCGGCACCCGAACGTAGAGCTAGGCGATGCGGTTTCGGTTCGGAAGAGGCAGCCGGATCCCGGCCGCCTTCATGGCCACGAGGCCGAAGGCGGGCAGGGCCCCGATCAGCAGGAGCGGGGTAGCCGGTGCCTCGGGAACGCGGAATCCGCACTCGTCACGACTGACGACGCGCGAGAGCGCGCTGCCACCCGAGACGCGGAAGTCCATCCAGACGCTCGCATCGAGCGCGCCACCGAACTTGAACGGATAGATGTTCTGGCCAAGAACGAGCCAGACCGTCTGGGTCTTGCCGGTGGATTGCCACGTCGTGCCGTCCGAGCTGGCCCAAAGCGTGAGGACTACCGGACCGGTGGTCGTGTTGTCCCTGACGTACGTTCCCTGGAGATCGACGAGGGTCGAACCGGTATCGATGGAACACCACACGTTGAGCTGTGCATCTGCTTCGGCGAGCGCCGGAGCGGCTGCGCCGATTACCAGGGCTGAGCCCAGAAGGGCCGCGAAGATTGCTTTTCGCATTACTCCTCCAATTGCGCGGTTCGTGCGGCCCGGTCGCTTGCGCGATAGGCCTCTTCTTTCCGGTCGCGAGATCCCGCGAGCTTCCTTCGCGACCCGCATGAATGGCTGGGGGTTGGTCAAAAGCTTTGAGCTAACCCTCTTCTCTGCCTATCCGTTGGCGCTCCTTCCCGACCTTCCGGTCTGCGCCCTTCCGAGCCGGTACGTGCGGGATGCCAGCGACGGCTCCGGCGCGCAGGAGGCAGGCCCGTCCTTCGGAACGAGCCGCCCAGAAGACGCCGGCGGGAAACCCCGTGCCGCGTTAACCAGATCGGGGACGCTCATGAAGTTCATTGCCGCTAGGGCCCAGGGGTAAAGCTGAC
>PMJT01000256.1:34437-35331 GCA_003158495.1 Chloroflexota bacterium | reverse complement strand
CGGGCTTTGGACGCGATGGAGTATGGCTGCTGCCGTCGATGGTCCGACAGGGCCTCGACCTGGTCGACGTGGATGCGGCCCTTCGCGAGCTCGGGATCGACTCGGTGGACGAGATGAAGCTCGCGACCCTGGAGGCCGACGGGTCGATCAGCATCGTCGCCACGGATTCGGCCGGCGGGGCCATCCAGGCAACACGCCGACGACGCCGATACCGCCGACCGATCTGAGAAGGGCCTGGCTGCCTGGCTATAGCTGGCCGCAACCACGAGGAAGCGCGCGATCAAAGTTCTTAACGGCTGCAACTTCTGAGTCCGGGTTGACCTGCTGGGTCGAGGCAAAAGCTCGGTTTGGGAAGGGACGAAGAGCCCGTGAATGAAATGCCGCCCCTGGCTTGACCAAGGGGCGGAGTCCGACGAGAGTTGATGTCTAGCCAGCCAGTTGTTGAGGGGAGGGCCGATGGACGAGTGCGTCTTCTGTGAGATCGTCGCGGGCAGAGCGCCGGCCAGCTTGGTCTATGCCGACGACAAAGTGACGGCATTCGCCGACCATCGCCCGGTCACGCCTTGTCACCTGCTCATCATCCCCAACGAACACTTCGTCCTGCTTGCCGATCTCCCGGACGGGTTAGCCGAGCACATCCTCCGCGTGGGGATGCGCCTGGCCGCCGCCATTCGATCATCTGGAATGCCGTGCGAGGGGATCAACCTGTTCGTGGCCGATGGCAAGGCGGCTGGACAGGAGGTCTTTCACCATCACCTGCACGTTATCCCTCGATGGGCGCGCGACGGTTTCGTGATCACCGCGTCCGCTTGGAGCCTGCCTCGACCGACCCGTCATAACCTCGATGGGAATGCCGCGGTGATACGAGCAGCCCTCAATGGCGGCTCGCGCGCC
>PMJT01000256.1:0-34322 GCA_003158495.1 Chloroflexota bacterium | reverse complement strand
GAACCGGATCCAGACTCTCGGCTGGGTTGGCGACCGTTCCCCCGGGCGACGACGACTTCACCGCCCAGACCTCCGACCGGGTCACGGTCCAGCCGCCCAGGGCGAATGCCAGCCTGTCGCCGGAGTTCGTCGTAAGCGCGGGGCCGAGCAGTTGGGCCGTCTGCCACCAGTCCGAGGTCGCACAGCTCGATGCCACCGAGCCGGCCGGCGAATCCAGGGTGATTGGGCACCCCGTGAAAGCGCGGCGTTCCGGCTGCCCGTTTCGAATGATCCACAGCACCGGAATGCCCTGATCATCGACGACCGGCGCGGGCAGTGAAGGCCCGGCCGTGCCGAGCGCGGTTGCACTGTCGCAGTCCCAGGTGAACGAGCCGGACCGGGGAGCCCGGCCGAAACCGGGAGCCGGCGTCGAGGCCCCCGAGTTGAGCATCAAATTCGTGAATGTGATCGTGCCGCTGTGCCCGTCGACCGCTGCCTGCGACGTGTAGCTTTCGGGGCCGCCGACATAGCTCGACTGATCGGCCTCAACCAGCTCGATTTCGTAGCGGAGGCCGGGCAACGTCTGCCAGCGCACGTACGGCATGTCGCTGCCGATCTGTTGCTTGCCGATGGCGAGGCCCACGACGTGGCCGGTCGCGCTCCACGTGCAGCCGATCTGGAACGAGACGCCAACGTTCTGCGGTTCGGACAGCGTGAGGCTCGCGCGGCCGGTCGACAGGCCCGGTCCGGCGGGGAATGAAGGCTGGACCGAAACGCCGCCTGCATGCGGCGGACCCACCACCGCCGGACCGGCCGGAGGGGCCGTGAGGTCTGCCGCCGTCGAGCCGTGCGGAATGATGGACCAGGTCGCGCCGAGCGCTACGACTGCCACCACGACGGCCAGGGTGACGAATTGCACCATTCGAACGGAGCGCCTTTGGCGTCGTTTCGCCCACCGGTCGTTGAGGTCGCCGGGTGCCAGCCATACCGGCAAGGTTTCAACCTCTGCCCGGAGCGCCTCCCGGATGGAGCGCTCGTCCATTGGATCGAACGAATCAGACACGAGTCGCCTCACTTCCAGGGACCTTCGGTCCCGGTCCAGGATCCGGGATGGGGTCGCGCAGGTTGTCGCGCAGCCGGTCCAGCCCGATCCTCAGCTGCGTCTTGACCGTGTTCCGACTCGTCCCGAGCGCCGCGGCTACTTCATCGACGTCCAGATCCGCGTAGTAGCGCAATGCGATCGCGGCTCGAACACGCGGCGAGAGGCTTGCCATGGCCTCCCCCAATACCGTTCGATCGATGACCGCGGCATCCGCAGTGTCGGTCGACGGCCGGTCAGGCAGCGACCCGAGCCGGATGAGCCGGACCGATCGGCGTCGCATGCCGAGGGCGCGATTCGCGGCGATCCGCAGCAACCAAGCGCGCAGGGCGGACTCATCGCGTAATTGATGGCCTCGTTCCAGGGCCGTCAGCAGCGTCTCCGCGAGCACCTCTTCGGCGTCGCCCGAGTCTCTGACGATCAGGTACGCGACCGCCTTGATCTCCCGGCCGAAGCGCGCGAGCACGTCGCCGAGCACTTCCGGGCGATGTTCGCGCAGCCCCTGCACCGTCATCGACGCCACCACCTCAGAACCGGCCCAACTCTCGCCGCTGACACGCGACGTTGCACGCTGTAGATGCGCGAATCAGGGGTCGAGGGTGACTCGGAGTTTGAGGTGGCCCGACCGCGGGCGCAAGGTACCGGCACCGCGCGTGGTCCGCCTGCTCCCCAACGGATTTCGGGCTCGGCCGCCGTGGCTTTTCGGCGTACACCGCGCAACGCCAGGCCGGTTTTGGGCCCGAGCGGGGGCGGCATCGATCCATTCCGGGCTTTCAAGCCGATACTCGGCGTGGACTGGGCTCGCCCGCGCCTTGTCGGGTCTGCATGCACGGTGCGACGAACATGAACATCTACTTCGTGCTGGCGCTAGTGGCGGTCATTGCGATCGCCATCGCGGCTTACCAATTCGGATCATCAACGGAACCGACGTGCACGCAGTGTCCCCACTGCCGCCAGCGGCAGCTCGACCGCGAACGGAAAGTGGACGAGGCGCGAGCTCGCGAAAATGGGATGCTTCGCGCATTCCGACCGAAGCCGGTTCCGCCCGCGGAGATCGCCGAGGCGGGGGACGAGGCCGGAGCACGGTCCGGGCCCATCCACAAGCTGCTCGTTGCCTACGATGGGGGCGACCCAGCAAAGCGGTCGCTGGCGAAGGCCGTCCAGCTTGCGAGGGCCTTGGCACATCGATCTGCGTCCTGAGCGTAGTGCCGGTATACGCGGGCCGCCGGCCCATCAACCCGGCCGACGACCGGGTGGTCCACGCCCAGCAGTTGATGGACGCCGAAGCCTACCTGGCGACCGAGGGCGTCGAGGCGCAGCTCATCGAGCGCACCGGCCAGCCCGGTGACGTGATAGCGAGAACGGCCAACGAAGGAGCCTTCGACGCGGTGCTGATGGGTTCCGGTCGACTGGGCGGCATCGCGAGGTTCATCTTCGGCGGCGTTCCCGCTCACGTCGCCTCGCACACCCGCGCGACCGTGATCATCGTCCACTGACCGACTGGTCAGGAACCGGCCGGCCTGGAGGTTGGGTCGGGGAGCAGGTTAAGCCGTTATCGGTCCCCGCTGCCCATCGGAAGCTGGCAACCATCGCCCTCGCCTGGGCAAGGTGCGCCGGATCGGACGTGTGGGCTTCGATGAAGATGTTGTTTGGCTTGCCGAACTCGTTGCCGGGATCCCGGATCTCCCAGCTCGTGTAGCTTGGGTTGTCCGTCTGGCGAACGGCCAGGCCGCCGAAGGTAGCGTTTGCCTGCTGGTCCCCATTGCATTGGGGCAATGGCGCGCCGTACCACCGGTATACCTCGACGAGGATGCCAGCGGCTGCGACGCGGAAGCTTTCGGCGCCACAGACCATCCACCCGACAACCCGGCTACTCACGTAGTCACTGGGGCCGAGGCTGGGCATGCCCTCTCCACCGGTGCACCCCGAATCCCACGTGCCCATGCCGAGGACCGCATAGATGTGCCTGGTCGTGTCGGCGTAGGGCGTGGGGTCGCCGACGTCCACGATGGGCCAGTCGACCGGGTAGTCGAACGAGAACTGGCCATCGTCGAAGTGGCCGGGCGTCCCAGGCAGTGACGGAGCCGGCGTGGCCGGAGCCCAGGACGCTCGCAGGCTTGGAGCCTGGGACGTCATCGATGCCGTGCAGGATGCTCCTGCCAGCAGCGTCAGCAGGCAAACACAGAAACAAGCCGACCGACGCGATCGATTGCTCATGACGCCCCCTTCTATCGAAGATACGGGCGTGGCGGCCGTCGGGATCAGCCGCACAGCGATCTCGCGGAACGTACTCGGATGCCACGGCGATGCCCAAGGCTGGGCCAGTGGGGATTTGGTGGAGCTACAGGGACTCGAACCCTGGACCTCCTGCATGCCATGCAGGCGCTCTTCCAGCTGAGCTATAGCCCCACGCGACCGCGAATGTTACACGAACCGGGCAGGATTGCGCGACCACTGAATGCGTGACCCGACCGGGGACCTTCCTCGGCGTTTCAGCGGCTGGGCCAAGAGCGCTGCGCGGCCGGGGTCACGCGGTTTCGGCGGAGGCCTGGGCTGCCGCGATACCCTTGGCCGGATGGCCCCGACTACGACCGAATGGCGCGCTTCTCTCCGGCTGCCCGGCGGCAGGCTCGAATGCACGGTCCGGCGCTCGACACGGGCGCGCCACCTGCGCCTGACCGTCGACCCCCGGCACGTGGCCGTAGTCACCGTCCCGTCGCGCGCGGCCCGCAACCGGGGTGAAGCCGAGCGGCTGGCCGAGTCGTTCGTAGCTGAACGTGAGCCATGGTTGCGCCGCCATCTCGATCGTCAGGCCCGTCAGCGCGAGGAGCTCGCGGCGATGGGCCCTCTCCGCGACGGCGGTCTGTTCCGGTATCGCGGTGAGACGCACCGCTTGCGGGTAGTGACCGAGCCCGGCCGGCGTCGCACGACGATTGCCCGTGAAGGGGGCGACGCCGGGGACGAGCTGGTCGTTCGGCTGGCTGTGTCGGAGAAGCGTGCCCTGGACGCAATCCTCGAGGCGTGGCTGCGGGAGAAAGCCCGGGCCGCGATCCACCGCGAGATCGAGCGCCACGCTACGGCGTTGGGCGTGGCCCCGGCCGCGGTCACGATCCGCGACGCGCGGACCCGCTGGGGCAGCTGCTCGAAGGCGCGGCGACTCTCCTTCTCGTGGCGTCTCGTGCTGGCGCCGCCGGAGGCACTCGAAACGGTAGTCATCCACGAGCTCGCCCACATCCGCGTCTTCGGCCACGGCCCGGGCTTCTGGGCGATCGTCGCGAGCCGGCGGCCGGACCATCGCGCCTGGCGGCGCTGGCTGCGGGAACACTCGCTGGAGTTGCACGGGGCGCTGACGGTCGGCCAGTAGCCCCGTNNTCGGCGCCGCGACGTCGCCGCGGCCAGATCCGGGCGCTCCGGCCCTTGGCACGGGCCGCGTCGCCGACCTAGAGTGAGGCCGCGCCGATCGAGCCCTGCCGAACGGTCGTCGGCTGTCGACGCAATAGCCGAAGGAGGCCGAGATGTCCGTCGTCACCATCTCTCGCCAGTACGGCGCAGGCGGCTCGAGCGTGGCCGGCATCGTCGCATCAGAGCTGGGGGCGGAAGTCGTCGACAAGAGGCTGATCGAGGAAGTCGCCAGCCGTCTCGCGATTCGGACCAGTGACGTCGAGGCGGAGGACGAAAAGCCTCGAACCCTGATGGAGCGTCTCGTCCGATCGTTTTCGACGCTGGAGCCGGGCATGGGCGCGGGCTGGACGCCGCCGTATCCGGATCCGCTGTTCGACCCTCGCAAGGAGATCATCCATCTGACCGAGCAGGTCATCCACGAGGTCGCGGACGTCGGCAACGTCGTCATCGTCGGCCGAGGCGCCGGTTTCGTTCTCGCGGGTCGACCGGCGGTCTTTCGGGTCTTCCTGCGAGCCCCCGAGGATATTCGTCAGAAGACGCTCATGGCGCGGCTCGGTCTGGCCGAGGCGGCGGCGCGGCGCAAGATGCACGAGACGGACTCGAACCGGGCGGCCTACATCAAGCAGTTGTACGGCCGCGACTGGTGCGACCCGGACGAATACGACCTCGTGATCAACACCGGTCGGATCGGGCACACCGTCGCCGCGGGGATGATCCTCCTGGGGTTGCGTGAGCGAGTTCCCGCCACGGCGTGAGGCTCCGCGGCGCGAACGCCGGCCGACGAGCCGCGCCGGCCTTCGGCAGTCGATTGCCCGCGGCGCGGGTCGCGGCTCAGCGCTCTGGGCCTATTGCGCCGCGTTGTCGCCCGAGATCACCCAGGCTGGCCCGCTCTGCGGTGCCGACGACCACTGGTCCGTCCGCAGGTCCGACTTCGACAGCATCACGAACGACCAGCCGACGGCGAGAGTGAGGAACCAGATCACGACCACCACGTCGAAGTGGCGGCCAATCGTCTCGCGCACGGCTACTTTCCTGGGGGACGCTTGTACGGCCGGCTCCACCACCGGTCTGGGCCCCGACTATCGCCCTTCGGATGGCGCGCCGGACAGTGCCCCAGGGGCCGATCTGCGCAGGTGTAAGGGCCTTGAGTAAGGCGCTTAATCTTCAGCAGATAGATAATCAGTAGCGCGCGCCTTAAGCAGCAAGAGCGGCCGCCCTTTCGAGCGACCGCTCTGTATTGCCGAGACTACGTCAGCCGACTGCGACGGCCTCCGGTTCGACGTCGAAGAGTCCGGGCACGGACAGGTATCGCTCCCCGGTGTCGTAAGTGAAGGCCAGAATGCGAGCCCCGTCCTTGATCTCCGGCAGCTTCTTCGCCACGGCCGCGAGCACCGCTCCCGACGAGACTCCGATCAGCAGGCCTTCCTCGCGGGCGGCCCGCTGGGCGAAGCTGAACGCGTCCGGTGCAGCTACCTGAACGACCCCGGTCACGGCGTCGCGGTGGAAGTTGCCGGGAATGAACCCGGCCCCGATGCCCTGCAGAGGGTGCGGCCCGGGCGCTCCGCCGCTGATTACCGGCGAGAGTTCCGGCTCAACGGCAAAGACCTGGAGGTTCGGCCAGCGTGGCCGGAGGACCTCGCCGACGGCAGTGGCGTGGCCGCCGGTGCCGACGCCCGCGAAGATGTAGTCGAGGCCGTCTGGGAAGTCGCGGGCGATCTCTTCGGCCGTCGTCGACTTGTGGATCTCGACGTTGGCCGGGTTGTCGAACTGCATCGGCAGCCAGGCGTTGGGCGTGGCCTCCACGATCTCGCGGGCCTTTGCGATCGCGCCCTTCATGCCCAGTTCGCGCGGGGTGAGTTCGAAGGTCGCGCCGTAGGCGGCCATCAGCTTGCGCCGCTCGACCGAGAACGACTCGGGCATCACGAGGATGAGCTTGTAGCCCTTGACCGCGGCTACCAGCGCCAGGCCGACTCCGGTATTGCCGGACGTGGGCTCGACGATGATGCTGCCTGGCTTGAGGACTCCCCGCTTTTCCGCGTCCACGATCATCGCAAGGGCGATGCGGTCCTTGATGGAGCCGCCCGGGTTCTCGCGCTCGAGCTTGACCCAGACTTCAACGCGCGGGTCGAAGAGCTTGTTGATGCGAAGTTCGGTCGTGTTGCCGATGGTGTCCAGGATCGTGTTGGCCTTTGCCACAGAGATCTCCTTGATGGAAGTGGATGCGCGCGACCGTGGCCGGCCGCGCAGTAGTGGCTAGATGACGAAGTCGGGCGCTTCGAAGTCGTCCTTGCCCTGCCGGACGTGGACCTCGCTGCGCTGGTACACGATGGAATTGGGCGGGATGCTGGCCGTCAGCCAGACGTTGCCGCCGATCACGCTGCCGCGGCCGATGACGGTCTCGCCGCCGAGGATGGTCGCGTTGGCGTAGATGACGACGTCGTTCTCGATCGTGGGATGGCGCTTGGTCGACGCCAGCGACTTGTTGACCGAGAGTGCGCCCAGCGTCACGCCCTGGTAGAGCTTGACGTTGTTGCCGATGACGGCCGTCTCGCCGATGACGATGCCGGTGCCGTGGTCGATGATCACGGGATGGCCGAGCGTTGCGCCCGGATGGATGTCGATGCCGGTCCGCTCGTGGGCCCATTCGGACAGCACCCGCGGCAGGAGCGGCACGCCCAGTTCCACGAATCGGTGGGCAATGCGATGAACGGCGATGGCCTGGAAGCCGGGGTAGGCCAGGATGACCTCGTCCACGCTCTCGGCCGCGGGGTCGCCGCGCTCGATGGCAGTGGCGTCGATCATCAGCTGGCGGTGGATCTCGGGCAGGGAGCGGAAGAAGGCGGCCGCGATCTCGGCAGGGTCGTCGATGTCGTCTTCGAGGGGCCGCAGAAGGGACCGGAGTTCCGCAGCGGACGCGTCGAGGGCATCGCGCACCTCGCCGGTCGTCGCGGGTGTCTGTTCGGCCGCCTGGGGGAACAGGGTGTCCATGAGGCCGCGGATCCAGGCGGCCACGCGGGCCTTGGCGAGGCGTGTGCCGTGGCCATCGGCGAGGACGCCGTACAGCCGCGAGGCCAGGCCGTCGAGCGGATCGCTCGGGGCCTTGGCTGCCTTTGCCGTGTTGACTGATCGAAGCGGGAGAACCATGAGTTCCTCGGAGAATGCTGGTGCCTGGAGCGGCGGAACGGACTGCTCTGGAGAATGCCGGGAGCGCGGCGCGCAGGGCGTCGCACTCGCTGTCGTTCGCGGCGCGTCCGGTGGGAGGTAACAAAAAAGCCGCGGTTTCCGTTAGGACCGCGGCCCCTGGAGCGACTCGGCGCGCTCACGACTGGGAGCGCGAAGCAGCCGGCTACCTCCTACGGCGGGGCCGCCGGGGACAGAGGCAGGTGAATCGGCTGGAGTCCATGTGTCAATCATGCATGGCGCCTCGTGAGAACGTCAAGGGACCGCCTTCCAGCGCGGGTCGCGGCTCGCGCCACGCGACGGCTCAGGTCGGGAGGGTGGGCCGCCCAGGCCCCGCGCACCACACCGGCTTCAAGTGGCGTCCCTCGTTTGGGCGGACGCCGGATGTCGTGATACCTTGGACGCGAAGCCGGTGTCCGATCGGGGGCCAGCGGGTCCCTCGCGCAGGACGGACCCCATTGGGGCTGCCATGGATGGAGCGGAGGTAGACGTGTACCAGGTTCTTCCGCGGCGCGGCCGTGGCCTGCTGGTCCTCGCGGCCGCGGTAGCGATCGCCGCCTCTGCCTGCTCCGGGAATACCGCAACGCCGTCTGCCGGCGCCAGCAATGCTCCCAGCCAGTCCGCTGCCACGGCAACTCCCGCCGGTCAGGCCCCGACGTCCGCCCCGTCCGCCCAGGCAACCTCCGCTCTCGACAATGCCGGCGACGCGATGGGGAACCTCACCAGCTACAAGTACACGATGACGCTCGCCGGCGGAACGTTTGACGACATGTACTCCAGCGTCGGCGGCTCCCCGGCTGCGCCAAACACCCCGTTCGCAGTCAAGGGCACCGTCATCCTGTCGCCGGAGAAGAGCGCCGACGTCACCGTGGGTGAACTCCACATCATCGAGACTGGCGGCTCGGATTACCTCGACATGGGCAACACTGGCGGCTTCACCAAGACAGATGTGCAGGCCCCCGGTCTGACCGACCAGTGGACGCCAGCCTCGATCTTCGCCGCGTTCAATCCATCGGGCAGCGGCTATAGCGTCGTCGGTACGGAAACCAAGAACGGTGTCGCCGCCGACCACTACCAGGCAGGAGCCTCCGCCCTGGCGGAGCTCGCATCCGTCTCCGGCGTAGACAACGCGACCTGGACCGCGGACATCTGGCTCGCCCAGAACGGCGGCTATCCGGTCAGCCTGGCCGTCGTGGCAAAGGCGAGTGACAACAGCATCGCCTACGAGATCCTGTTCGAGATCACGAAGGTCAACGACCCGGCGAACAAGGTCACTGTGCCGACGAACATCACCGGGGCCTAGCGGCCACGAGGGCGATCCTCCCATGACTCGGCCACGAGGCTCCGTCCGGCTCCTGGTTGCGATCGGCCTTTCCATTGGCCTGGTTGCCGTCGCCTGCGGCAGTTCCGGCGCCGGCCAGAACCCCGGGCAAACAGGGCCGGCCCAGACCGGTTCGGTTTCCGGTGGCGGCGCCCTGCCCGCCGGCCTCTCGGCCAATCTCGACTCGCTGACCAGCTACCAGTTCAGCGAGACCCTCGCCGGCGCCGCGTCGACGGCCCTTCCTGCCCCGTCCGGCGGCTACCGGATCGGCGGCACCGTGATCAACAAGCCGACTCCGGCCTACTGGGTCACGGCCTCCGGCGGCGCCCAGTACACGGTCGTCGGCAACCAGGCCTGGACGACCTACGACGGCATCACCTGGATCGCCTTCGATGCCAGTGACCTGACCCTCGCCGGGCTACTGCCGGGCGGCAACTACGACACCTGGTTCGACGCCTACGCGTCCGATTTCAAAGCGCAGGGCGACGAGTCGAAGAACGGCATCGCGTGCATCCACTACCAGGGCGACCGCTCGCTGGCGAGCCACTATTCGGCGACCGCCGGCACGGCCATGCTCGCGGCGGACCTTTGGGTCGCCAAAGCCGGCAATTATCCGGTGAGCGGCACGTTCGGTCTGGCCGGCTCCTTCGGTGTCAGCTTCGACGTCACTCACGTCAACGACGCCTCGAACAGCGTCGCTCCGCCCACGAACGTTGTCTCAATCCCGAGCTGATCCGGCCGGCTGAACGCCGGGTCATCCGGTTGAGACTCACCTGCGCATTACGAGTGGACTGGCGTGGGCCGTCCATGAGCGACGAGTTCCTGGGGAGGGGACATGCCGGGCGATTTAGGGAGCGTGCCTGAACGTCATGCCGGGATCACGCTCAGCCGTCGGCGGCCGATCGTCGTCGCCACGACCCTACTTCTCGGCGTCGCTCTAGTCGGACTGGCCACGATGGAGGTGGGCTGGTGGACCGTCTCGTCGGCGAGCGGGTCGGGTACTTTCAGGGCCACCGGGCCGATGGCCATCCCTCGGGGATACGAGACAGCGACACTTCTCCAGGACGGCCGAGTCCTGATCGCCGGCGGCGGCGTCGGTCATCTATTGACCGCCCAGGCGGAGCTATTCGTCCCGTCCACCGGCTCGTTCCAGACCACCGGTGCTCTGATATCAACTCGCGAAGGCCACACCGCGACTCTCCTCCAGGACGGCCGCGTTCTGATCGCCGGGGGCGAGGGAGAGCTGGGCCTCTCGCTTTACGCCTCGGCGGAACTGTATGACCCGAAGACCGGAGAGTTCAGCCAGACGGGCTCCATGCTGACGGCTCGTGTCGGCCACACTGCAACCCTTCTTGGCGACGGTCGCGTGCTGGTGGCCGGGGGCTGGACCCATTCGGAGCCAATCGCCTCTGCCGAGCTGTATGACCCGAAGACCGGGACCTTCACCCAGACCGGCTCGATGCTCGTTGGGCGTCGTGATGATACGGCCACTCTCCTGGCGGACGGCCACGTGCTGTTCGTGGGCGGAGATGCCGGCGGACCGGCTCTCTCCTCCGCGGAGCTATACGACCCCGCGACCGGGCAGTTCTCTTCGATCGGCTCGATGGCCGCGGCGCGACGCGACCACGCCGCGACGCTCCTGAACGACGGCAGGGTCCTCGTCAGCGGAGGCGGCAACGTGTTGGTCGACGGGCTCACGACGGCGGAGCTTTACGATCCCAGGACCGGCACCTTCGCAGCCACTGGATCCATGGCCGCGGCGCGAGCGGGCCACGCGGCAACGCTTCTTGCCGACGGGGAGGTTCTTCTCGTAGGCGGCGCCGATGGTTCGACACTCCTGGCTTCGGCCGAACTCTACGATCCACGGTCCGGCATTTTCAGAAAGACCGGCTCGATGATCGCGACGCACTACGCCACGCCGGCCATCTTGCTGCACGACGGCCGAGTGCTGATCACGGGGCTCTCGGACTACACCGGGAAGCTCCCGTCAGCGGAGTTATACCAGCCGTAGTCGCNNCGTCCGTCGTGGCGTGCATCTGCTTCGCCATCGCCGTCCTTTCCGCGGCCGGAATTCCTTCGATCGGCAGCAAGATCGACTGGACCGATCTCGGCGTGCTCTTCGGCTTGCTTCCTTCCCTCATCTTCTAGCGCCGGCGTCGCGCTCGTTCGCGGCGCTCGCGCCTAGGCCTGGCGGCGCCTCTTGGCCTTGAGCAGCTCTTCGTCTGCCCTGGCCGTAATGCGCTCGAGGGTGTCGTCCGGCTCGAGACCGGCCAGACCCACGCTAATCCCGACCCCGACTTCGAATTTGAGGGCCCGATCGATGTCTTCGAAGCGGCGTTCCACGTCCCCCAACTCCACGCCGCCCATTCCGCAGACGAACTCGTCGCCGCCGTAGCGCACGACCGGGTCGAACGAACGAAGTTTTGATCGCATGGTCCAGACCAGCGTCTGCAGCACGTGATCGCCGGCGGCGTGGCCGTCTACGTCGTTGACCTTCTTCATCCCGTCGACATCGACGAACGCGACGATGAAGCGCCCGTCGGCCCTGCGGGCCCGATCGATTTCGTGCCGGAGGGCCAGCGTGCCCGTCTCGCGCCGAAAAGCCCCGGTCAAGTCGTCGAGGTGTGCGCTATGAAGCTCGGCTTCGAGCCTTTCGCGTTCGCGGGCCGATTCGGCCCTGTCTTCGGCAGCCTTTAGCCGATCCGCTGCGGCCCTGGCCCGGTCGGCGGCCGCCCTGGAACTGACCTCCGCGAGACGTTCCGCCAGGGACTCGTCCGATGATTCGAGTCGGCGCGCCAGTGCCTCGGCCTTCTCGTCCAGCCGGCGCGCCGTCGAGTCGCGCCTGTCGGCGTTTGCGTCGCGCTTCGCAGCCGTGGTGAGTCGCGAGCGAGCGGTCCCCTTCCGGGCGATGTGGGTCGCCAGACGATTGAGCGAACTGGTCGCACGCGCCAGGCGCGATGCCTCGTAGGCTGCAGGAGCCGCGCCTGCGTCGCTGCTTTGCCGGTCGCTGTCGGCCGTCGCCTGGTCGCGATCGGCGGCAAGCTGATCGATCGCGGCATCGGCTTCGTCTCGTTCCGAGGCTGTCTGGTCGGCGTCGGCGTTCGTCTGGTCGGCGTCGGCACTCGTCTGGTCGGCGTTGTCCGCCACCTGATCGCGAGCGCCGGTTCTGGACTCCGGATCGTCTTGGGTGTCGCGCTTCATCGGCCCGACCTCGCACCGCGGAAACCCGCGGGGAACACATTTCCGAGATCAAATATACGCCTATGGTCCAAGTCCGGTTTCCGCCGGATCTGTTGGGCCAGTTGCCGTACGCAGGCCCAATGCCGAAGAGTTTCCATCCTCACGCTCGCAAGCCAGGACAGGGACTCTGATAGCGAAAGAGGTGTCCCATGTTGGAACTCCTGGTAGTAGTGCTCATTCTGATGTTCCTGTTCGGTGGTTTGGGATACAGCCGTCGTCGTTGACGGTCTGGCATATGGCATCAACCTCCACTCTCAGTCCGTAGCTGCGCCCGCCACGCCACCAGCTGGCGATAGATGGCGGGTGCTCCCACGGGGGGGTCTTCGGCTACCTCCAGGGTCGCCGGACACATGATGAAAGGCTCGCTCTGCCAGCCACCGAGGCCGCCGTGCGAGCCGATCAGCTCCTCGAAGCCCGTGACTTCACCGGACACTCTGTCGACGGCTCCCAGGAGGATCAGGTCGCCGGCGTTCGCGAACGCCTCGAGATGAAGCAGGTTCTCCGCTGCGCGGGGGCCAAACTCGGCCAGCAGGTCGTCGCCGTCGTTCTCGCCCACGGGCTCGGCTACGGACATGGCCGCCTGAGCCTCGCCCGTGGTCAGATCGACCCGGCCGCGTCGCCCCAGGACCACCGCGTGACCCGCGGCGGATCTCATCACGACCGCCCCGATTCCGGGATGGCGCGCCAACGCTTCGATGAGGCCTGGGTAGCTCGCTCCGATCGTCTCGGCTGTCATGCGGCCGGGTCGGCTCGTGAAATAGATGTGGGCCATGCTGCCGGACGAAGCCACCACGACGTCGGGAAGAGCCGCGGCAGTGCCCGCCGGCTCGCGGCGTAGCCGCCCCAGAACTCCGGGCAGCCGACGCGCCAGCATCGATCCGACGCTCTGGCCGCGGCCCAATTCAGCCACTATGCGCCGACCCATGCCCGCCGATTCGACCAAGTCTGTCGTGCCGAAGACGCTCATCTTGCCCGGTAGCAGTGCGGCCACGATTGCTTCGAGTGGCTGGCCGTACCGCTGACTGAACGTTGCCCCGAGGCATTGGCCGTGATCGGAGAGCACGACCAGCCGGTACGCTCGGCGAGTGTGCCCGCTGGCCTTGAGCAGTGATCCGATTGCCCGATCGATGCCGTCGAGGGCGTCGATCGCCTCCTGGCGTTCCGGGCCGCAGTGGTGCGAGATCGCGTCGTAGCCGGTGTAATCCACGTAGATCGTCGGTGCCCCGCCGTACATCTCCTCGATGACGAACGCCGTGGATGTCGTCCGCAGAGCGATATTCGTGACGGCTCGTTCGACTGCGAACTGCACGCTTCGGTGCATCCGTGGCTCGATTTCCCGGGCCCGCTGGCGTTCCGCCTGGTACAGCTCCTTGACAATTTCGCCGGCCATCAACACCAGCAGGCGGACGTAGTTGACGGATGTTGCCAGGAAGCCACGCAGGCGTCGGGCTTCGTCAGAAGCCGCGCCTTCGCCGATCGTCGCCATCGTCAGGTAGCTTCGTGGCGCGTCTCCGCCCAGGAGGTTGCCGATGCTGGCCCCATCGTCCGCAAGCAAGCCTGTGCCGTCGCTGATACGGCGCGCTATCTCGGCCGCGTCGTCTGGATGGTTGGCCACCAGGAGCCGTGCGTTCTCTTTCTCGAACCAGCGAAAGCCGGCGATCCCATCGTTGCGGCCGTAGAGGATGCCGGCCTGACTCGCAGGGGTGGTGGGTGGCAGCAAGGCCACCCACGGGTGGAGCGTCGCCGCGCCGTCTCGCACGAGCCCGCCGAGCACGGGAACCCGCCCCGCCCGCATGGCATGGTCCAGGACGGGAAGGCTCAGCCCATCGATCTGGACAACGAGCAACCCAGGTGTCGACTCCGGGGCCTTCCCGAAGTTGCGGGCCACCAGCCGCCTGACGAGCACCCCGTAGTAGGAGTCGTCGTCGCTGACCGCTACCAGCTCGGCGAACAAGCTGTTGAGCAGCGTCACCAGGACCGCCGCCCAGACGGCGGTCGAAGCGCCGTCGACGCTTACGCCCGGCACCACGCGCCCTATCAGGATGATCGCGAGCACCTGCACGAGGAGACCCAGGGCCTGAGTCACGAAGGTCGGCTTCGCCACGAGCACCCACTGGAGAAGGATGTCGGAGGAGCTGTCCAGCGCGAGCAGCAGCAGCGCGGCCAGCAACAGCGCCGTCGTGCCGTCCACCCTCAGCCCGCGCAGCACGAGCGCGGTGATCCCCAGGGCCAGGCAGGCACCCAGGTATGACAGGACGGTCCGGCGCAGGATCGCCAGCCGGGTCGGTCGCCACGTCCACATCAGGCGAGCCTGCAGCCGGTAGAAGCCGAGAAGATCGGCCGCCGGTCCTCGGGCCCCGCCCACTCTCGATGTCATTGTGCGGCGCGCCCGTTCAGCGTCATCCACTGGCCGGGTCGGAGAACCTGCACTTCGATGCCGGAGGCGCGCGCCGCGACCGCGTCCCGAAAGGCCTCGCCCGGCTCGTCGAAGCGGCGACCTGCAAACCTTCGCAGGCCAAGCGGATAGAGGGTGCCCCAGTGGATCGGCACCGCGATCGCCGGGCAGATTCGTGTCGCCGCCTCTGCCGCGAGGTCCGGCCCCAGATGGCCGCGGCCAAGTCTTGGACCCCAGCCGCCCACCGGGAGCAGGGCCACGTCAACACGTCCGGCCAGCTGCGACATGCCTGGGAAGAGGCCGGTGTCGCCGGCAAAGTAGATGCTCGTCGAGCCGGTCATGAGGATGCCGAGTGCCCCCTCTGCCGAGGTGAACAGGGAGCGACGCCGGCCGTGTTCGGCATGGACGGCCTCCAGGGTCAGCCTTCCTGCCTGGAGCCGATCGCCTGCCCGCATTTCGTGGATGACTCCGCGAGCTGCTTTTGCGACGATGCGTCCTAGACCGACCGGCACGAAGATCTCCGGCTTGCCGGGGAGCGCCCGCAGGGACTCGAGGTCCAGGTGGTCAAGGTGACCGTGGCTGATGAAGACAGCCGAGATGTCCTTGAGAGTGTCCGGGTCCTCTCGAGGCACATGACGCCGGATCGCCACCGACAGATGCCCGAGCAGCGGATCGGTCAGCACGCGCACGCCATCGAGGTCGACGAGCACGGTGGAGTGGCCGAGAAAGGTCAGGCGATCTGCCACCTCGTCCTCCCGAAGTTGTCGGCGGTTCCGCCCGCCGGTCTTGGTCACCGAGTGGGGAGCACGGTCGCGGCGCGAGCTATGTGCTCGCGCCGGCCTCGAAAGAGTCTGAATAGCAGGATCGGCCCCCGTCCGGGCCGATCCTGCTTGATGGTTGCGAGGTTGAGTGGGCGCCACTGGGGCGCGTAAGGACTAGCGCCGGCCGAAGGCTCGGCGGCGTCCGACCAGGCTGTCGTAGACCACGATCACGATAAGCGCGCCGACGACGGCAACGACGATGCTGGTGAGGTTGATGCCGGTTACGTTGGCGACCTTCAGCACGTCTGCGGCCACCCAGCCGCCGACGATCGCGCCGACGATGCCGAGTATGACCATCATCAGGAGACCTTCGCGGGTGCCCATGATCTCGCTGGCCACGAAGCCGGCGATCACGCCGACGACGAGCCAGGCGACGAGTGTCATCTGGGGAATATCCATGGAAATCCTTCTTTCTCTGAGATGCGTAGGCCGAATCGCGGCCGGCGCGGGTTGATCAATTGGAGTGGGGCCTATGCGTAAGACGGCTCGCGACGGAAGATCGCCAGGCTCCAGATGACGATCATTTCGATGATTGTCCAGCCGACGAGGGCGACGACTGCGGCAACATCGAGGACCGAGCCGCCGGCCGAAACCGCACTGAGGCTCAGGATCCCGCGGAATGGCTCGGTCAGCGCGCCGCCGACGTTGTTGATGACCGCGACCAGAAGGTTTCCTTCTCGGGCACTGAGAAGTAGCAGGACGATCCTGAGGCCGATCGCGATCTGGATCAGGCCGAAGACGAGGACGACGATGCGGCGGACTGTCTCGTTGTTACTGGGCCGAACGTCGAGCTGGCGGTTGGTCACGGTCCGGTTGGTCTGGCCACCGGACTCCGTGGTGGTCGGAGCGTCGGTCGTGACGCTCCGCTGTTCTTGAACTGTCACAGTGGTCTACTTCCCGGCAACGGACGATGGACCTGCACCCGGCTGTGCCAGCCGATTGAGCCTTCGATCCGTTGGTCGAGACCCGATAGTGCGCCCTGGGAGTCGACTCCCGCGAGGATGGAAACCCGCGCCCGAATCGGGGCTTCGGTTGATCGTGGGAATCGATCGACGGGCCGGGAGAAGTGGTCCGTCGATCGCGAATAGTGCACGGCGGTGGATCGCAACAGGCGACTTGGTTGGGCCGCCTGTGTCTCGCTGACGACCCGGCGCCGTTTCCCGTTGCCGCTGTGTCGAGGCCGCGTCAAGGTGGATGGTGCCTCTGGGCGGATGTGCCGGCGAGGATGAAAACCCGGCGCCCTCACCTCGGCGTTGAGTCCCGGCGTGGAGCGCCGCGGCGTAGGTGCCCGTGGCGCCGCGCCCCGCCGGTGGTCCCGAGCCAGGGTGCGCCAGGTTCGGGCGCCACGCCCGTATCGGGTCGGTCGGCCCCATAATGTCGGCATAGTGGTGCCTTCGGCGATCCAGGGCGAATCTCAGCTCGTGGTGATCGGATCATCGGCGGGCGGCATCGAGGCGCTCTCGCGCGTGGTCGCCAGCCTGCCGGCGGACTTCCCGGCCCCGATCGTGATCGCGCAGCATCTCGATCCGCGCCGCCCCAGCCACCTCCACGAGATCCTGGCGCGCCATGCGACTCTGCCCGTCCGGGTGGTCGAGGAGCGGGAAGCCCTTGAGGACGGCGTCATCTTCGTCGTTCCCTCTAACCGGATCGTAGAGATCAGCCACGGCGATCTTCGGCTTCACCCGGCCAAGGCAGGCGCCGTCGCCCCGTCCATCGATGTCCTGTTCGAGAGCGCCGCCAGGGTGTTCGGCCCCGGACTCATCGCAGTGATCCTGACCGGCAGCGGATCGGATGGGTCCTCGGGAGCCTGGCACGTCAAACAGGCCGGAGGAGTCGTCGTAATAGAGAACCCGGCGACCGCGATGTTCCCGTCCATGCCGAGTTCCATCCCGCCCTCGCTCGTCGACGCGACGGCGGACCTCGATTCCATCGGATCCGTCCTGTGCGACCTTATGGCGGCCGGAAGCAGCTCCCCGGAAGGACGCGAGCGGGAGGAATTGAACAAGCTGCTCGAGCGCATACACGAGCGCAGCGGCATCGACTTCGCCAGCTACAAGCCGGCGACGATTCAGCGGCGATTGCACGGTCGGATGAACGCCACACATCGCCCAACGCTGGCTGCGTACGTAGCTCACATGGAGTCCGATTCGCATGAGTACGCCCGGCTGGTAAACAGCCTCCTGATCAAGGTGACCGAGTTCTTCCGCGACCCGAAGGTCTTCGACTACCTGCGCGATCGAGTCCTGCCCGAACTCATCGACGAGGCTCGGCGCGAAGGAAGAGAGCTCCGCATCTGGTCGGCCGGCTGCTCGACCGGCGAGGAGGCCTACTCGCTGGCGATCATCGTCGCCGAGGCGCTCGGAGACGACCTCCCGTGGCCCGATGTCCGGATCTTCGGCACGGACATAGACCGCGATGCCGTCGCCTTCGCCCGCCGCGGCATCTATCCGGCTGTCGCCCTCAAGTCACTTCCGGCCGGCGCTCGAGATCGCTATTTCGTCAAGTCGGGGAGCGGGTACGAGGTAGGCAAGCGGCTGCGAGCCCTGATGGTTTTCGGCGAGCACGATCTGGGCGAACGGGCGCCCTTCCCGAAGATAGACCTGCTGCTCTGCCGGAACGTCCTCATCTACTTCGCCGTCCCTATGCAGCGGTCTGCCCTCGAGACCTTTGCGTTCTCGCTGCGGGCGGGCGGGCGGCTGGTCCTGGGCACCTCCGAATCCGTGATGGCTCTTCCGGAACCGTTTGATCAGGAGAACGCGCGATTGCGGATTTTTCGGCGGCTGCCCGGGAACACTGTCATTCCACTGGGGCGATCCTCCGCGATTCACGCGCGTCGGACCCATGAAACGCGGCTCGACCAGGCCATTCGGGTCACCCATCGACAGGCCCGGAGGGTGGCCGAGTCGTCGGCATCGGCGGATAGCCTGCTGCTTGACCTGACGGTTGGTATTGTCGTGGTCGATCAGCGTTACTACATCCTGCGCATAAACTCCGCGGCCCGTCACATGCTCGGCATCCACGGCACCGCATATGACCAGGACTTCGTCCATCTTGCCGAGGCGCTGCCGCCGAGCACGATCCGGGCCGCGATCGACTCCGCTCTGGCCGGCAAGACCGCCTTGGCGGTCTTCGAAGTGGAGCCCGTCGACGCCGCCAGCGAGACGACGCACTTCATCGAGGCCACCGTCCGGCCGTACCGCGTCGATCCGCAGGCCATCGAGGGCGCGGTCGTCGAGCTCACGGACGTCAGTCGGCTCGAGCACGAGCGTCGGGCCGACGCACGCACCAGGCAGCGGCTCGAGAAGGCGGTGGTCACGAATGCGCGGCTCCTCCGAGCCAACGAAGAGCTGGCCGCCCTTGTCGCCGAGCTTCGGGCCGGCAACGAGTCGATGCTCGTCGCCAGCGAAGACGCGCAGGCCACCCGCGAAGAAGTGGAAACGGTCAACGAGGAATTCCAGGCTACAAACGAGGAACTCGAAACACTCAACGAGGAGTTGACCGCGAGCATCGAGGAACTCCGCGTCGCAAACGAGGACCTCGCCATGCGCACGGATCAGCTCAGCGTCCAGACGGCGACCCTCGAACAGGAGAGGTTGAGCCTTCAGGAGGAGCATGATCGCCTGCGATCGATCCTCGCCAGCCTCGGGGACGCGGTCGTCGCTGTGGATCACGACGCGAAGATCGTCGTCACGAACGACGCTTACGACCGGCTTTTCGGCGTCTCGGCCGAAGATAACGCGGTTGAGCCCGAGGACGCCGCCGGGCTGCCACTTCCTTCGGACGAACGGCCGCTCGAACGGGCCGCGCGCGGCGAGCGGTTCCGGATGGAATTCGCGATGACCGGGCCCGACGGAACGCGGCGGTGGTTCGAGGCCGTTGCCGAGCCGCTGACGGCCGGCGACAGGACCTGGGGCGGAGTAGTGGCCATCCGGGACCTGTCCGAGCGCACGATGCGGCTCAGCCTGGAGCGATTGATGGCCGCGGCGGGCCACGAGCTCAAGACACCAGTGGCTGCGCTACACGGCTATCTCCAGCTCGTCGATCGTTATCTCGAGCACAAGGACCCCAACCAGGCCCGCGCCTACTTGACTCGGGCACTCATTCAGACCCGGAAGGCCGGCGATCTTGTCGAACGCCTATTCGACGTCAGCCGCATCCAGGCCGGTCGACTGGAGCTGGTGGCCAGGCCAATCGACCTCGTGTCGGTCGTGAACGACGCGATTGCGGTCGCCGAAACGTTGCCCAAGGCGCCCCCGATAAACATGGAGCCCACTCGCGGAGCGATTACCGTGCGCGCGGACGCGGGCCGGCTCGAGCAGGTCTTTGTCAACCTGCTCGCCAACGCGATCGAGCACGCCGCGACGTCGACCATAGACGTAAGCGTGCGCCGGTCGGGTTCATTCGCGACGGTGGAAGTCCGCGACCACGGCCCGGGGATCCCCAGCGACGTGTTGCCCCAACTCTTCCAGCCGTATGCGTTGATCGGCCACAAGCCTTCGGCGGGGCTGGGCCTGGGTCTCTACCTGGCGCGCGAGATCGTGACCGCACACGGCGGCACGATCGATGCTGCGTCCAGCCTCGGCGAGGGCACGGTGATGGTGGTCCGCCTTCCCACGGGGAAGGTCAAGGAATCTGACGAGGTGGGAATCGGACTCGAAGCGGGCGAGAGAGCATGATCCGGCTTGCGATCCTGGAGGATCACCCGGCCATCGCCGAAGGGTTGACGGCGCTCATGAAGGGCGAGACGGATGTGGCGGTCGTCGGAACTGCCCGCGACAGCGTCGCGGCTGAGCGGCTGATCGAATCCGAGTCGCCCGACGTCATCCTGTGCGACATCCGCCTCGCCGGAGCCGTAGACGGGTTGGAGATTCTGGCCCGTCACACGCCGGGCCCGGCCTTCATCATGCTGAGTGCCTACTCCTACCCGAGCTACTACGCCGCCGCAGTCGAGCACGGCGCGAAGGGCTTTCTGTCAAAGATGGCGACGATCGATGAGATCCTCACCGCCGTACGGAAGGTGGCCTCGGGTGGGACGGCCTTCCCCGATGCGGTCCGTCGCTCGGCTCGGGCCGCCCTGCGACCGCCGACGCCGCGCGAAGCCCAGATCCTGGCACTCGTCGCCGATGGTCGGTCCAACGCCGATATCGCCGAAGTCCTGTCTCTTCAAATCAAGACCGTCGAGAGCCAGCTCCGGCGGATGTTCGACCGCTACGACGTGAGCAGTCGGACATCGCTCGTGCGCGTGGCCCAGCGCCAGGGCTGGATCGAAGGGGACGAGTAGAGCGGACCCGGCCTGGACGGCCAGCGGGATGCGCGACGGACGCCAGCGACGCTGGCTGGCGGGACGGGTGGGTCCGGACGCGCGATCGACCGACCGGTTCGGTTAGATTCGCGGCCACTCGGCCGGTCTATCCCACGCCCGTCAACCCGAGGAATTGAAGAGGAGGAGACCTGATGACCCTGCCCGGAACTGGGCTGCGCAGGCTTGTCGCCATCGGGCTGGCAGTCGGCCTCGTGGCCGCCGCATGCGGTAGCTCGACCTCGGTGCCAAACCTCCCCGGCAACCTCCCCGGCACCACGGCCGGCAACGGCGGCACTGGCGGGAGCTCGCTGATCTCTGGTCTGTCCAGCAATCTCGATACTCTGACCAGCTGCCAGTTCACGGAATCGGTGTCCGGGTCGCAGACGGGAGGGGCTGCGACACCCGCGGACACCGGCTCGCTCCAGATCACGGGCACCGTCATCAATACACCGACCAAGTCAATGTCCTTGAATGCCTACGGCGCGCAGTACGTGGTGATCGGCACCCAGGGCTGGACTTCGGGCGACAACGGCAGCACCTGGATGGCCACCGGTGCGACCAGCGCCACACTGACCAGCCTTCTGCCGAACAACTACTACGGAACCTGGTTCGACACCAACGCGACCAATTTCAAGGTCCAGGGCGACGAGACGAAGAATGGCGTCCAGTGCGTCCACTACAAGGGCGATAGCTCGCTTGGCAGTGTGTACTCGGCGATCGCCGGGGTTTCGGCCAATTTCCAGGCCGATCTGTGGGTTGCCAAGGACGGCAACTACCCGGTCAGCGGCATTTACGGCTTCTCTGCCTCCTCTGGAGGTCAGGCCGGAAGCTTCGGCTTCAGTTTCGATATCACGCACATCAACGACGCCTCGAACAAGGTTACTCAGCCGGCCAATGTGGTCGCCGTCCCGACCTGATCGGGCATGAGGAAGTACGGTCCGTCGGTGGTGGAGGGCGCGGTCCTTCCAATCGACACGCCGCGGGCTCTCCCCGGAGCTTAGGAGACTGCGATGCCATTTGGACTTGGAGAGCACTGGGTCAAGGCCGAAGGGGTTGTCGTCGCGAGCCGCGACACGGGAAGCAAGGCCCTCGGTACCTGGCGCCAGGAGTATGTCGTCGAGGTTCACCCGCAAGGAAGTGAGCCATTTCGAGCCACAATCAAGTAGCCGTTCATCGACCAGGGTTTCTGGCCTCCCTCAGACGGCGAAACCATCAGCATCGAATACGACGCCAAGAGTCACGGCGTACGCTGGGACAAGTCCGACCCGCGAACGAACCTCCTGGCCAAGACGCCTGCTGCTGAGAAGGCCAGGCAGGATCAGGCCTTCGACGACGCGCTTCAAGGACGGTCTCCCGCCACGCCAGCCCCGGACCCAGATCTGCAGTGGCTTGAGGACCTGCAGGCTGCAAAGACAGCCGAGGCGCCCGATGATGGCAAGCAGGGCCTGAGCTTCCAATTCGATGCCAACGGACAGCCGGTGGCTGGGCAGGTCAGCGCCGTGGTCGGTGCGGTAGCGAGCGGCCAGATGCGCACGATCAGGGGCAAGGCGGATGAGATTCTGGCGACCGGCACTCATGGCACGGCGGTCATCACCACGGCCTCGCCCCTCGGCAAGACGGTCCGCGACATCAACCCGAACGCCGATCCTTCGCGCCTGAACGACCCAATGTGGCTCTTCACGGTCGAGGTCACCGTGGCCGGCGAGAACCCATTTCCGGCGGTCTTCGGTCATCGTGTGCCGCTGGCCAAGCTGGCGACCGTCGCCCCTGGTGTGCGGCTCGCCGTCGCGGTGAACATGGCGGATCGCAACAACGAGGTCGCGATCGACTGGGTCAGGTCGCCGCTCCCCTGAAGTCGATCGCGGTAAACGCGACGCGAACGGCTAGAGCCATGGCCGCGGTTCTCTGCGGCAGTCGTCGCGCGCGTACTGCTCGACTTCGGCGTGGACGACAGAGGTGGCCGAGTCGGACGAAGTCCGCGTCGGACGAAGTCCGCGTCAGGCATGCCTGACGCCCCGATAGCGGATAACTCGGCAGAAATGGTGGAGATGAGGGGACTCGAACCCCTGACCCCCGCGATGCGAACGCGGTGCTCTCCCAGCTGAGCTACATCCCCACGCGAGCGAGGAGTCTAGCACAGCCTCCGCGTGGCGAGCCCTCGAACCTCGGCCGGCGTGGCGACTCACCTGGCCGCCGGCGCTAGGTCCTGCAGGTCCTGCCAGATTCCAATCCCAGTGGCTCCGTGCACGAAGTCCGGGCCCGAAGCGACCCGGCGAGTCGATGGGCGGCTAGTCCTGGCTCCCGTCCACGCCCAGCTGGGCGGCTCAACGGCCGTCCATTCTCGGCGGGGGCCGTGCCGCCTGGTCACGAGGTGGACTCGTGCCACCCGGGTTGGAATCCGGCAGCGAGGCGCCCCGCGCTCCGCGTGGCGAGCCCCACGATCCGGGTCATGCGGCCTGACACGTGCCCATCGCGCTGCCGCCGCCACGCTGCCCACCGCGCCGCCCCGGGACTCAGTGCCCGCTGCTCTCGTAGCGGCGCAGGCCGACACGGAATAGCCAGACGGCCAAGACAACGGAGTAGATCGCCACGAGCGGCGTCAGCAGGCCCTGGATGCTCCATGCCTCCACGCCGAAAATGAACGCGGTGGGGAAGAAGCTCACGAACGCGAAGGGCACCGCAATCACGATCAGGGCCTGGACCGCGACTGAGTAGATGGTGATCGGGTACTTGGCGAACTCGCCGAGCTGGTGGACGAACATCGGCACCATGCTCCACGGGGCCTTAATCCAGAAGGCGCTGGCAGCCGAACCCAGGTTGATCGCGACTCGGATCGTGGCCGCGCTCGCTACCAGGATGACCAGCATCAGGAGGCGTCCCGGCGTCCACTGGACCGGCGTGTTGAGGATCCCGATCACGATCAGCACGAGGCCGGTCACGATGTTCCCCAGGCCGTTGAAGCCGACGGCGTTGGCCAGCACCTGGACGATCGGCGAAAGTGGGCGCACCAGCATCTGGTCGAACTGGCCGGTGTAGACGAGGTTGGAGAGCCGCCACGTTCCTTCGAAGAAGAGCGACCCGACGCCTTCGGTCACGAAGATCAGGGCGTACATCATGACGACCTGCCACATGCTCCAGCCGTTGATCGTGGGGATGCGCTGGAAGATCGTCCAGATGAACAGGAAGCCGGCGATCTGCACGATCACCGCGGAGAACAACATGACGACNNGTAGAGGTAGATCAGCCGCCGGATCGACCGAACCCGAGCGGCGACCCCGAGCCTAGCCGCCATTGATCGTCACCGCGCGAACGGCGCCTCGCCAGACCAGCCGGCCGAGAAGGATGAGCCCGACCGCCCAGACGGCCTGGATGCAGATCATCAGCGCAGTGGTGGGCCCATCCATCTTGCCCAGGTAGGTAAGGGCGGGCGTCGAAATCATGCCCTGGAATGGCAGGACCGCCGCGATGGCGCGAAGCCAGTCCGGAAAGAAGACGAGCGGGATCAACGCCCCCGAGAAGATGTTCTGTATTGCCACACGGCCGACCATGATGCCGTCGATCCCCGTCGTCCAGAAGGCCGTCATCGAGACGCAATACACGAGCCCGAACTTGATCAGCGTCGCAAGGAAGGCACTGAACAGGAAGACGACGAGGTGCAGAGGATCTGCCGGGAGCGCGATCCCGCCGAAGACCGTCGCCACGATGGCGCCGACGACGAGCGCGGAAGAGAACTCGAACGGCACGGGGCCGAACGCAGTGGCCATGCGCGACGCCTGGAAATCCATCGGTCGGGCCAGGTCCGTGGCGACGCGGCCCTCCTTGATGTCCATGCTCATGTTCCACTCGGCAAACCACGTCATGAGCGAGTTGAGCAGGAAGGACACGAGCAGGTACGCCTTCATCTCCGGCCAGGTGAAGCCACCGAGCGCGTTGGGACTGCCCAGAAAGATGGTCTGCCACAGGTAGAACATGGCCACGACGTAGAAGATCGTGCCGAGCATGTTCAAGACGAAGCCGGCCCGGTAGACGAACGTGATCTCGAGCGAGGTTCGCGCGATCGAGGCGTACTTGCGGTACCGACCCACCGTCAGGCCTCCACCAGCGATGGAGCTGCGGTGTCCGAGTCGGTCGACTCCAGGCTTAGCTGGCCGAGGTAGACCTTCCGGATCAGGTCCTCGACTTCGGGCTCGTCGATCCGGAAGTCGATGACCTCGACCCGGGACATCACCGCGGCCGCGATTTCGCCGGCAGTCAATCGGAACCGGTCGAACCGGACGGAGAGACGCAGGCCATCGGTGGTGGTCTCGCATGCCGGCAGCGCCGCGCAGATGGCGGCCATCGATTCGGGCGGTCGAGCCAGCTGGAAATGGATCACCCGATCCCGGGCGTACGTGTCTTTCAGCTTGGCCAGGTCGCCGTCGTGGATGATCTTGCCGTTGTCGATGATCACGATGCGCTTGCAGATGTCCTCGATATCGCCGAGGTCGTGCGTCGTGAGCATAACCGTGGTCCCGCGCTCGACTACAAGGCTTCGAATGAAGCGCCGGATGCTGTCTTTGACGGCTATGTCCAGCCCGATCGTCGGCTCGTCCAGGTAAAGGGTCTTTGGGTCGTGGAGCAGGGCCATGCACAGATCCGCGCGCATCCGCTGGCCCAGCGATATCTTGCCGGCCGGCACGTTCATGAACTCGTCCAGGCCGAGGATCTCGGTGAACTGGGCCAGGTTCTCCTTATAGCGCTTGACCGGGATCTCGTACATGTCGCGGGCCAGGTTGAACGACTCGATGACGGGGATGTCCCACCACAGCTGAGTCCGCTGCCCGAAAACGACGCCGATGTTACGGGCGTTCTGCTGGCGCTTCTCGTAGGGAACCAGCCCGTTCACGACCAAGCTTCCGGATGTGGGGACGAGGATGCCGGTCAGCATCTTGATCGTGGTGGACTTTCCGGCGCCGTTCGGCCCGAGATAGGCGACCGATTCCCCGGCCTCAACGCTAAGGTCTATATGGTCGACGGCCAGCCTGTCCCTGTACTGGCGAGTGAAGAAGTGTTTGAGCGACCCGATCAGGCCGGGTTCCTTGACGGCCTGCCGGAACTTCTTGGTCAGTCCGTGCGCTTCGATCAGGGCCACGACAGACGCAATGCTCCCTAACTCTGTGGTGGAGGGGTCGGAGTTTAGCTCAGCCGCGACCTGTTGTCGGCATCCGACTGGACGTGGCGTGGCATCGTTTGGGCCCGGGCCGGCACACCATGGCCTTGACCCTACGCCGACGACATTAGCGACACTTCATGACAGCTTGCGTCAGGAATTGATGGGGAGTGGCGCGGACTCGCGGCGCGGACTCGCGGCGCGGACTCGCGGCGCCGACTCGCGGCGCCGACTCGCGGCGCGGCCGGGCCGAGTGTCCGTCGTCTGCCAGTGGCCGGGGCCTTTCCGCTGGGAATCTCTTGCGGATTGCAATTACTAGTTGCGCAAGACAAGGCTCAGGCCCTTAGCTCGACCACTTCTGCCCTCACGCCGGGTCCTGGCCTTTGGCACGGCACCGCAGTCATTGCCGCGCGCAAATACCACTTGCCAACAGCAACCCTGGCGACAGCCACTACGCCGCCACGCGGCTCGATCTCTCCGCGCGCAAATACCACTTGCCAACAGCAACCCTGGCGACAGCCACTACGCCGCCACGCGGCTCGATCTCTTCGCGGAGCGTGCCCGGCGGCCTGGATTCGAGCCCCGGGGCGGTCCATGGAATGCGATCGTGGCCGCGTGATGCCCGGTCGCCACGTCGGCCGCCGGCAAGGTGCGCGGGCCGCAGTCGCCGACCGTTAGGATCTCCCATGTGGTGCCCGGCAGGCTCTGCGGGAGGGATTCGTGACTGCGCCAATCGACCGTCCGGTGGCCCGAGTTCTACTTTTCGACGAGCTCGGTCGGGTTCTGCTCCTGTTCGATGCGGACCCGGAGTGCGGCGGCTACTGGTACCCGCCGGGCGGGCGCATCGAGCCGGGCGAGTCGCCAGAGGAAGCCGCCCGCCGCGAACTCATTGAGGAGATCGGGCTGGACGTAGCGGAGCTTGGGCCGGTCGTGCTGAGGAGGCGCGCCCGTTTCGTGTACGGGGGCCGGACGATGGACCAGGATGAGTGGCATCTCCTCGGCCATGTCCAGTCGCCCGTGATTGGCTCCGGGCGCGCAGGCGACGCAGAAGCCGCGGCGGTCGCGGCCCATCGCTGGTGGTCGATCGAGGACCTGCGGGCCTCGGGCGAACGTGTCTTTCCGGAAGAACTGGTCGGCATCATGGAGCGGCTCGGGGTTTGTGATCGGTGACCCCTGGCGCCCGGCGCCGGAGATTTCTGGGCAGATTCAATTGCGGGTAGCGCGAGCCCGGGAATGGCGACGTGATAGAGGCCGCGGTCGGACCCACGACCATCTCCAGTGGCATGCCGAGCGTGAACGGAGCCCGATTGGCGCCTTTCGGGGCGGTTGGGCCGGCCGCAATCCGGGTCGGTGCTACCGGGTTTGCAGGTGACCTGGAACCTTGGGTGGTGGGCGGACTCGGCCGCGAGAGTGGCGTCGACGGCTGGCGCGCTCGGCCCAGGGTCTTGACTATTAGAACATTTGTTCTATCATTTGTGGCCCATGGCAACCCCTCCCCCGAACGTTCAGGCCGCTTTGACGTCCCTCCGGGAACGTTGGGGTGGGGCAGCTCCGCGCTGGGGCGTCGAGTTCAACGCCGAGGCCCAGGCCAGTCGGACGGAGGTCCGTGGGGCGCTGGCGGTTGCGCCGCAGCCGAGTCCCGCCCTGGATCCGGAGACGGCTCCGGGCAAACCGGATATACAGTTCGGGCCAAATGATCGGGCGATACCAACCGGCTTTCGCGCCCTGGACGCCATCCTGGGGCTGGGCGGGTTGCCGCGCGCCGCTACCACCGCCCTGCACGGCAACGGGACGAGCGGCAAGACCACGCTGGCACTCCAGGCCGCGGCCCAGGCCCAGGCCGCCGGCGGGATCGTTGCCTACCTGGACCTGGCCAGGAGCCTGGACCCGGTCGAGGCCGCGGCCCGCGGGGTCAGGCTGGAATGGCTCGTCGTCCTGACGCCGCCTTCGCTGGAAGAAGCCCTGGCCATGTCGGCGATGCTGCTGCAGGACAGAACCGTGGATCTGCTGCTGCTGGACCTGCCGTATCGGCCCCTGAGCGGAGCCGGCATCTCGGCAGCGAACCTGGCCGAGCGATTCGGCAGGCTGGCGGCGCTGGCGCGTCGGGCCGGGGTCCAGCTGCTGGTTCTCGAGCCACCCAGCCTGCCACCGGCCCTGGCGGGTGTGTTGACCCAGGTCTCGGCGCTGCGGCTGGAGCTGAACCGCCGGGCCTGGATCCGGCTGGGGCATGACGTGGTCGGCCAACGGACGGAAGTGGTCGTTGCCCGGGACAGGTTTGGGCCGCCCGGCCGGGCTGCGGAACTGCGGATCCTCTATGCGGAGGGCGGGCTGCGCGACGCCTGCCTGACCCGAGCGGAGCTTCTGCGGGAGACGGCGCCGGCGAACCGGGCAACGGCCGGAGCCGCTCCGCCCGGACGCCATCGGGCCGGCCCGGATGTGGTCAGGCCCACGCCGCCTCTCCACTTGACGCGTATATCGGTCCCTTACGATGCGACTCCTCCATCTTTACTGGCCCCATCTCCTCATCAGGCTGGCGAGAAGCCGAGCCTCCGCGCCATTCCCGGCGGGACCGATCGTCCTGGGCGGCAGGCCGTGGGATGACGGCAGGGTCTTCGACGCCAGCAAGTCGGCGTTGGAACTCGGCGTCCGGATCGGCATGTCACTCGGGGCCGCTCATCGGCTCACGCCGGAAGCCCTCTTTCTCGATCGGGATCCGGCGGCCGACCGAATCGCCCTGGAGACCGCGCTCGACCGACTGGCTGGCTTCAGCCCCGGTGTAGCGGCGGAAACCGATCCGGAGAGCCCGAGCTTCGGGCGAGCGGAGGTCCAGCTCGACGGCCTCGAAAGGCTGTGGGGGCCGGAGCCGCTGATAGTCGGGCGCATCGCCGAGGCCCTGGCGGGGATCCTGCCCGGGCGGCCGCCGGCGGGGATCGCCGGAACCCGGTTTGCGGCCGCCGCAGCCGCCACGCGGAGTGGCGCGTCGGGGGCCCTGCCCGGCGCCGCCCCGGTCGGGGCCGTCTTTGCCAGGGAAAGTGGCGCCGTCCCGCTGCGCGTCGTGGAAAGGGGCGGGGACGCTGCGTTCCTGGCGCCTCTGCCCGCGGCCATGCTGAGCCGCGATCCGGAAGTCCGGGCCCGGCTCGAGAAGTTTGGGCTGCGTTCCATCGGCCAGGTGGCGGAGCTGCCTGCTTCGGCGCTGGTGGCGCGGTTTGGGCCTCAGGGCGAGTTGATCCGCGCTCGCGCCCGGGGCGAGGAGACGGACCCGTTCCGGCCGCGGCGAACCCCGGAACAGATGATCCTCTCGCTGCCGATAGATCCGCCCGTGTCGGACGTGGAGGGGCTTCGGTTCGTCCTGCATTGGCTGGCCGCTGCCTTCGGCGATCAACTCGGGGCTCGCGGTGCGGCGGCCGCCCGGGCCGGATTGACCCTGGAACTGGATCGAACTTTCATGGTCGGAGACGCGCCGCCGTCGATCCACGTGGATCAGTACCTGCCGGAACCCACTTCGGAGGGCCTCGCCATTGAGAGGCTGCTGATCGCCAGGCTGGAGGCTTCGCCGCCGCCGGCGCCGGTCGCACGGCTCACCCTCGAGCTTGGCAACGTGGCTCCGGCCGCGGGCACGCAACTCGCGCTCTTCACTCCGCAGACGGGCAGGACTGGCCGGCTCGGCTGGCAACTCGCCAGGCTCGGACTCAAGTTCGGCGAGGATAAGGTTCGCTGGGTGGAGATCGACGATTCGGAAGCGCGCCTGCCCGAGGAGCGCTGGCGCTGGCGCTCCCTCACCGGCGCCGCCGCCACGGCCACGGTTTCGGCCGCGCCGCTCGGGGCGGAGACCGCGCCACGCGATGCCCGGGTCGCTGCGCTGCGTCCGGGCGTCCGCGGCGCCAGGACGGCGCCACTCGGCGGAGCCGGACGATGACCCGGCTGTTGCGGGAGCATCCGCCGATCGACGTGGAACTCGGACCCACCGGCGAGCTGGTCGCGTTCCTGTGGAACGGTCGGCGCGAGCGTGTCGAGGTCTGCAATCGGTGGCGCATCGAGGAAACCTGGTGGAGCCGGCCGATCGCTCGAGACTACTTCAAGGTCGCCGGACCCAGCTGGCTCGCGCTCCTCTATCTCGATCGAACCGATGGCGTCTGGCATCTCGAGCGTCTCTACGACTGAGATCTAAGTTGGCGCCGCGTCTGAAAGGCATCGGCCATGGATGCGGCTTCGACCGCTTTCGGGCAACCTATTCCGCCTAGGACTAGCCGACGGCAGGCCCGCAGAGCGGGTTTCCAGAGGGAGAGTCGCGGGCATGCGGAGTTCTGGTTCTGCTCCGAATGCAAGTCGATGAACCGGGCGGATGCGCGGCGCTGCTACAAGTGCCGGGCGCTCAAGGAGCAGTCCACCCTGGCCACTGTTGCAGAACGAAACGACGGCGTGGTTATTACGCCCGGCCTGGACGAAGAGCACGGGGAAGTTGCCTGGGCTCTTATGTCGACCAACCGATACGTCGCGGCCTGGCGACTCGGCTATGTGGCGGCGGGGCTCATCTGCCTGTTCCTCGTGCTCGCGCCTCTCTTCTTGGGCGCGGTCGTCGTTTGATCCTGGCTCGAGTCCGCCCCGCAGGCGACCGGCGCGCCACCTGTAGAGGCCAATGGGCCTGCGACCGCCTTGGCGTACTAGAACGGCTGTTCTATACTGCGAAGTCCTGCCGACGACTCGTGCGCTCGCGCAGTAAGCCGAGGCCATCGTGGCTGCTTACGCCGAACTCCATTGCCACACCCACTTCTCATTCCTCGACGGAGCCTCCGCGCCGGACGAACTGGTTACCCGAGCCGTGGAGCTGGGGCTCTCCGGGCTGGCCGTCACGGATCACAACGGTCTCTACGGAGTGGTTCGATTCGCCGCCGCCGCCCATGAGGCGGGGCTGCGCCCGGTGATCGGCGTGGAGATAGAACTGGCGGATGCGGCGGCGCCGGATCCGGCGGGCGTCGTCGTGCCGCCTAGAAAGCCGGGTCGGGCGGGTCGTCCCGCGGGGAGTGGCGGCCACTCTCTGGCGGGGGGCGGCTCTCTCGCGGACGCGTGGAGCGGCCACTCTCTGGCGGGGGGCTCGGCGGGAGCGGCGCCTCTCCCCGGCGAGGGGCTGCCGGCCCGGCTTCGCCCGGAACGAGCGCGACTCCCCGGCACCCGCGAACCGGTGAAGGAGGATTTGCGCGGCGTCGGGGAGGGACAGCGCGGCCCGCACCTCGTCTTGCTGGCCCGCAATGCCGTCGGGTATCGCAGCCTCTGCCGCCTGGTGAGCCGCGCGAACCTCTCCGGGACCAAGTCCATGCCGCGCTTCACGCAGGCACTCTTGTCGGACAACACGGAAGGCCTGGTGGCCCTGTCCGGCTGCCGCGAGGGCGAGATTGCCCGCCGCCTGCGAGTCGGGGACCGAGCCGGAGCACAGGCCGTGGCCGAGCACTACGCCCGCCTCTTCGCCGGCCGCCGGGCCAGGCGCGATTCAGTCGCCACTTCCTCGTTCTTTGTCGAGTTGCAGCATCACTTGCTCCCCGAAGACGACTGGCTCGTGGCCGAGTCGGCCGCGCTGGCGGAGCGGCTCGGGCTGCCCGTCGTAGTCACGAACGACGTCCACTACGCCTACCCCGAGGGGCGCGAGATGCACGACGTCCTCACGGCCATCCACCACGGCCGCGCCCTGGGTGATTTGCGGGATCTGCGACGCCCGGACGGAGAGTCGTACCTGAAGTCGGGCGAAGAACTGAGAGCCGCGCCGCCGAGTGGCGGCCACTCTCTGGCGGGGGGCGGAGTCGGCGCGGACCACTCTCTTGCGGAATGCCGCTCTCTGGCGGGGGGCGGAGTCTCGTTACTGCCGCCGGCAGGCGGCGCCTCGTCGGGGCCCGCGGACGCCCGAACTGCTGCCTCCTGGGTTGAGGGAATCGGGAACGCCGACGAGCTGGCCGCCAGCTGCTCTGTTGACCTTGGGTTCGAACGCTATCGCTTCCCCGGCTTCCCGGTCCCGAAGGGCCACACTCCCTTTTCGCACCTGGAAGAGTTGTGCCACGAAGGCGCCCGCCGCCGGTATCACCCCATCTCGTCGCCCGTCGTGCGGCAGCTGGCCCACGAGCTGGATGTCATCGAAAGAACCGGCCTGGCCGAGTTCTTCCTGATCTGCTGGGACATCATGCGGTTCGCCCGCGAGCGCGGGATCCCGGCCCAGGGTCGAGGCAGCGCCGCCAACTCGATCGTCGCCTACGTCCTCGGCATCACCCGGGTCGACCCGATACGGCACCACCTGCTCTTCGAACGCTTCATCAACGAAGGTCGAACGAGCTATCCCGACATCGACATCGACTTCTCGTCCGAACGGCGGGAAGAGGTGATCCAGTACGTCTACGGTCGATACGGCCCCGAGCACACCGGCATGGTCTGCAACCTGGTGACCTATAGAGCCCGGTCGGCCGTGCGCGAAGTCGGGTACGCCCTGGGGTTCCCGAGGCCGCTCGTCGATCGGGTCGCCAAGGCGCTCGAAACCTACGACTCGGTGATGGTCCGGCGCGACCTCGAGGCCGACGGCGGCTTCGGCCAGTTCTTCGCGGACACGGTCGAACGCGAGGCAGTGGCGGCGGGTGTGGGCAGCGCCGGTGCGGCGAGAGTGGCGGGCGGAGCGATCGACGTTGCCGCCACGGCCGAACAGCGCGGCCTGACGGATCGCATGGGCCAGCTTCGCCACCCACGCGGTGGGCGGATGGGGAGTGGCGCGGCCGCCGCCACGGTCCCGGTCGCCGCCGTCCAGCCTGCGCGCTCCACTGCCGAGATTCCACCGAATACCGGCCGGGGCGGTGTTATGAGGCAAGTAGCCGCCGAGTCGGCCCCTGCTGGCCACGCGGCTGCCAGGAGCGTACCGGATCCACGCCCAGATGCGCCTGCCGCGAGAGCCGACCGGGCCGCCGAGGCCCGAACGGCGGCTCAACCGTCCACTTACCACCGCCTCCACCGGTATGCGGCAGGATCGGAGCCGGAAGGTGGTGAGTGCGCCATGGCCGCTCCAACGTTTCTGCCCTATATCGGCCACACGAATGCTATAGAAGGAGTGGCGGACGCCTCGGCTACCGGAGTGGCCGCGAGCGGGGCGGAAGCCAAGGAATGGCCCGTCGGCGGGCCTTTCGGCGCCGATTCGGCCCCTTCCGAGGGCGCGGCGGGGCCAGAAGTGCCCGGGGCGCGCCCTCGGACCGCTGCCGGCTCTCCATACCATTCGCTCCACCAATACAAGGAATTTCCGCGAAGGGACGATAGCTCGCCCACGACCGGTGCCGCGCCCACGACCGGTGCCGCGCCCGGGACCGGTGCCGCGGGTGTGTCGATCGCGGACCTGGGTGGCGGCTCGGCACTGGAGCAGGAGCGGCGGCTGGCGCGGCGGCGAGGGGTCGCATCGGACGACGAAGGAGGCCCGGGCGACTCCCCGGCGAGCATCGCCTGGCTAGCCTCCGAGCGTGTCTCGGAACGAGCGGCGGAGGCGGCGCTCAAGGAGCCGGCCCGCGCACTCGAGGGCAGGGCCGTCGGCCTGCGTGCCGCGGAGCCTCATTCGAGTGTGGCGCGAGTCGAGCCGCAACCCCAGATCCCCGTCGAGATGCGCCGCGGCTCCACCGCCGGCATGCCCGAGTGGGAGCGCTGGCTCGCGTTCTGTGCCCGGATCGACGGCTTCCCGCGCCACCTGAGCATCCACTCCGGCGGCATGCTCGTGACCGCCGCGCCGCTGATAGACATCGCGCCGCTGGAGCGGGCCACGATGGCTGATCGAGTCGTCGTCCAGTTCGACAAGCGTGACGTCGAGACGCTCAGATTGATCAAGCTGGACCTGCTCGGACTCGGCATGCTCGCCGCGATAGACGAAACGCTCCAGCTGGTCGAGGGCGACTGTGCCGCGCGCATAGACCTGGACCGCCTGCCGGAGGATGTGCCGGAGGTCTTCCGGATGCTCCAGGCCGCGGATACGGTCGGCGTCTTCCAGGTGGAGAGCCGGGCCCAGATGCAGACCCTGCCCAAGTCCAGGCCGGCCAACCTGGACGACCTCGTGGTGGAGGTCGCGATCATCCGGCCGGGCCCCATCCAGGGCAACGCGGTCCATCCATACCTTCGCCGCCGCCAGGGGCTCGAGCCGGTTGCGTACCTCCATCCCAGCCTCGAGCCGGTCCTGCGCGAGACNNGAACAGGTCATGAACATCGCGATCGTGGTTGCCGGCTTCACGCCGGGCGAGTCGGATGGCTTTCGGCGGGCGATGGGCACATGGCGTTCGAGCAAGGAAATGGAGAAGCTCCACCAGCGATTCGTCGACGGTTGCCGCTCAGCCAACGGCCTCACGGACGATCAGGCCGAGGAACTCTTCCGCCAGGTTGCCGCGTTCGCCAGCTTCGGCTTCGCCAAGAGCCACGCCGCGGCCTTCGCCCGAAC
>PMJT01000206.1 GCA_003158495.1 Chloroflexota bacterium | reverse complement strand
GGCTGGCTCCCGCTGCCGCAATCGCCGTCGGTCGAGCTCTCTGACGGGGTCGGGATCGTCTGCCAGCTCTGCCCAGGGGGGAACGGAATCGGAGCGGCAGCTATCGGAGAGGCCGACACCATTGGCGCGGTACTCGAGCTCGGCTGGAGCGAGCTGCCGCAAGCAATGGCGGTCGATACGACAAGAACGGCGAGACCGGCCGTCACGGCTATCCGTCGCCGGCGGCCCAACGGAAGGAGCATCACCACTAGAGTACGCGCAGCCGAAAGCTGAGCCACGTCGAATTTCGCACGCGCTGGCGGTCGTTCGGCTGGGGCGCCTGCCTCTCTCTTGCGACAGGTCGGGAGGAGCAACTGACCATCCGCGGTCTCGCCAAATGCCGTAGCGGCGGTACATCCGGCGATTGAGGTTTCTCCGGTTGTACGGGTTTCGACGAGGCTGTCTTTGCCCGACAGTCGATGCATGCGCCTGACTGCGGCCCCGCGGTCGCCCAACGATGCTCTGGATCAATGGGGAATCCAGTTTCCCCTGGTGTCCGAGGATCTCGCCGGACTCGTACAGCCGAACCGAGCGAGCGTCTCGCAGGACATTTCTTCCTGGCGCCTTTCGATCCTGACGTTGCCGCCGAGGCGTGGTGACGCGCTCGATCAATGGGGCATCGAATTCCCGATTACGTACGACGAGCTGGCTGCGTTCGGCGCGAACTGCCTCGGCCGCAGTCAGGCCCGAACCTGGGCCAACCTGGGCGGCCGCCCGCATGCCATACGCCGGTTCGGCGCATGCGCCGCCATCCTGGCGGTTGTCGTCGCCGGCAGTGCCTCCGCCGTGCCGTCGAGTGTTTCGGGCGGCGCCCAGCCATCTCGAAATGGGCCGGTTCTCATCCTTGCCGCCGACTCCGCTCAGCCAGCGCCTCTTCCATCGGTTGCCGTGCCGCCGACCGCGAACTCGAATCAGACATTCGATCCGATGCCGGGCGCGATCTCACCCGCCGAGGCAATCGGTATCGATCCGGTGTCGTATATTCCGGCGGCAGCCGTACTCCCGTTCCAGGTTGAGTCGGTCGCTCTTCCAACGATCCAGGACGCAAAGGACTATCTGGTCGCCCGACTTGGCACCAGGGTGGATCGGCACTTGGGTCTGACTCAGTCGCAGTGCGCCAGCCGAATATTCGAGTACGAGGCGCGTTGGGACCCGCATGCCACGAACAAGTCATCCGGCGCCTACGGTTTGCCGCAGGCCAACCCGGCGAGCAAGCTGGCCGGTTGGGCAGAGGCCAAGGCCGAGGAAGCGGCAAGAGTCGGCGATCCTGAAGCCGCCTGGCTCTACCGGGCTTGGCGTGACAACGCCGTAGTCCAGGCTGAATGGGGCGTCGACTACATGACCTCGCGTTATGGATCGCCCTGCGCCGCCCTGGCCTTCCGCAACCGAGCCGGCTGGTACTGATCGGCCGGCCTCAAGCGCCAGTCCGCGCGGAGCCGCGAGACTCTAGCGCCGCGTCACGACCAACGACTCAACGCCCCAGGCCGGCCACATTCGCCGAGAGGGATCCTCAAAAGCATGGGCGACGCTGACGATCGCCGGGGCGATCGTCAGGCTGCAGCCGAGGGCACGCGGCGTGATCAAAGTCACGATCTCGCTCGACTGGTAAGTCGGCCGGTGCATGCAGTGGGCTTCAGCTTGCCCCAGGTCGACGCCGCTCCCTATCGTCCCACCAATCGAAAGCGCCTCAGACGTCAAAGGCCGCTTTCCGGAGGAGACGGCATGGGTCAGGTCTTCGGTGACGGCCGCGGGAGCCAACGCCTGGTTTCCGGCAGGCGGGCAGTTGGCGTGGCCATGCTGGCGATCCTGGTCGCTGGGTGCGGATCGGCATCGTCGCCCCCGCCGGGCGGGTCGCCCGCGGCGACTCCGCAGATCAACACTGCCACAACAGGCGCGCAGCCGGCCGCGATGTCGGCTAGTGACGCGCTGAGAACCTACGGCTACGGCCCGTCTGCCAGCCCGTCGGTGACGTTCCAGCCCGATGTGGTCGTGGTGGGCGGCGGCCCGGCGAGTATCCGATGGGCCAGCGACGACGGCCACACGTGGGCGATCGACCCGGCCGCGCCCGGCGCCTCCAAACTTCAGGTCGGTTCGGTGATGTTACTGACCAGCAGAGCGGTAGGCCGGGTCATCGACCTTCGGGACGAGGAAGGAAGCCGCGTCGTCACGGTCGGGCCCGTGCAGCTCACCGAGCTCTTTGCCGACGCGAACTTCAACCTGGACCAGCCGGTCGATCTCGGCTCGATGGCCTACCAGGCCCTCCCGCAAACGACAGGCGACGTAACGACCCCGTCGTCCTCGGCTTCCGCGGACCCCGCCGGCAACCTCAACGACAACGGCTCGACTCCGTCTCCAGGCGCACTCACCATGCCCACGGTTCGCCTCACTTCCTATCGACGCGGCCCAACCACCTCCGCAGACCCGCGTGCCGCCGCAACCGCGAAACAGCTGCCGCCTGCCAGCGAGGCCTGCCAGGAAATCACCCTGGCTGCCAAGTGGTCTATCAAGCCATGCGTCGATGGCAGCCAGATCTCGATCGGCGTCGATTACGACCCAAGCGCGTCGAACGGCTCCGGCGGGCTCAAGTTCGGCGGAACTGTGATCTTCAAGGCGCAGGCCCCACAGCTCCACGCGCAGGTGGCGATCCAGAACGGCAAGCTCACCAATCCGACGGTCGTGCTCGACGGCCTCAAAGGGATCGATGTAAACCTTGGGGCCGGAACGGCGAACGGCACCAAGGATGACGGGAAGTTCAAGTTCGAGATCCCGATCGAAGTGGAGGAGCCCATCCCGCCCAGCCCCGCGACGCTCGGAATTCCGCTCAACCTTGTCATCGAATTCAAGCTGCTCGTCGAGGTCGCGATGTCGGGCAACAACTCGACGCTGAGCGCGGGAGCCTCGTACAACCTCGACGGGGAGATGGGCGTGCGGGACGGGCAGGTGGTCGCGCCCAAGCTCACGGTCAACAAATCGATCCTCGACTCCATCAAGGGGATCACGCTCGGTCCGAGCGGGGTCGTGTTCGCGGCCAAGTTCAAGCTGCATTTCGGCGTCGGCATGGAAGGATTCATCGCCGGTCCCTACGCCACGACGACCTTCTCCGTCGGCGTGGGCCAGGGCTCCGCTCTCGGAAGCCCGATCGCGAACTGCCAGAGCGCGTCGATTGCGTTGTGGGTCGGTGCGGGTGCCGGCGTGACCTTCGATTTCGGCGAATTCGCCAACATCGTTCCCAAACTCACGAAGTTCCAGACTGAGGTCGAGAAGAATTGGAACGTATACACCGTCTCCAAGACAGTTCCGGACTCCAAGATTTGCCAGGCGCCATGAGCGAGCGACTAGTCTTCCGAAGGCGCTCTGCGGTGCCGGCGCTCGGCCTCGTCGTGGCCATCGTCGTGGCTGCCTGTTCGGGCGCCGCAGCGACGGCTGCCCCGCCGACGCAAGCCCCCACGCCCACGGCGAACTCGACGGCCGAAACCTCGACGCCGACGGAGGTCCCGCTCGTGACGTCGGTCCCGCTTCCAGACCCCTGCAAGCTGCTGACCCAGGACGAAGCCGACACGCTCGCCGGCGTGAAGCTCGGGGCGNNGGGGCCAAGAAGTTCCTCGACATCGACAAGGACACGCTCGGCCACACCTTCACCCAGGTCTCGGGGCTCGGCGATGAGGCATGGCAAGAGAGCGACACGATCTTCGTCCGGACCGGCAGCCTCTGGTTCTCGCTCCACCTGGTCAAGCTCGACAGTGCCCCAAACGACCAGGCGAACATGGCAACGCTCGCGAAGACGATCCTGGGCAGAATCGGGAAGTAGGGGCTAGAAGAGTCAACGCTTGAGGACCTGCTTGCAGCAGGACTGCGGCCGACAACCGAGCCACGCCCGCCCGCTGTGAGCTCGCCTGGGTCCGCCCGAGCGGGTCGTCGGCAGACGTCGCCGATTCGTCCGAAGCTAAGCCGGCACGTAGCCCAGATACATGGCGCCCGACGCGAACTGCCGCGTCTCGATGAGCCGTAGGCCGATCGGCGTCTCAAGCGCGGGGAAGAAGGGCAGGCCCGCCCCGAGGATTACCGGGTGGACGACGACGCGGTATTCGTCGATCAGGCCGCGCCGCAGGAATTGGGCGGCCAGCGTTGGCCCGGCGACGCTCAACTCGCCGGGGAATTCGGCCCGCAGCCGCGCCAGCACGTCNNTCGCCGCTCACGAGCCGGCTGTTGCCCTCGACGCCGGCGAGGCTTGTCGAGAAGACGATCTTGGGGGTCGCGTTCCAGACCCGGGCGTAGTCGATCATGTAGTCGGGCACAGATGGGTCGGACTCCGCGGTCGGCCAGTAGGCGTTCATGAGCTCATACAGTCGCCGTCCGTAGAGGAACGCATCCGTCTCGCGGGAGCGTTCGGTGAACCAGCGGTGAGTCTCTTCGTCGACGACAGTCCAATCGAGGGAGCGGTCGGGAGTCTCGACGTAGCCGTCGAGCGAGACGTTCATCAAGTAGACCAGCTTGCCCATCGTCGCCTCCGGTGCGGTGCCTGCCGTTCCCCTTATCTTGACGAACCCGTCGGACGGCTCATCGCTCCGTGGCCGGCGTTGCGGCCGACGCGAGACCTGCCGGAAGGATGTTCCGCGCGGCGGCTGACCGGGACTGGGTGGCTCACCCGCTGCCGACCGTGGTTCCAATGCCGGGGTGACGGACACATGGTGTGCCGGCCACACGCATACACACGATACCGCCCGCCTTGCGCAACCGACCCGGTCCTGACCGGCCGGGTATAGCGCCCTGATAGAGTAGGGGAGCACCGCCAAGCACTGCGGCGGCACCGACTGGCCGAGGCCCGCGCCACCAGCCAGAGGAGGAGAAATGAGGGGCATGTCGAGGTGGCTCACGACGGGCCGCCGGAGGATCGCCGGTCTGGTCGGACTCGCGGCTTGCGTCACCCTGGCCGGAGGGCTCCTTCTCGAGATCTCCGCCAGGACGTCCCCGTCAAGTGGTGCGAGCGGCCGCCCGAGCAACAGTCCGGCGGTCCCATTCTCCGCGTCGCCACGCCAGAGCGCGTCGGCAACGCCCGAGGCCACGGCCAACGCCGTCGAAGCGACCGTTGTCGCCCGCATCGCCGACTGCCAGGACCCGCTTGGCTGGGATTACGCGGTCTCGGGTAACGACCTCTTTGTCGTGTGCGACGCCGAGAACTCGACCAGCTCGACCGCCGGGCCCGTAGGCCCCTACGTCGCGAGGGTGGACCTGGCCACCAACAAGGTCGCCGCCACATACAGATACAAGGCCACCATGACCTACATCGAGGGCTTGACCGTGGACGACGGTAGCCTCTGGCTCTCCGGCATCTTCGGCGGCTCGGGCTGCGCGGGTGACTGCAGCGGATGGAGGCGTCTCGAACGGTTCGACGTCGTGACCGGCAAGAACACTGTCGAAATCCTCGACGCCGGGCTGGCGGGCAGCTCCTCCGGATACGTCTGGGTCAGCAACTTGAGTGCCGCTACAGGCACTGGTGGCCCGCTCCGGAAGCTCGACCCGAAGACAGGCAAGGAGAAGGGCAGTATCCCGTTCAACGTGGGTGGGGTGCAGTTCGCGTGTGGCTCGCTCTGGAGCACAACTGGGAACAACCTGGGAACGGCCGACACAAGCACAAACGTGGTCCGCATCGACCCGGCCGATGGCACGGTCCTGGCCTCATTCACCGTGCCGGGCCTCCTCAGCTCGCTGCAGTCGGTCGGAAATGAGTGCTGGGCGAGCGTCGAGCCTGCCGGGGCCGACCCGTACACCGCGTATTATGCCGACCACTTCATACGGATCGGCGATTCGGGGGTCGAGTACACGAGCCCGATGTTCCAGCTCCAGAACCAGCCGGGTACCACGTCGCAGACATACGTCGATATCCAGGGCGGGTTCTTCTGGCTGGTCAACGACGACCGCGTGTCAACGGCTACTCTGCAGCGGCTCGATCCCTCCACCTGGCAGCCCACGGGGACGCTTTGGCAAAGCGGCGCCTCCGGGTACCAGGGCGATCCATTCGCCATGATCGGCGGCTCAGTCTGGGTATTCGACGACGGCGGCGGGATCTCGCGCTTGGACATCCCGCTCGGCTCATAGCCGGAAGTCTGTCACCACGAGGTCAGGATCCCACCTGCCGTTCGCATTGGCGTACGAATTCGTGGAACTAGCGCCAGCGGGCGCCCGCGTTGAACCGCGCCGCGATTCGCGTCGATCGGTCACACCACTTCGCATTATTGCGCCGCGTCCTGCCGTGAAGCCTGGGTCGCGGACGCAGTTTCTCGTGCGCCCCTTCCTCGCCGGGAATCCAGAAGAAGAGTCGAACTCATCACTGGTCATGAAACTTGGTAACCGGTGACCGTCTCGTGACCACCAGGCATAACGGTGGCTACATGCGATTGGGCGGCCTAACCATGGCGCGAGTAGTAGTCGGCGACGGCCCGGAACGAAGCCTTTGGTTCCCAGGGCATGTCCGGATATGTCGTCCCACGCCTGCCTCCGGCAAGGGTCTTGACCAGGGTTGCCGCGGCCATGTCGAGATCGTATCGAGGATCTTCGTCGTAGGGATGGATGGCGGACAGGAATGTGCTGACGAAGGCGCCGTCGACCCCGGCCGCATCCAGGATCGCGAGGGTCTCGGCAAGTTCCCGGGCCTGGAGTTCCTCATCGCGCACGTAGACGCCGTTGAGTCGCGGTCGCACCAGCCGCCCGACGAGCGGTAGGGCGTGAAGGCCCAGCGTGAAGTCGACCATAGCGCCGAGGTTCATTGCTCCGCCGGCCTTGTCGGCGCCGACGTATGTGCCCAGACCGAACTCGGTCGCGACCACTGGTTTCCCGACAGCAAAGAGGGGCGCGAGCATGTCGACGTAGCGATCGTTGATGCGGGGGTCTCGGTAGTGGTCGACGCCGATGATGTCGAAGCGACTCCAGTCGACCGCTCCCCAGATGAGCGACGCGTAGGTGAGGGGACCGTGGTAGACGCACCGGACGGCCTCGACCACACGGCCGAGGAATGCGTTGAGTGGCGCGTTGTGCGCCCCGGTCTTTATGACTTCCCCGAGCGAAGGGTTCCGCATCCGGGCGACAAGATTCTTGCCTGGCACGATGCCCTGCATGAACAGGGTCAACTCCTGTCCGACGACGAACACGACTCGATCGGGCCACTGGAGGCTCAGCTTCTCGGCCGCCTTCGCGGCTTCGACGATGTATTCGTGGCGAAACCAGGCGAATTCCGGCGCGTGTTCCAGGCGAGCAAGAAGAACCTCCCCTCGTCGACCTTGTCGGGCGAGGGGAGGGGTGTCATCTCGAGGCCCGTCTATGCGTGGGCCATCTGCCCCAGGAACGGTGCGAGCAGCTGCCCGAGGTCGGGCGAGCTAAGCGGCTCGTCGACCGCGATCTTGCCGTTGACGACCCCGTAGTAGGTCAAGCCCATCGCGGTCTTCTTCTCACCGGCCACGGAGACTTCGACAGTGAAGCGAGCCACTACCGCGTCGCCCTCGGCTACGAGCTCTCTGATGGTGAACTTCATGCCCGCGGACCGGAGAGCGCCCAGCATTCCCTTGAAGGCTGTTCGATCCACATTACCCATGCTGGTGTTGACGTAGTCGGGAGCGACAAGCTCGTCGAACAGATCGAGGCTGCCTCCCTGCAAGATCTCGGTCATGAAGCGCCGGACGACGGCTTTGTTCTGCTCTAGCGACGCCATGCGGTACCTTTCTGGGCCGGCCAAGCCACGCCCGTCCGAAGGAGTCGGTCTCGCCATTGGGTCCTGCGCGACGGCGAGCCATGCATACCGGCACGGCTTTGGCGACCGTGGTAGGGGACGCCGCGCCGGCGGAAGCTCTCGGACTTCCTGCCTCCCGATCGGGGCCAGAGTATGCTCGGGCTTAGCCGCCTCAAACCGCATCGGCGCGCCTGCCGGATCGCCTCGGAGCATTGGCCGAGGGCGGTGTCGCTTGACCGTCGAGTGCTCGCCGGACGCTGTCACACCTGGTGGCATCGGCCAGCGTGGCAAAGATGTCCCGCTGTGTCTCAGGTCTGT
>PMJT01000019.1:12681-29975 GCA_003158495.1 Chloroflexota bacterium | reverse complement strand
CTGATCATGGTCACGGTCTTCGCCGCCTTCGGCCTTGCGGACATGATCATCATCAAGAGCCTCGGCATCGGCATGGCCATCGCGGTCCTGCTCGACGCCACGATCATCCGTGCCCTCCTCGTTCCCGCGACGATGCGACTGCTCGGCCGCTCGGCCTGGTGGGCTCCCTCTCAGCTCTCCCGCGTCACGCGACGCCTCGGTTTCAGCCACGTCGCCACGGACTACGAGTGCGACACGCCCGAACTTGAAAATCGGCCCGAACCGCCTGACGCCGGGGGCGTCAGCCGGCCGGGTCGCCTGGCCGGACCGCCGGCGCCGGCAGCCGGTTAGCGGCCGGCAGCTCCTGGACCGTCCCTTCCCTGGACCGGCGGCTACCCGACGAGTGGCCGCCGGTTCCGTTTGCGTGGCGTCACGGCGTGGGACGTGCCGGCGGCCGCCATCAGCTCACCGTTTCGGCGCAGGCCCTCTCGACCGCGTCACCGATGATCGCGGCGCAGCGCTGCATCTCCGCGTCCGTGATCACGAAGGGCGGCCCGAGCAGGATCGAGTCGCCGTTCACGCCGTCGGCGTTTCCCGTGCCGTGGTAGAGGAGCAGGCCGGCGTCGCGGGCGTTGACCATGATCGCCTCGATCAGCTTCGCCGAGCGCGGGAAGGGCCGCCGCGTGGCGCGATCGGCTACCAGTTCCACGCCGACCATCAGGCCGCGGCCCCGGATTTCGCCGACGTTCGGATTGCCGGCCAGCCGGTCCCCGAGCAGAGCCTTGAGCCGCTCGCCCTTGACGGCACTCATGTCGACCAGGTTCTCCGTCTCGAGGATGCGAAGCACTTCCCCAGCTGCGGCCGCGCCCACCGGGGAGTGGCTGTAGGTGAACCCGTGGACGAAGCCGCCGCCCTCGCCCCGCAGCGCGGGGCGCGTGATCGTGTCGTAGACGTTGCGGCTGGCGATCGCGAGGCCAAACGGGAAGTAGCCCCCGGCGGCGCCCTTGGCCGCGGCCATAACGTCCGGCCGGACGCCCCAGTGGTCGATCCCGAACCAGCGCCCCGTCCGCCCGAACCCCGTCATCACTTCGTCGGCGACGAGCAGGATGCCGTGGCGGTGGCACACCTCCGCGACCGCGGGCCAATAGCCCTCCGGTGGCACCACGGCGCCGAGCGTCGCTCCGACGATCGGCTCGGCCACGAACGCGGCCACTGTCCCCTGCCCCGCCGCCGCGATCGCCGCCTCGAGTTCTGCGACGAGCAGATCCACGTCGCCGAGCGCATGGGCGGCGGTCTCTCCAGCTCGATACGGATACGCGGCGCTGACGTGCTGGAAGCGGCCGAGCCACGGCTCGTAGGGGCGGCGCAGCGGCTCGCGGCCGGACAGATCCAGGGCGCCGATAGAGTTGCCGTGGTAGCTCCCCCACCGGGCGATGACCGCTGTCCGGTCCGGTTCGCGGCGGGCAAGATGGTACGAGCGTACGAGCTTGAGGCAGCTCTCGATCGCCTCGGACCCGCCGCTGACCGGGTAGATCGCCGGGTCGTCCATCGGGATGTACTTGCTCACCGCGCGCGCGTACGACTCCAGCGGCTCGCTGGTGAAGCTAGTGCCGTGCACATACGTGAAGGCCGATGCCTGGCGGGCAATGGCGTCGACGACGGACTGCCGGCCGTGGCCGACGTTTACGACGATCGCCCCACCGGCGCCGTCCAGGTAGGCCCGGCCGTCGGTGTCCCAGATGGTCGAGCCTTCGGCCCGCGCGGCGACCGGCAGGTCGCGGCCGAGCGCACGCTGGAAGACCCGCCCGCCGGCAATCCCGGCGGCGACGCGTGGATCTGTGGCAGTCATTCCCGAATTGTAGGACGCGTGGCCGGAATGGCCGCGAGTGACCAAATACATAAGTCATGCACTTAGGGCCATAGGGCAGCGGCGACGTGACAACCGGCAGATTGGCATATGCAGCCCAGCGATCTATTCATAGACCACGCATAGCTGCAACGGAGTCCAACCATGTCGAACCTCACTCGCTCCCTGGAGTACTGAGCCATGTTGCGCCCCACCGACGGCATCTACGGCCTGCAGGCGACGTTGCTCAAGACGCTGGCCAGCCCACGCCGGCTCGAGATAGTCCACTACCTGGGCGAGTCCGGCCCAGTCGAAGTCCGCAAGTTGGCCGAGCACTTCGGCTCGACGCAGCCGGCCATCTCGCAGCACCTGGCCGCTCTCCGCGGAGTCGGCATCGTCGAGGCGGTGCGAGACGGCCGCGAGGTCCGATACCAGCTGGCCGATCCGGAGATCGTGGCCGCGTGTGGGGCGATGCGCCAGGTCCTGATCCGGCGGATCGCGCGTCTCGGAGACATCGCTGCCTCCTATTCCGAGCAAACACCGGCAGAACCAGTCCAGGTCCACCGGTAGACCGATCCAGGTTGGGGTCCCTACAGCAAGGAGGTCAGGAGTCGTGGCCGAGAAGCTCATGTTCATGGTCACTCACGGGCCGGATCATCCCGAACACGTGACGATCCCGTTCGTAATGGCAGTAGCCGCCCTCGCGTCGGACGTCGAGGCCGTCATCGGACTCCAGGCTGACGGGGTCGAGCTCGGAGTCATGGGCCGCGCGGACTCGGTCGCCGCCGAAGGCTTCCCTCGCCTTTCGAAGCTCATGAACGACTACAAGGAACTCGGCGGGAAGCTCCTCGTCTGCAGCCCTTGCCTCAAATCTCGCGGGATCGACGCTGCCACCCAGCTAGTGGACAACGCCGAGGTCGTGGCCGCGGCTCGCTTCGTCGCCGAACTCACCTCCGCCACCAACGCCCTGAGTTACTAAACCCCCAAATCGGAGAAACCAATGAGCGCCATGGATGTAGCCGAACTCGGAACCTTGACCGCAGCCGAAATCATCGACGCCCGCGGCGCCGCCTGCCCCGGTCCGCTCCTCGAGGCCAAGAAGGGCATGGGCAAAGTAGCCATCGGCGACGTTATCGAAGTCTGGTCGAGCGATCCTGCCACCAAGAACGATATAAGCGCCTGGGCGGGCAAGGTCGGTCACGGGTTCCTGGGCGTTATCGAAGACGAAGGCTACGACCGCGTCTTCCTCCGCCGCGGCAAGTAACAGGAGTCGGCGCCGACCGACTCGAACAGCATCGGCGGGCGGCCCCCTCGCCCACAGCCGGATTGGCTTCGCAGGAGCGACGGACTGATGACAGCGCTCACGGCACCTGTTGAAGAGAAGACTCCCGTACCAGCACCGCGAATACTGGTCTTCTCCACCAACAACATATCGGACCCCGGCATCGATCTCGCCGGGAGCGCCCACCTTCACTACTCACCGGGCGTGCGGGTCATCAGCATGCCTTGCACCAGCGGCATTCGGCCATCCTGGATCCTCCACGCCATCAAGCAGGGCTTCGAAGGCGTCTTCATTGCCTCCGACGGCGACGAGTGCGCCTACCTGCCCGACTGCGCCAAGCGCGCGTCGCGGATCATCGCGGAGGCCCAGACCATGCTGAAAGCCGAGGGCCTGTTGCCGCAACGAATCAAGATGGCCGCCATCTGCTCGGTGTGTGCAGAGAACTTCGCCAAGCACATGAACCAGTTCTCGGAAGCGCTGATCACGCTCCGAACGGCGGGAGCCAAGTGATGAACAGTTATGACGCCCTCGTCGTCGGCAGCGGCATCGCCGGCATGGAATCCGCCCTCAAGCTGGGCGACATGGGCTACAAGGTCCTGCTCGTCGAGAAGGAGGCGAGTGTCGGCGGCCGGATGATCCTGCTCAGCAAGGTCTTCCCCACCCTGGACTGCGCCAGCTGCATTTCCACGCCCAAGATGGCCGCCTCGATCCACCACCCCAACGTGACCGCGCTGACGTACACCGAGGTGGACGACATCGCTCGCCAGGACGGCGGCCGGTTCAAGGCCACGATCCGCCGAAAGCCGCGCTTCGTGGATGAAGCGGCCTGCACCGGCTGCCAGCTGTGCGAAACGGCGTGCACCGTCGCCGTACCGGACCAGTTCAACGCCGATATGGTCGCCCGGCGGGCCGCCTACATCGCGTTCCCCCAGGCCGTGCCGAAGAAGGCCGTACTTGAGCGGGCGGGCACCTCGCCCTGCACGTATACGTGCCCCGCCGGCATCAAAGCCCACGGTTACGTCTCGCTCGTCCGAAGTGGCGAATACGAGAAAGCCTTCCAGCTCGTCCTCGACGCGACGCCGCTCGTCGGCACCCTCGGCCGTGCCTGCTACGCCCCATGCGAAGGCGAGTGCACACGCGGCTCACTCGAAGGCACGCTGCCGATCCGTCGGATCAAGCGGTTCGCCGCGGATCAGCACTACGCCAATGCTGACGGGCCCAACATCGAGATTCCGCCCACCAACGGCAAGAGGGTGGCCGTTGTCGGCTCCGGACCGGCCGGCCTGACCGCCGCCTGGCAGCTCGCCCGGCGCGGTTACGGCGTGAAGATCTTCGAAGCCGCTCCGGTTGCAGGCGGCTTCCTTCGGCTCGCCATTCCTGCCTACCGCCTTCCGGCCGAGGTGGTTGAGCAGGACATCTCCAACGTAACCGCCATCGGCGTGGAGATCGCCACCAACTCGCCGGTCACGGACCTTGATGCACTCCGCCGCGACGGCTTCGACGCCGTCCTGGTGGCCACGGGGACGCCGCTCTCAACCGCTCTCAACGTGCCCGGGGAGAACCTCGACGGTGTGCTCGGCGGCCTCAAGTTCCTGCGCACAGCCAAGCTGGGCACCCCGACCGATCTAACGGGCAAGAAGGTCGTAGTCGTAGGCGGCGGCAACGTTGCGATGGACGCAGCCCGGACTGCCGTCAGGCTCGGCGCCGCGGAAACCACGGTGGCTTATCGCCGCGGTCGCGAAGAGATGCCCGCCCACAAGGCCGAGGTCGACGACGCCGAGCAGGACGGCGTCCGCTTCTCGTTCCTGGTGGCCCCGGTCGAGGTAGCCGGCGATGCCGCCGGCGCCGTCACGGGTCTGCGCTGCCTGCGCATGGCCCTCGGCAAGCCCGATGCCTCGGGCCGCCGCCGCCCCGAGCCGATCGAGGGCAGCGCATTCATGATTCCCTGCGACACGGTCCTGGTCGCGATCGGCATGGCCCCCGAAGGTTCGGCATTCGGCAGCGGCATTTCCGCGAACTCGAATGGCACGCTCGTCGCCGACAGGACCACGCTCCAGACGGCCGTGCCGCACGTCTTCGCCGCGGGCGACGCGACGACCGGCGCATCGGACATCACCCGGGCGATCGGCCACGGCCGGCGCGCTGCGCACATGATCGACCGCTACCTCCAGGGCGAGCCCCTGACCGGGTTCGAGATGGACGGCCTCCTGCCGCTTGTCGACAAGCCCGCGGTCCTGGCCCGCCAGAAGAACTACGTCCACCATTCGGACGCCGTCGCCGCGGCCGGCACCGCAAATGCCGCCCGCCCGGACTTCGCCGAAGTCGAAGCGCCCCTTACCGAAGCCGAGGCTCGCGCCTCCGCCGGCGATTGCCTCGACTGCGGCGTCTGTTCCGAATGCCAGGAATGCGTTGCGGCCTGCCCGTCGGACGCGATCCATCTCGACATGCGCGAAGAGATCGAGGAGATCGACGTCGGGACAGTCGTGGTCGCCACCGGGTACAAGCTCTTCACCGCCGACGCAAAGCCGGAATACGGCTTCGGCCGCTACAAGAACGTCATCACCGGCATGCAGATGGACCGCCTGCTGGCGCCGACCAGGCCGTTCAACACGGTCCTGCGACCCGGGGACGGGAAAGTCCCGGAGCGGATCGCCTACATCCTGTGCACGGGCTCGCGCGACGAAACGGTCGACAATCCGCTCTGCTCGCGCTTCTGCTGCNNCTCGATCAAGCAGAACCAGCTCGTCATGGGCGCCCTGCCACTCGCCGAGGTCACGGTCCATTACATGGACATCAGGGCCCCGGGCAAACGCTACGACGAGTTTTACGAAAGCGCCAAGTCGATGGGCGCCACCTACGTGAAGGGTCGAGTCGCGAAGGTCACGGAGAAGCCGGACGGCAACCTGATCCTGCGCTACGAGGATATCGAGCACGGCGGGGCGATCGTCGAGGCCGAGTACGACATGGTCGTCCTGGCAGTCGGCGTCCAGCCAAACCGGGATGTCGAGCGGCTCTTCTCGGGCGACTCGATCGAACTCAACGACTACCACTACGTCGCCGAGCCCAACGAGGACATGAACCCGGGGGTAACCAACATACCGGGTGTCTTCGTGGCCGGAACAGCGTCCGGCGCCAAGGACATCGCGGACTCGATCCTCCACGCCGGAGCCGCGGTGGCCCAGGCAGCCGCTCATCTCGAAAGTCAGAAGGTAGTGGCATGAGCGAGCACAGGCAGGACCCGGCGCTAGCTCCGGCGAGTGCAGGTCGAGGCGGCGCCGAGGACGCGCCGCGAGCGCAATTGGACGGGCGCGAGCAAGCGCCCGGAGGCGCCAGCGAACGAATGGGCCGCCCGAGCGAGAGCCGCGACCCGAAAGCCCGCCGGATCGGCGTCTACGTCTGCCACTGCGGCGGCAACATCTCCGACTACGTTGACGTCCAGGCGGTGGTCGACGCGGTCAAGGACGAGCAGAGCGTCGTCGTCGCCAAGCACATGATGTTCGCCTGCTCGGATGCCGGTCAGCAGGAGATGGAAGACGACATCGCCGCCAGCGACCTGGACGGCCTGGTCGTCGCGTCGTGCTCGCCGAAGCTCCACGTCGTCACGTTTCGGGGCGTCGCCAAGCGTTCCGGCATGAACCCCTACGAGTACAACCAGACCAACATCCGCGAGCAGTGCTCGTGGACGCACACCGACGATCGCGACGGTGCCACTCACAAGGCCATCGCCCTGGTCCGCGGCGTAATCGGCCGGACCAGGTTGTCCGAGGCGCTGGAGCCGCTCGTCGTCGAGACGACGCAGAAGGCGCTGATCATCGGCGGCGGCGTAACTGGCCTTCGAGCCGCGATCGGCATGGCCGACATCGGCCTCGGCGTCTTTCTCGTTGAGCGCGAGCCGGAGCTTGGCGGCTGGGTCGGCAAGTTCGGCCCGATGTTCCCGCACGAACGCGACGGCCGCGAATTGATCGCCCAGATGGTCGCCGACGTGAAGAAGCGCCCATCGATCAAGGTTTTCACCGGGGCCGAGGTGGTCACCAAGGGCGGAAGCTTCGGCAACTACCAGATTGGCATTCGCGTTTCGAACGATCCGCCCGAAACTATCTCGGTCGAAGTCGGTTCGATCGTCGTGGCCACCGGCTTCGACGCCTACCAGCCGGCCGAAGGCGAGCTCGGCGCCGGGCTTCCGGGGGTACTGTCGCTGCCCGAATTCAAGGAACTGGTCGACGGCTCGAAGGGCCCGCTCCGTTACAACGGCCGGCCCGTTCGGAGCCTCGCGTACATCTACTGCGTCGGCAGCCGCCAGCCGGACGGCAACGAGTGGTGCTCGCGCTACTGCTGCTCGGCCACGGCCCACATCTCCATCAAGGTCTCGGAACGCGACCCGAAAGTTCGGCAATACCACCTCTATCGCGATATTCGGACCTACGGCAACTTCGAACTGCTCTACACCGAGGCCCGCAAGCAAGGCGCCGTGTACGTGAAGTTCCCTGATGACGCTCCGCCGGTCGTCGCGATGGACAAAGGCGGCGGCCTGGCCGTGACGGTGCGCGACCTGCTCTCCGGCGACGAAGAGCTGGAGATCCCGGTCGACCTGGTGGTCCAGGTGACGGGTATGGTCGCGCGCAAGAACGACGCGATGGTCGGGATGTTGAAGCTGCCACTCGGCCGTGACGGCTTCTTCAACGAGATCCACCCCAAGCTCCGGCCGGTCGAAACGATGGTCGACGGAGTCCTGATCGCGGGTGCCTGCCAGGGGCCGAAGAGCTCTGCCGAGAGCGTCGCCTCGGGTCTGGCCGCGGTGACCCAGAGCGCATCGGTGCTCAAGAAGGGCGTGGCCGAGCTGGATCCGCTCGTCGCGACCGTGGACATCGACAGGTGCACCTGGTGCGGCAAGTGCGAGAACGCCTGCCCGTACGGCGCGATCGAGAAGCTCTCGCTCAACGGCCGAGAGGTCGCCTCGATCAGCGAGGCGGGCTGCAAGGGTTGCGGCGGCTGCGTGCCGATGTGCCCGGAGAACGCCATAGACCTTCGCGGCTACACCGACCTTCAGATCACGGCGATGATCGACGGCCTGCTCGAGGAGGCGATCGCGTGAACGTTCCCAACACCCCGCCAAACAGGGACCTGCGCGAAATCATCCGCGAGGAGCCGCTCATGCGCAGCACTATCCTCGACTTCCTGGCCGATGGAGCCCACACCGTGCCCGAGATCGCCGAGGCAGTAGGGCGGCCCACTCATGAAGCGATGTACTGGGTTATGGGCATGCGCCGCTACGGCTGGGTCCGCGAGACCAAGGAAGTCACGCCGGAAGGCTACTTCCGCTACCAGGCCGTCCAGAAGGAGCCGCGGCCATGACCGCGCGAGTCGATCGAAACCTCTACCCCGAACTCCAGCGCTTCGGCGCCACGGACATCTCGTCCTGCTTCAACTGCGGCGTTTGCTCCGCGATCTGCCCACTCTCCGTGGACGGCGCGTCGTTCCCGCGCCGGATGTCCCGCTATGCCCAGCTGGGTCTGCGCGAGAAGCTCCTGGCCAGCCCCGAGTTGTGGTCCTGCTACGGCTGCTCCGAATGCACGGACTCGTGCCCGACCCAGGCTGATCCGGCCTCGTTCATGGCCGCTGCCCGGCGCTACGCGGTGGCGAGCTACGACCGGACTCACCTCGCGTACTTGCTGGCGACCTCGCGACTCTTCGCCGGCGTCTTCGTGATCGCGCTGGTCGGCCTGCTGGCCGCGTTCATGTACTCCGTCCACAAGCCGGTCGACGGCTCGACACTCGCGTTCTTCGACTTCGTCCCCAGCGACGTCGTCCACAACCTGGGCATCGTGGCCATGGCCGTAATGGGAGTGGCCGCGCTCGTCGGTGTGTTCGAAATGGTCAGACGTGTCCTGCGCGGACCGAAGGACGCGGCGGCAAAGACGACGCTCGGCAAGGTCGCCGGGGCCGCTGTCTACGCCGTGGGCACGGAGTCCCTGGCACAGACCCGTTTCCGCCAGGACTGCGCGGACGAAACGGCCTCCGGCGAAGCCGGCGAGACGCGCCCGTGGTACTCGCAGCGCTGGTTCATCCACTTCGCCACCATGTGGGGCTTCCTCGGTCTGCTGGGCGCGACCATGGCCGACTACGGCCTGGAACTGCTCGGCATCAAGGCCGTCGGCACGGCCGTCCCGATCTGGTACCCGGTGCGATTGCTCGGCACGCTGGCCGGTGCGCTCCTGATCTACGGCACCACGGTGCTGATCGTCAGGCGGCTGCGCAAGAGCGACCGCGCCAGCCGCCATTCGACGACGTCGGACTGGACGTTCCTGTCGATGCTCTGGGTCGCCGGCCTGACCGGCTTCGTTCTCGAACTTGGGCTGTACCTGCCGCAGGCTCCGGCCTGGGGCTACCCGATGTTCCTGCTCCACGTCGGCGTCGCGATGGCCCTGGTGCTGCTGGTGCCGTTCGGGAAGTTCGCGCACGTCCTCTACCGTCCGATCGCGCTTTTCGCGATCAGGCTGCGAGGCTAGGACTCCGAGCACTTCCGCGAAGGCGCTCCGGGTCGTAAGCTCGAAGCGCTACGCTCGAGGGCGGCGCGCCGATCGCGGGCGGTCGCCAGCACCCAGGAGGAAGCCCAATATGAGCTCGAAGAAGCGATCGAGTGCGGCCGCCCGCGGTTCCTCGGGCCGCCCGCGATCGACATCGGCCGCGAGCGGGCCCGCAACATCGGGCTCGGCGCAGGCCGGGTTCGCCGCGCCGACCAGCACCGCGGGCAGGCTCGCCCTGCTGGTCGGGGTCCTTGTGCTGATTGCCGCCGTCGTGATCGCGACCGACTTCGTCTTCGGGGCAATCTCCAACGGCAGCGGAACCGCCGCTAGCGCTACGCCGACGGCCACAGCTGCGGCCACCTCCAGTCAGATCGGTGTCGTCGTCCAGGGCAACGGCGGCCACTGGACGAACGTAACAGCCGACCAGCTGGCCGGGATGCTGACCCACAAGGACTTCACTCTGGTCAACGTCAAGACGCCCTACATCGGCGAGATCGACGGAACCGACCTGTATATCCCCTACGACCAGCTGGCGGCGAAGGCGTCGGCCCTGCCGGCGAACAAGGGCGCCAGAATCCTCGTGTACTGCCGGAGCGGAGCGGAGAGCGCCATGGCAGCCCAGACGCTATTGGACCTCGGCTACACCAACATCTGGAACCTCGACGGCGGCATGAGCTCCTGGCAGGCCTCCGGTCGGACGCTCGTCCAGAAGAACCGGTAGCGGGCCGGCGCGTGGCCGCCTCCCCCGCTCTCTCCACCTACCGAGAGGGATCGCTCCACGCCGCCGTCAAGGAGCTCTACGCCGGGCCGGGCGGGCGAACCGAGGAGTCGGTCGACGGCTACGTGGTTGACGTGGTCCGCGACGATGAGCTCGTCGAGGTCCAGACCGCGAGCTTTGCCTCGGCCGCGCGCAAACTTCGGCGCCTGGTGGAGGCCCACCGCGTCGCCCTGGTGCACCCGATCGCCATCGAGCGGTGGCTCCTTCGCGTGGATGCCGACGGGGCACTGACCGACCGTCGACGCTCGCCCAAGCGCGGTCGGCCCCTCGATATCTTCGAAGAACTCGTCGCGTTCCCGGAACTCGTGGCGCACCCAAACTTCCGGCTCGAGCTGCTCATGATCCGCGAGGAAGAGGTCCGCGGCCCTATCCCGGCCGGCGCCCGGTACCGCTACCCGCGCGAATGGTGGCGGCTGGACCGCAGGCTGCTCGAGATAGTCGAGACAATCAGGATCGACACGCCGGCGGACCTGCTGGCACTCCTTCCCGAGGGCCTGCCCTCACCGTTCACCACGGCCGACATCGTCGTCGCGTCGCGACGGTCCAAGCGACTTGCCATGCGGTCGGCATATTGCCTGTCGAAGTCCGGCGCGATCAGTTGCGTCGGCCGGGCGGGACGGCTTCTCACATACCAGATGGAGCCGGTGGGCCTGCGCGCCGCGGAAGTCGCGCCCGCCGGCTACGGTCAGTAGACCCAGGGCAGCATGCGGCGGGTGCGGCTCCGATACGCCCCATAGTCGGCGAATTGCTCTGCCAGCCAGAGTTCCTCGCGGCGTGACTTCAGGTCGAAGAAGACCGCCAGGCACAGCGCCAGCAGCAGAGCGAGTGGCGAGGCCATGAACAGCCCCCAGCCGGCGGCACCGAGTATCAACCCGCCGTAGATCGGGTGGCGCACGAGGTCGTAGGCGCCCGTGTCAACCAGGCTCGCACCCGGAAGCGGCTTAGGGAACACCGTCAGGTTCTCCCGCAGGTCCAGGACGCCGCGAAAGGACAGCAGGCCGCCACCGCCGATCAGGATGACGCCGAGCACCTGGCCGGCAACTCGCCCCGCGCCGCCCCAGGCCGGCCCCACGGGTCCCGCTGCGGCGATCGCCGCAAACAGGACGAGTTGGAGCAAAAACCAGCCCTCGCCTCGGCCGCCCAGGCTCGGGAGCCGCCGCGCGTCCACCCGCTAGGCCCGGGAGGCCACGGCAGCCACTCGCGGCGCGTCGGGGTCCGTGCCCGCTGCCGTGACGAGCACCTCGCCTTCGATCGGGGCGGCGCCGTCCGGGCCGATGATCCGATAGCCATGGTGCATCTCCACCGTCCCCGCCGAGAGCATCGCCGCGACCGAGCAGTACTTCGTCGCGGACAGTTCGATGGCGCGGCGGACGGCGGCCTCGTCGAGCGCGGGGCCTTCGACCACGTGCAGGACGTCAGCCTTCGTGTAGACCGCGGGCTGGGTGTCACGCTGTTCGGCGGTTACTGACACCTCGTAGCGGGTCACGACCTGGCGCTTCTTCTGGAGGATGGACATGACGTCCATAGCGGTGCACCCGGCCTGGCCGACGAGGAGCATCTCGACCGGGCGCGGACCCGCATTTCCGGCGCCGCCATCGAGCACGATCTCGTGGCCCGAGCCGGTGCGAGCGGTGAATTGGAGACCGACTCCGTCGTAGCGGGCGGTCGATGTCTTTGTGGCCATTTGGCGAGACTCCTTGGGAGCTAGGGGCGGCGAAGCACGAGCAGGGCGTCGATAGGACCGCGCCCGGGAGGCGGAACCCGGCGCACAACTTCGGCGCGCTCGATCACGAGTTGCGGATCCGCGCCAAGCAACTCTCGGCCGATCTCATCGGCGCTGAAGAGGCGCGAAGGGTCCGGTCCGTCCAGACCCTCCGCAGCCTGCGTGCGGTCGTGGCCGACGATCAGCAGCCGGCCACCGGGAGCGACCGCCGCCGCAGCCGCGGCGTAGACCGGCCCGCGCTCGGCGGGCGGAAGATGTAGATACACGATGATGACGAGTTCGAACGACCGAGCCGGCGGTACCCACGAGAAGAGGTCGTGTTCGAGCCAGTCGACCGAGACGCCGGCGGCCTCGGCAGTTTCCTTGCCGTTGGCGAGACCGACGGGCGACCAGTCGACGGCCGTGGTCTTCCAACCCTGGCTGGCCAGCCAGACGGCATTCGTTCCGCTGCCGCAGGCCAGCTCAAGAGCCGTCCCGGGTTTGAGCCCGGCGGCGCCGGCTGCGAGGGTCGGGTTTGGGCCCCTGCCCTCGAAGTCACCGGCCTTGTGCCGCTCGTCCCAGTCGAGGCGACGCTGATCCGCGACCACGTCAGTCCTTCTCCAGCGGACGCTGCGTTCTGGCCCAGGCAGTCGTGCCGCCGCGGACTGAGGCTGCCCCTTCGAAGCCCTGGCTGAGCAGGTAGTCCGTCGCCGCGAGGCTGCGGTTGCCGTGCTCGCAGACGACTGCGTACGGCTTGTCGCGCGGCAGGCCCGCAGCTTGGGCGGTCAAACGGCCCAGAGGAAGGCTGACCGCGCCGGGCACGCGGCCGCGGCGGTATTCCCAGTCCTCGCGGACATCAAGGATTCGAACGCTGCCACTCTCGACGAGTCGAGCGAGTTCTTCGACGTCGATCTCGGGTGTGGTGCGGTGAGGGAAGATCTGCATTCGTTGCTCCGATGAAGGAATTGCTTTCCTAGTTCGGCCGGAGGCCCAGGGCGGTGTCGATACGGGCCTGATCGAACCCGACGATAGAGCGGCCGTCGATCTCGACCACTGGCACGCCCATCTGGCTCGTTCGACGAATGAGGTCGCGTGCGGCGGCCGGATCGCGGCTGACGTCGACGTCTTGGAACGAGATCCCGCGGCTGCGCAGATACGTCTTGGCCCGGGTGCACCAGACACACGTCGGTGAGGAGAAGACCACCACTCGGTGAGGGCCGCTCGTCGACATCTGTTTATGCGGGAGGTAGCAGCCCATTACGTCGACTCCGAATTGCGAGATGAGATCGCCCGGAATCCGTTCATCTCGAGACCCCGATTGCCGGTTCGGCCTGGGATGCACTCGCAGCCTCGTCCAGCGCTGCCGGGTGAACCCCGCGGCTTGCCAATCGCCTGCCGACGATCCTGTGGATCACGTCGCATGCTTCGACGAGCTCCGGCTCGGCCAGGCTGTACATAATCGTCGTGCCCGCTCGTCGCGTCTCCACGAGCCCTGCCGAACGCAGCACGGCCAGATGCTGACTGACGTTGGCCAGGTTGCAGCCCAGTTCCTCGGCCAGCTGGCCGACGGAGTGCTCGCCTTCCCGCAGCACGTCCAGCAGCATCAGCCGCTTCGGATCCGTGAGCACGCGACATACCTCCGCGTGGAGCCGGTACCGCTCTGGATCCCGAGAACCCTTATCGTTCATTGGTGCCTCTGCGTGCTCCGGCGCCCTCGCCGGCCCCGTGGCAGAATACCAGCAGTTGCATGGTTGCGCAAGTAGCTGAGTAGGAGAACTCGCGCCGATGGTTCGCGCCGTATGACCCCGCAGGCCGATCTCGGGATCTTCGCGATCAGCGTTGCGGCTGGTTTGATCGGGGCCCTGGCCGGCGTGGGCGGCGGGATCCTCGTCATTCCGGCACTCACCTTCGGGTTCGGAGTGGACATCCATCTCGCGGTCGGGGCCAGCATCGTGTCGGTCATCGCCACCAGCTCCGGCGCGGCAGCGGCGTACGTGCGGGACCGCATGACCAACATGCGCGTCGGCATGTTCCTGGAGCTGGCGACAACCACGGGCGCGGTGTGCGGGGCGCTGCTTGCAGCAGTGGTGGCGCCCGGCTTCCTGTACGTGCTGCTCGGTGTCGTACTGCTCGGCTCGGCCGGGATGCAGGTCGCGCGGATGGGCGAGGAAGCCCCGCCGACCGACCAGCCGAGCCCGCTGGCCGCCCGTCTGCGGCTCGAATCCTCGTACCCCGACCGCCGCCTCGGCCGAGAGGTTCCCTACTCCGCACGTCGGATCCCGCTCGGCTTCGTGATGATGTGGATCGCCGGCGTCGTGTCCGGATTGCTAGGCATTGGCTCGGGCGTGCTCAAGGTGATCGCTATGGACGGGGCAATGCGGCTGCCCATGAAGGTCAGCTCCGCGACCAGCAACTTCATGATCGGGGTAACGGCGGCTGCCTCGGCCGGCATTTACCTGGGTCGAGGAGACGTGGATCCCCAGATAGCCGCTCCGGTCGCCCTGGGCGTCCTGACCGGCGCGCTGATCGGGGCCCGCCTGCTACATCGGATCTCGAACCGATCGGTTCGACTGATCTTCATGCCGGTCCTGGTGGCCGTCGGCCTCGAGACTATCGGCCGCGGGCTGGGGTTTGGGTTATGACGCCGGAGAAGTTCCGGGGCGTTGTCAGCACGGTGCTGATCGTCGGGGTCGGTATCAGCGCCGCGCTCATCGGCGCGGGTTTCTTGGCCGCGCTGGCGATCGGATGGCAGGGCTCGCTCATCGGCGTTACGCACGCCATCGGATACTCGACGGCGGATTTCGGCGGCCTCCCGGGCCGGCTCGCCGCCCTGGAGCCGGCCGCCATAGCACAGCTCGGACTCGTCACGCTGCTGGCCACGCCCGTGGCAAGGGTCGCGGCGTCGGTCGTCGGTTTCGCCCTCGAGCGCGACCGCCTCTACACCGCGATCACCATGGCCGTCCTGGCGATCCTCTTGACGAGCATCTTCTTCCTTCGATGACGGAATACACGGTTGTATCCATCTGGCGCCCAATCTCGTCCTTGGTGTGAAGGCGGAAGAATCAACCGCCCCACCCAGGAGAGTCAGCAATGAAACTTCAGATCAACGAACATCCGATCGACCGCGCCGTCCGCGTCGTCCTGGGGATCGCGCTGCTTGCGGCCGGCGCCGCCGGACTCGTCGTCGTGACGGTTATGGGTGATAGCGAACTGTCGCTGGACCGCGTCGGCAGCGGAACCGGCTAGATGAAGAGCGTGGAATCGGCTTCGGTTGCCAGCATCAGCATCGTCGCGGCACCGACCGGCTCCTCGAGACCGTCGATCAGGTCTTCCTTGTTGAGCCCGAAGAGATCCATGGTCATCTGGCACGGGTAGATCTTGACCCCGAGCTCCTGGCACATCCCGAGCAGGTCCTTGGGCTTGGAAACGTTGTACTTCTTGGCCAGCTGGAACATCATCCACGGCCCCATGCCCATGAAGTTCATCTTGCTGAGCTTGCGGTGGCTGATTCCAGGCCGCTGCATCACGGACAGCATCCTCTGCATCAGGTTCTTGCCCGGCAGGCGCTTGCTGTCCTTCACCAGGGCGCCGAAGCCCCAGAACGTGACGAAGATCGAAACTTCCATGTCCATGGCGGCCGCGGTCGAGGCGATGATCATGCTTGCCCAGGTCGGCTCGAGCTCGCCGCTGTAGGCGATGATGCAGATCTTCTTGGTCTTGGCCGCACCCTCTGAGGCCACTTCGGCCGCCGGGGCTAGTTCAACTGCGGACATCCCTGCGATCCTTTCGAAGTCGGACGCGGCCGATTACTTGTGGCGCAGAACGAAACGGAACTTGCCGTTGGCCGAGTCCTGCTCGACGAGCGTGTGGCCGGTCGAGCCGGCCCAGGCCGCCATGTCCTTCACAGAACCTGGATCCGTGGCGACAACCTCCATCAACTCTCCAGGGGCGATTGTCTTCATGCCCTGGGTGGCCCGCAGGATCGGCAGCGGGCAGGAGAGACCGCTGGCATCGACTTTGAGCTTGATATCCATTTTCTGCCCTTTCGCTAGTGGACTGATCGAACGTGCGACGGCTTGTGCGGCTAGATGAAGACGATTTGCCCCTCGCCGGCATTGATGTAGAAGGCGGCGACACCCTCGACGCCGTCGACCAGCGGATCCAGGTCCGACTGCTTGAGCTTGAAGATGTCCATCGAGGCCGAACAGGCCTGGATATCGACTTCCCCGAGCTCCTTGGCCATACGCAAGGTTTGCATCCAGGTGGCCATTCCAGCACGAGCCGCGGCATCAACGGCAGCCTTGCCCACCTCGCCCGCCTCGGGCGCAAGACCGTGATCGGTGTCGATCCCGGCCGCCCGGAATGCGTTCAGACCCCAGTACTGAAGGAAGATCTTCACCGGCTTGCCCAACGCGGCCGCACCGGCGGCCAGGGTGGCGGCAGACATGAGCTTGTCGTCGGTCCCCGAAAAGAGAACGATGGAGATGGTTTCGTCCATGGGTCGGCCTCAGCTGCCTTGGTTGGTTTGCGTTGGATTTGATGGGGAAGTCGAGGTCCGCTCCGCGACGAGTTCGCCGGAGGTCCGGGCCGCAGCGACGGAGATGCGTGCGAGCCGCCGCGCAAGCACTCCGCGCATCATTTCGCAGGCCACGATGATCTCCGGATCGGCGAGCCGGTAGCGGACCTCGCGCCCCTCGCGGTCAGCTTCCACGACGCCGGCGGCACGCATCAGGGCAAGGTGCTGCGACACGTTTGGCTGGCTGATGCCCATCTCCTCAGCCAGGCGCGAGACCTCGCGCGGCCCGTCGGCAAGCAGATGGATGATCTCGAGGCGCCGCACGTTGGCGATCGTCTTGAGCACCTCGACCTGCAGCTGATACACCTCGTCCATGTCCTGCAATTTTGGACATATGCGCAGGTGCGCATAGGTACAGGTGTCCCATCGGGAGGGGCCTATTGGCCTGCGAGACTACGAATCTGCGGCCAGAGGGCTGTTCTGCCTAACATAAGTGGAGTACTTACCGTTCCTGGCATCGCGCGAGCCTCGACGCCGGATCCGTCGCGACGACAGCCGGCGAATGCCGCGGCCGGGACTAGCAGATGCGGGGCAGCTGCTCCCCGACGAGCATGTCCACGATCCGCTGCGAACCGACGATCGTGCGAACGGTGACCATCGACGGGTG
>PMJT01000019.1:1150-12643 GCA_003158495.1 Chloroflexota bacterium | reverse complement strand
GCCAGCCCGCCACGAGTCGGATCGCGCAGGACGTGGACGCCGGGGCAGGCCGCGACGATCGCGGCGACCAGCACGTTGAGCGGCTGCGTGTCCGAGGCGATCTCCACCTCGAAGGCCAGCCCCTCGCGGACGCTCATGATCGCGATGCCGTGGAGGCCGATTGGTCCGGACAGGATGACCGCGTCGCCCGGAGCGGCGCGATCCGCGCCGACCGCGATCCCTTCTGCTACGAGGCCGATACCCGCGGTATTCACGAACAGACCGTCTGCCGCTCCCCGCCCCACGACCTTCGTGTCGCCGGTCACGATTCGAACGCCGGCCCGAGCGGCCGCCCGGGCAACCGATTCGGTCACCTTGCGCAGTTCGTCGATCGGCAGGCCTTCCTCGATGACATAGGCCAGCGACAGCGCCAGCGGCTGGGCGCCCATCATGGCCAGGTCGTTGACGGTGCCGAACACGGCCAGCTCGCCGATGTCGCCGCCCGGGAACTCCAGCGGGCTGACGACGAAGGAGTCCGTGGTGAACGCGAGCCGCGAGCCAGCGACGTCAACTACGGCTGCGTCGTTGAGCGGTCCCTGGGCCCCACCACCGGCCGACGCCAGTGCCGGCGCAATCACATCGCGCATCAGGGCAGCTGAGAGTTGCCCGCCGGAGCCGTGGCCCAGCAGGACTCGCGTTCGTTCTGGGATTGGCGCCGGGCAGGCAAGATTGGCAGGGTCGGGCGCGGCGTCCGGGCCCGGAGCTGGCGCCGCAACTGAATCGTCCGGGAACCCGCCGAAAATGTCGTCCTCCGCGGCGTCGACGCGCTTCTCCGTCATCGCGGCACCTCGCCCAGCGGCCGCGACAACTCGTAGAGTGGGAAAGCCGTCGGCGCCGCCAGCCCACGCCCCGCGGCGTGGTAGGCGGAGCAGACGCCCTCGGCGCTGACCATCGGCGCCCCCAGGGGCTTCTGCGGGTTACAGAGCACGCCGTAAGCGGTGCAGTCGAGCGGCGTCTTCGTGCCCTGCAGGATCTGGCCGGCGATGCAGGCCGGGTGCTCCTTCGTGTGGATGTCGCCGACTTCGAAGCGCTTCTCCGCGTCGAACTTCTCGAACTCCGGGCGCAGGTGGTAGCCGGAAGCCGGGATCGTGCCGATACCGCGCCAGGTCCGCTCGCCCACGTCGAAGACGCGGAAGACCGTCTCCTGGGCTTCGAGATTACCTTCGCGCTTCACCGCGCGAGCGTACTGGTTCTCGACGACCGCACGGCCTTCCTCGAGCTGTCGTATCGCCATCAGGATGCCCTCGAGGAGATCCAGCGGCTCGAAGCCGGTCACTACGATCGGGACATGGTATTTCTCGGCAATCGGCTCGTATTCCGTCCAGCCCATGACCGCGCAGACGTGGCCGGCGGCGAGGAATGCCTGGACCTGGCATGTCGGCGACTCGAGGATGGCGGTCATCGCCGGTGGCACCAGGACGTGGCTGACGAGAACCGAGAAGTTCTCCAGACCGAGCCGGGCCGCCTGCCGAACGGCCATCGCGTTGGCCGGGGCCGTCGTTTCGAACCCGATGGCAAAGAAGACGACCTGCCGATCCGGGTTCGCCGCCGCGATACGGACCGCGTCGAGCGGTGAATAGACGATCCGCACATCGGCGCCGCGGGCCTTGAGCGCCAGCAGATCTGTTGTGGAACCCGGGACGCGCAGCATGTCGCCGTAGCTCGTGAAGATGACATCGGGCCGCGCGGCGATGGCGAGCGCCTTGTCGATCTGCTCGAGGGGCGTCACGCAGACCGGGCAGCCCGGGCCGTGGATCATGCGCACGCCCCTCGGCAGCGCTTCGTCGATGCCCTGTTTGACGAGGGTGTGTGTCTGCCCGCCGCAGACTTCCATCAGAGCCCAGGGCCGCGTGGTAATTCGGTGGATCTCGTCGACCAGCTTGTGGGCGATCTCCGCATCCCGGTATTCATCAACGTATTTCATGGCCGCCGCCGCGAATCGGAGAAGCCAACAGCGAACCCTCTTGGCGGGAAGTCAACGGCGCGAGCCGTCGACTCGTCGACGTACTTCACGCCGGCGCCCCGGGCGCGGACGACGGCCCGGCGCCGGCCGGCGCGGCCTCCTCCCCCATGGCGCCGAGTTCCATGGCCATGCCTTCCTCGTCGATCATGCGCAGCAGGTCGAGCGTCTTGAGCGCCTCTTCTTCATCGAGCTGGCTGATGGCGAAGCCGACGTGGACGATGACATAGTCGCCGATGACGACCTCCGGCAGGTACGCCAGGCAGGCCTCCTTGCGCACACCGCCGAAGTCGACGCGAGCCATGCGCAACGCTCCGTCATCGCGGATTTCGACGACCTTGCCCGGGATGCCGAGGCACATTCGATTGCTCCTTTCGGCTGCCCGTCAGGGCCGCCGCCTGACCGCCCGCCGGGCGGCCGCTCAACTCTAGGACGCGCCGGCCAGACGCGCGGCAGCCACCGCTGCCTGACCGTAGCTGATCCCGCCGTCATTCGCCGGGACCATCTGATTGGTGTAGACCTCGAACCCGTCGCCGGCAAGACGCCGGACGAGGGTAGTGGCAAGCCACTGGTTCTGGAATACGCCGCCCGACAGGACGGCGGCCCGCAGCCCGGTCTCGCGGCCGATCTCGCCGACAAGCTCGCGTGTCACGGCTGCGATCGTTTCCTGGAAGCGCGCGGCCAGGGCTTCTGTCGTGGCACCACCAGCGCGTCCCTCGAGGATGGCGCGGATCGTGGACCGCGGGTCGTAAATGAGGAGCCCACCCTGCCTCACCAGCCCGTAGGGCAACGGTTCGGCGCTCCCCTCCTCCGCTAGGAGCTCCAGCTCGATGGCGGCTTGGGCCTCGTATTCGGCGACATCGCGAATGCCGAGGAGGCTGGCCGCGGCATCGAATAGCCGGCCGGCCGACGACGCGATCGGGGCATTGAGACTACGCGCGAGCTGGACGCGGACGACTTCAACTTCGCGCGGGTCGAGCCGGTCGAGGAAGGCATGCGTCAACTCGGGGTCGATCGGGCCTTCGCCGGCGGCCGAACCTTCCGGGCCGAACGCCTCGGCGGCTAGCAAATACCCAAGGGCCATGCGGTACGGCTTCTTGACCGCCAGCGCCCCGCCTGGCATCGGGGCGCGGCCGAAGCGGCCGACACGGCGATAGCTCGCCAGTGTGGCAACGAGCACCTCGCCGCCCCAGAACGTGCCGTCGTCGCCCATACCCAGGCCGTCGAATGCGACTCCGATGAATTCGGCCGAGGGGCTGGACCCGGCGCCGCCCGCCGCCCCGCCCGCGGCGCCGCCGAGCCCGGCCTCGGCCGCGGCCGACGCCACATGCGCGTGGTGGTGCTGGACGGCGATACGCCGGTTCTCCGGGAAGTGGCTGACGGCATACTGTGTCGACAGATACCCCGGGTGCAGGTCGTGGACCACGTATTCCGGCTCGATGTCCAGCAGCCGCTCCAGGTGGGCCAGGTTCGTCTCGAAGGCTCGATGCGTCAGCAGATCCTCGAGGTCGCCGGTGTGCGGCGCCACGTGGGCCCGCCCGCCGCGCGCGAGGGTGAACGTGTGCTTGAGCTCCGCTCCGACCGCCAGCAACGTGGCGGGAGTTGCCACGGGCAGATCGAGCGGCTCCGGGGCGTAGCCTCGGCCGCGCCGGATCAGGCTCTCGCGTCCGTCCACCACGCGTGTGACAGAGTCGTCGTATCGCGCCCGGATCTCGCGGTCGTGTTGGAGGAACGAGTCTGCGATCCCCGCAAGCCGCTCCAGCGCCTCGGCGTCGTCCGTGGCCAGCGGTTCGTCGGATAGGTTACCGCTGGTCAGGACGATCGGCCGGCCGAGGGCCTCGAGCAGCAGGCGGTGCAGCGGCGTGTACGGCAGGAAAAGTCCCACGCGGCGATTGAGCGCAGCCGCGCGGCCCGGTTCGGCGTGGACCACTCCATCTGCGAGCGGCGCGCCGCCTGGCGCCTCGCCGGGCCTGCGCCGCTCCACGAGCACGATCGGCCGGGCCGGCGACGTGAGGAGTGCCTCTTCCTCGCGCGACATCTCGGCCAGGGCCCGGGCGGAAGCCAGGTCCCGGACCATTACCGCGAACGCCTTGGCCCACCGGTGCTTGCGATCGCGGAGACGAGCGACGGCCACCGCATCCGTGGCATCGCAGGCGAGGTGGTAGCCTCCGAGGCCCTTCACGGCGACGATCCGGCCCGCCCGCAGGTCCGCAACGGCCGCGGCGAGCGCCGCTTCTCGGTGCGCCGCCGGGGCAGCGTCGCCCGGTCGCCGGTACGAGAGCTGCGGCCCGCAGTCGGGGCACGCGACCGGCTCAGCGTGGAAGCGGCGGTTGGCCGGGTCGCGGTACTCGGCCTCNNGGCCTCGCACGCGGCGCAGAGCGGAAACTCGCGCATCGACGTCCGGGCCCGGTCATACGGCAGGTCGTCGATGATCGTGGCCCGCGGCCCACAGTTGGTACAGTTGATGAACGGGTAGCGATAGCGCCGATCCGCCGGGTCGAAAAGCTCCGCCGTGCAGTCGTCGCAGGTGGCTATGTCGGGCGGGAAGAGCCGTTCGGTGGAGGCGACAGATTCGCTCTCCTCGATCGTGAAGCCGGTGCCCACGTTGATCGAACGGTCGGACTCCCGGACGTCGACCGCCTCGACGCGCGCCCTCGGAGGCGCGTCCGAACTCAACCGGCGCGCGAACGTTTCGACCGCTTCGACGGTTCCGGCGACCACGATGACGACCTGGCCGGCGCGATTCACGACGCTGCCGTCCAGCCCAAGCTCGGTGGCAAGGCGCCAGACGAACGGCCGGAACCCGACGCCCTGGACGACGCCGCGGACCTCGACAGTGCGCGCGACGCGGCCGGCCGGCGTCGCCGTCCCAGCAGTCAGTCCTTCGTCACGCATCCGATCGAGCCTCCGTGAGGCGCACCTTCCGTCCGGCAGGCACGCAGGCACCTGGCGCCCCACGTATCTCACACCCGGGCGCTGAAGTTTCCGCCTGCCGAGCGGCCCGCGACTGTGGCCAAAAGGTCCCGACTACATACGGTCCGGTTGGGTGGGTCGAAGTTCAAGCCGGCGCGAAACGGCCTCCGCGGGCTCGCTATCCTCGGACGACGACCGGGGAGTTCTCCATGCCATAGCCGGCAAGGACGTGCTTGCAGCGCGGGCAGTGGCCCTCGACGAGGTGCCATTCCGTGATTGCGAAGTCGGAGCGGGCGATCAGCCGCTCGCCGCAGCGGAGGCAATTCGTCGTCGATTCCTCGACCTCTGGCGCGTTGCCGACGTAGACGTGGCGCAGGCCGGCCTGGCGGGCGATCTGCGCGGCCATGACCAGCGTTTCCGCCGGCGTGGGCTCCAACTCTCCAAGACGGTATGCCGGTTGGAAGCGCGAGAGGTGCCATGGCGTTTCGGGCCCGACGGCCGTCGCGATCCATTCAGCCATGGCCCGGAATTCGTCCGGGTCGTCGTTCAGGCCGGGGATGATCAGCGTGGTCAACTCGACCCAGATGCCACGCCTGCGCATGTCGACGATCGAATCGCGGACCGGCTCCCAGCGCGCTCCACAGACTCGACGATAGAAGGCATCGTTCGCGGACTTGAGGTCCACGTTCGCGGCGTCGAGCAACGGCGCCACGAGGTCGAGAGACTCGGGCGTCTCGTAGCCGTTGGTCACGAAGACGTTGTGGAGGCCCGCCGCACGTGCCCGAACCATCGTGTCGAGGGCGAACTCGATGAAGACCGTCGGCTCGACGTACGTGTACGCGATGGACCGGACGCCGGCCGCGACCGCTTCGTCGACCACTGCTTCCGGCGTGACGTTGCGGCTCTCGGGAACGAAGCCTTCGCGGTGCGCCTGCGACATCTGCCAGTTCTGGCAGAAGGCGCAGTGGAAGTTGCAGCCCTGCGTGGCTACTGAATACGCGTAGCTGCCCGGCATGAAGTGGAAGAATGGCTTCTTTTCGATCGGCTCCGCCTTCGAGGCCACGATCTGGCCGTACACCGTCGTGTAGAGCCAGCCGCCGCGGTTCTGGCGGACGCCGCAAATGCCAGTCCGACCGGGGCGCAGCACGCAGCGATGAGCGCAGGCCACGCAGCGGACGCTGCCGGGGACGAGCGGGTCGTCGAAGGGCTCGCCCAGCAGCGCCTGGCGGATGTGGGGCTGCGACTCGTCGCCGGGCCCGAGGTCGTCGACGCGCAGGCCCGAAGGCGGCTCTTCCCCTGGGAAGTGGGCCCGAACAGGCGCCGGCATGCCTGCGTCGGAATCGATGGCGATCGCGGGCGCCTTCGTGAATGTCTCGGGCGCGCCAGCGCTTCGTTGTTCGGTCAATTCAGGCCCTCTGACTGCGGACTCGTCGAGCTCCGGATCCAGGGCCTCTGGGAAACGCCCTACTCCAAATGGAGTATGCCACCAGATCGGACCAAGCGGCGTGCGTGGGGGGCCGCCAAAGGTACCGGTTGTCGACGCTGGTCAACAGAAGCTGCATGCGAGTGGCATCGGCCCCGACAACCGCCGCCGCATCGGGACGAGCCCCGACTCGGGGCGGGACAGTTCCGGAGCGCACCTCCGATGACACCCCGAGCCTCGAGGCGGGCCCCGGTGGGCCCTTCGGCACTTGCCGCCGGGCTGCGGTGGAAGGAGGCTAGGGCCAACAAGTCCCGCACGCGGGACCGCCTCGGATCGCAATATCCGCGGCTCGTTTCGTTGCGGGTTCCGCACCCGAAAGCGAATAGCGAATGGCGATCAGTCCAGTTGCCATGGCTCTCCGGCCGCCTGTGCCGTGGGCCCCTCTCGTTATCGCCGAGGACCGCTGCAAGGGCTGCGAACTCTGTATCGCCGCCTGCCCGAAGAGCGTCCTCGCGCTCAACCGGGGTCGCGTCAACGCCCTCGGTTATCACCCGGTTGAACTGACCGACGCTCCGGGCTGCACCAGCTGCGCCTTCTGCGCTCGCGTCTGCCCGGACACGGTGTTCACCGTCTGGGCGGCCCCGCGGCCATCGAGAGAGGAGCAGACGCGATGAGAACCGATCGGGAGTCGGACCTCGAGGCCCGCCCAACAGCCGCCGAGCTGGATACTGCCCGTCGTTCCCGTGTCCTGATGAAGGGCAACCAGGCAATTGCGGAGGCGGCCGTTCAGGCGGGCTGCGACGCGTATTTCGGCTACCCCATCACGCCCCAGGCGGAACTGCTGGAGTGGATGGCAAAGCGGATGCCGGAACTCGGTCGAGTCTTCGTCCAGGCCGAGAGCGAGCTGGGGGCGATCAACATGGCCCTCGGCGCCGCCGCCACGGGCGCCCGGGTCATGGTCTCGTCCTCGAGCCCCGGGATCAGCCTGATGGCCGAGGCGATGAGCTACATGGCCGGCTCCGGGACGCCGATGGTGCTCGTCAACATCATGCGCGCCGGCCCAGGCCTCGGCGGTATCGGCCCGTCCCAGAGCGATTACTTCCAGGCGACCAAGGGCCACGGTCACGGCGATTACCGCGTACCGGTCCTGGCGCCGGATTCGATCGGCGAGGCGATGGAGCTGACTGCGACCTCGTTCGAGCTTGCGGAGCGATACCGGACGCCGGTCATGCTTGTGGCGGACGGCATTCTCGGCCAGGCGATGGAGCCGGTGGAACTGCGCTTCCGAATGCCCGAGCGGCACGCCTTCGACTGGGCTCTGACTGGCGCCGCCGGGCGACCGGCCCGGATCATCAAGTCGATCGACCTGGATCCCGAGGTGCTGGAGAATCGAAACCTGGCCCTCCAGCACAAGTACCGCGAGATCGCGCGCCACGAAGTCCGCTGGGAAGGCTGGCAGCTCGAGGATGCCGAGTTCGCGATCGTCGCTTACGGCACCGCGGCTCGCGTCGCCAGATCTGCCATCGCCAAAGCCCGCGAGAAGGGCATCAAGGTGGGTCTCTTCCGGCCGATCACGCTCTGGCCCTTCCCCGAGCGACAGTTGATGAGACTCAGCCAGCGGCTCCACGGCATCCTGACCGTGGAACTGTCGTCCGGCCAGATGGTCGAGGACGTGCGGCTGGCCGTCGAGGGGCGCTGCCCGGTCGCCTTCCACGGTCGAATGGGCGGCATGGTGCCGACTCCGGACGAAGTTCTGGGGGCCCTGAAAGCGCTTCGAGGCCGCACGGAGCGGGCACGTGGCGAGAGCCACGCGGTCGCGCCGCCACGCGCCGAGCCTGTGCATGCGCATGCGACATACGAACACTCAGAGACGACGCCCTGGGTCCACGAGCGAGCCCGGCGGGAGGGACGGCGATGACGCTCCACACCCCCGACCCGGCCGCCGGACATGCCAGCGGCGCCCCCGCCCGACTCGTCTACCACCGGCCGGACGTATTGGTCGACCGATCCACGCACTACTGCCCCGGATGCGGCCACGGCATCATCCACAGGCTGCTGGCCGAGGTCATGACCGAACTTGACCTGCCGGCTCACACCATCGCGGTGGCCCCGGTCGGTTGCGCGGTCTTTGCCTACGACTACTTCAAGGTCGACTTCGTGGAGGCGCCGCACGGGCGCGCTCCGGCCGTGGCTACCGGCATCCGCCGCGTCCGGCCCGAGGCTTTCGTCCTGACTTACCAGGGCGACGGCGACCTGGCCGCCATCGGCACGGCCGAGATCGTCCATGCCGCCGCCCGCGGCGAGCGGATCACGGCGATCTTCGTCAATAACGGCATCTACGGCATGACCGGCGGCCAGATGGCCCCGACGACGCTCCTTGGCCAGCGGACCACTTCCTCGCCGTCAGGCCGCGATGCCGCCCTGATGGGCTACCCGATCCGGATTACGGAGATGCTGGCCCAGCTCCCCGGCGTCAGCTACGCCGCCCGCGGCACGATCGCGGACGTCGCCTCAATCGGCAAGCTCAAGGCTATGATCAAGCGGGCCTGCCAGGTTCAGATCGAAGGCGGCGGCTTTGCCCTCGTCGAGGCGCTGTCGAACTGCCCCGTCGGCTGGGGCATGACGCCCGAGCAATCGATAGAACACCTCAAGGGCCCGGTCGTCGAGGCCTTCCCGGTCGGGGTGATCGTGGATCGCGGCAAGAGCGCCATGCCTGCCGCCGATACGGGTTGCCCGGCCCCAGCACACCCTGAGGCCTGAGATGGAGCACTCCGTGGTATTCGCCGGGTTCGGCGGCCAGGGGCTCCTTTTCGCCGGCCAGGTCCTCGCCCGGGCTGCCATCAAGGACGGCCTCGAGGCGTTCTGGATCCCCTCGTACGGGCCGGAGATGCGGGGTGGCACCGCGTCCTGCACGGTCATCGTCGGCGACGGCCCGATCGGCTCCCCCGTCGTTGACCGATTCGATGCGGCCGTCACCATGAACCTGCCGTCGCTACGCAAGTTCGCTCCACGCGTGGCGCCGGGCGGCCTGCTCGCGATGAACACGTCCCTCCTGGGTAAGGAGACAGGCGGCCGCCATGATGTAGACGAACTGCATCTGCTCTGCACAGAGCTGGCCGCGCGCGGCGGCGACGACAAGCTCGTCACTATCGTCGCGCTCGGTGCCCTCGTCGGGCGTCTCGGCTGGGTCACGCCCGGGGCCGTTCGAGCGGCTCTGCGCGAGATGGCCGGCCGCAAACGGCCGGAGATCGTGGAGGCGGACCTGGGCGCCTTCGACGCCGGCCTGGAAGCGGGTGCGGTTCCCGCCGCCACGTAGCCCGCAAGCTGCGGGCAGCCCGGAGCGCCCGGGCGAGCATGGGCACGCTAAACTGCGGGCGGCCGGCCCGGCCGTGACCGGGCGGCGAATGAGGATACCGCGACATGGTCGACGCTGCCCTTCGCCTCGCGCCTGATCCGCTCCTCCGGCTCTATTCCGCGGTCGTCAAGGCCGCCGAACGGCGCGACGTGCGCCTGGCCGCGTTGCTCCTGGCCATCGCTCTCGCCGGAGCTTCGTTCGTCTACCTCATGCGCAACATCTACCTCGGCGACGCCTACGGCTATTGGAACGACATCCGTCGGAGCCCTATGTACGTGACGACCATCGTCGATGGCGCGCCCCACGGCTACCTCTACTCGCCGGCCTTCCAGCAGATCCTGTGGCCGTTGCTGGAGCTGCCATGGACCGCATTCCACGCCATCTGGCTCTTCGGCCTAACGACGATGCTGTTCTGGATGTCGGGCCGCTGGGTCTCGATCCTGATGTTCGGGCTCTTCTTCGCCCCGTTCGCCATCGGTCTGCTGGCCGCTCCGCGGCACTACCTCTCGAGCGGCAACATCTTCCTGCCGATGGCCCTCGCGGTCGTGGCCGGCTTTCGGTGGCCGTGGACGTACTCGTTCCTGCTGCTGACCAAGGTCACGCCGGGCATCGGGTTGCTTTGGTTCCTGGTGCGCCAAGAGTGGCGAAACCTCTTCATCGCCCTGGGCGCGACGGCCGCGATCGTGCTCGTGTCGTTCGTCTTTGTTCCCGGCCTCTGGTTCGACTGGATCACGGTCCTGAAGAACAACGCTGGAAACCCCGAGCCCGGCTTCGCAATCACGATCCTGCCGCTCTTCCCGAGGCTGGCGATCGCGGCGGTAATGATCGTCGTCGGTGCGCGATACAACGCCCGCTGGGTGGTGCCGATCGCGGCGCTGCTGGCGCTCCCTTACATTCCGGACACGGCGCTGATCATGATCGTCGGCGCCGTACCGCTGCTCCGCCACGATGCCTGGACGGAGCCGCGAACAACGTCTTCGCAAGCAGCCTCTGCCGCGACCGCAGAAGCCGCCGCCTAGCTGCACTCGGCTGACACGTTCATGACTGGGGTTGCTTCCGGAGCTTCAGTGTCGGCGCTCGGTTTGCAGGTGCGGGCGTAGCGCTCCACCTTCCCACAGGTACTGTCGTGCTCGTCGGCGGAGCGGCAATCCACTCCAGAATCGGAACCGGGGCCCCTTGCGAGGCCCCGGTTCCTAGTGACGGAGTGACGGGGCACCTGCCCCTCGGGGATTATCGAAGTCCGGCCATTTCCTGGAGGGTCTGCCAGTTCTGGAGACGGTCCTCCTGGGAGCGCTGCAGCTCGACGGAGGCGTTGCCTTCCTTGTCGAAGTGCTTCTCGAAACGACCTTCGGTCCGGGCGAAGCTGATGAAGTCGAACGTCGTGCCGTCCGGGCTCTTGGTCCAGTCTTCCTTCGTGGCCGGGTTGCCCTGGAGCGAGAGCCGCTCGGAGAGCCTGGAGCCGCGGCGCGGGTCGTATGTGAAGAGCGGGAAAGCGCGAGAGTCCACCGCAAGCTTGGCCTGGCGGTTGGCTGCGTCGTCCGGGATGACATGCTCGGGCATGCAGGGCGTGTAGGCGATGACGACGGCCGGGCCCGGATAGGCGTTGGCTTCCATCATGGCCTTGTAGAGGTGGTTGATGTTGCTGGCCGCGACCTGGGCGACGTAAGCATCGCCGTGGGCCATCAGGATCCGGCCAAGCTCCTTGCGCTTTTCAGACTTGCCGTGCTCTGCCTTGCCGTAGGCGGCGAGCTTGGCAACCTGGCTGGCGAAGGAAGCAGTAGAGGCCTGACCGCCGGTGTTCGA
>PMJT01000019.1:0-1081 GCA_003158495.1 Chloroflexota bacterium | reverse complement strand
CGGAACGGTGAACGGGTTGTACGGGTAGGTGCTGCCGAACACGCTGTTACAGCCGGTCTCGGCGACGATGCCCATGCTCTCCGGCCCGTAGACCTGGAGCGTGGCGGCCATCAGCATCCGGACGACGGTGCCTTCGCCGCAGCCCGAGCACGAGCCCGCGCCACCGACGAAGCCCCAAGCGTTGTCGCCGAGCATAAGGTCCGCGAGGGCCTTCTCGTTGCGATACTCGATGGGAGTTGGCGGAAGCGACTTGAGGAACGCGATGTCGCGGCGGTAGCGGTCCAGCGTGACCTCGCCGCCGATGATTTCGTTCTCGCACTTCTCCATCATGCTCAGGGCGTCGTGGCCCTGGGCCCCGCAGACGTCCACGCACTCGGCACAACCCTTGCAGTGCATGGGGTCGATGAATAGGCCGAAGTCGGCCGCCTCGATGCCCTTCTTGGCCGGCACGTCGCCGTACTTCGCCGTGTGGACGAAGTGCTGGCGGGCCGTCTTCTCCGCCATGGCCGGGTCCTTCTGGGTCGCGGCGAAGGCGGTGATCGCCTTTGCCAGGGAGCCCTTTGGCTGAGCCGTGGCCATGATTGCGCTGTCCGGGCAAGCGCTGACGCATGCCATGCAGCCGACGCACTTCTCAGCGTCCAGCGCCGGGATCAGCGGAGAGAGCGTCGAGAAGTCGCGGATCCCCGCAGTGGCTGGAGCAATGAGGCTGCGCCCCACGTTCTCGTCCGACGGAAGATCCACGTCGGCAACGCCACGGCGATAGGCGTCGATGACTGTCGTGTTGAAGTCGTCGACGTACGCCTTGACGTTGAAACGCTGCGGGGAGATGAGCCCAGGCCCTGCCATGAGCTTCTGGATTTCGGCGTTGGTAAGTGTTTCGGTCATCGCTCGCTCAGTCTTCGGATTACCGCAACCAGGACCGAACGAGGTCACTGGTCGAGATGATGCCGATCGGGGTGGCCGCACCGTCGGTTACGACGAGGCGGTGGACACGGCTCGCTTCCATCGCCCTGGCAGCCTCTTCGAGGGTGGCCGTCGCGGCAATGGTCAGAGCCGGTTTCGTCATGACCTGCCCGACCGC
>PMJT01000040.1:27434-27647 GCA_003158495.1 Chloroflexota bacterium | reverse complement strand
TCGTAGATGACGTCGTCCATGCGCGAGCCCGTGTCGACGAGGCAGGTGCCGATGATCGTCAGCGAGCCGCCGAACTCGATGTTTCGGGCGGCGCCGAAGAAGCGCTTGGGTGGGTAGAGGGCGATCGGGTCGAGGCCGCCCGAGAGCGTTCGACCGGAAGGCGGCAGGGCCAGGTTATAGGCGCGGGCAAGGCGGGTGATCGAGTCGAGCAGG
>PMJT01000040.1:0-27332 GCA_003158495.1 Chloroflexota bacterium | reverse complement strand
GACCAGGTTGATCAGCCGCTGGCTGAGGTTCTTCGGGTCCGTCTCGAGGTTGATCAGGACGTCCGGGTGGACCGGCGTCAGGTCCTCGAAGCGCGGGCGGCGCTTGGCGGTATCCGGATCTACGCCGTTGACCCGGTCTACCCGGATCATGCCCCAGTACTTCTCACCCTCGCGCGGGGCGCGGACCGAGCCGCTGATGCGATCGCCGATGCGGAGTCCGAAGCGACGGATCTGGCTCGACGAAACGTAAACGTCGTCCGGCGTCGGCATGAGGCCGTGGCGGCGCATGAACCCGAAGCCTTCCTCGACGATATCCAGGATGCCGGTCGCGTAGGCGTGGCCTGCCAGCTCGCTCTGACGCGCCAGGATCCGGTCGACGAGTTCTTCCTTGCCGGCGCCTTCCTCTTCCATCTCGAGGTCGCGGCCGACCGTCTGCAGCTCGTTGACGCTCATCCCGGTCAGTTCGTTGATGTCGAGGTCGCGGCTGTCGCCATCCTGGAATTCGTCGTACTCCGCCATTGGTGTCCGGCCGGCGGGACGTCGGCGAGGGCGGCGGTTGCGTGAACGAGGGTCTGGACCGTTGGCAGGCATGGGGTGAGGACTCATGTGGGGAAGGTGCCGTGCGGGTTCGCGCGGAATCAGTCCGCTGCGGGGATTACACGGTCGGGGCGAGGCGGAGAATACCTGCCCCTGCGAGTGGCGTCAACCTGCGAGACGTATGAACCCAGGGTCGATTCCCCGCTCGCTCACGCCGGGTCGCCTCCGGCGCGGCGTCAGGCGGCCTCCAGTTCCCCCGCCGCAACCGTCTGGCGTCGTGCCGAGAGGCTCGCGCCGACGCTTGCCAGGCCGACAAACACGATCGCCACGAGGTCCAGGGCGTCGAGGGTCTGGTGGAGTAGGACGAACCCGACGGTGGCGGCGATCGCCGGCTCGAGGCTCATCAGCACGCCGAACGTGGCCGCGGGGAGACGGCGCAGGGCCGCGATCTCGGCGGTGTACGGGATGGCGCTGCTGAAGAGGGCCACGACCACACCGCCGGCGATGGCCAGAGGCGCCGCGGCGAGCGGCCCAAAGTTCGAGAGGCCGAACGAGACCGGCAGGACGACAACGGACGCCACCACCATGGCCAGCGTCAGGCCTCGACCGTCCGGCCAGTACGGCGCCATCCTCCTGCCCGTGACGATGTACAACGCCCAGCACGCGCCGGCGCCGAAGACCGCCATCAAGCCCACGGCGTCATCGGCCACGAATCGACCGCCCGCCAGGGTGTAGATCCCCGCCGCAGCCAGAGCCACCCAAACGAGGTCCAGCAGGCGGCGCGAACCGAGCACGGCCACGGTGAGTGGCCCCCAGAACTCGATCGTGACGGCGACGCCGAGTGGAATCCGCGTCAGGGCCACGTAGAAGAGCGAGTTCATCGCCGCGAGGATCAGGCCCAGGACCACGCACGTGGCCAGGGCCTCGCGGCTCGCGCCCCGGAGCTTCACGGGCTGGAACGCAAGCAGCAGGATCGCCCCGAAGACGATGCGCATCGAGACGACGGGCAGCGGCCCGTAGTCACGGAGCAGAGTTGTTGCCAGGCCGGCGCCGAACTGGACGGAGAGGGCGCCGGTCAGGATCAGCAATTCAGGCGGGACCGCGTCCAGCCGGGCATCGGAACTCGTCCGCGTCGATCCACCGGCCCCGGGGGTCGTCGGCGCGGATCCGCTCGCCGATTCCGCGGTCATGCCGCGGCCGGATCGAGGGCCTTCGCCGGCCGAATCAGGCGTCGTGGCCGGTCGCGTCGTGGCCGGCGGCCTGGCGGGCGGATTCCCAGTCCTTCTTGAACTGGACGATGCCCTTGTCGGTCAGCGGATGGTGAACCATCTGCTGCAGGACCTTCATGGGCAGGGTGGCGATGTGGGCGCCGGCCATCGCAGCCTGTGTCACGTGCAGCGGATTGCGGATCGACGCGGCCAGGACCTCGGACTCGATGTCGTACAGCGAGAAGATCTCGGTCAGCTCACGGATGACCGTCATGCCGTCCTGGTTGATGTCGTCGAGCCGGCCGACGAACGGGGAAATGATGCTGGCCCCGGCCTTCGCGGCGAGGAGCCCCTGGTTGGTGCTGAAGATGAGGGTGCAGTTGGTCTTGATGCCTTCGTCGGCGAACCGCGAGATCGCTTCGAGGCCGTTCTCGCTCATGGCGACCTTGACGACGATGTTCGGGGCGAGCTTGGCGAAGTGGCGCCCCTCTTCGAGCATTCCCTCGACGTCGTCGGAAATAACCTCGGCCGAAACGGGTCCGGGGGTGATCTTGCAGATCTGCTGGAGGATGGCGTCGTACGACCCGCCGACCTTTGCGTAGAGGCTCGGGTTCGTGGTGACGCCGTCGAGGACGCCCCAGCGGGCGGCGGTCTTGATCTCTTCGATCTCGGCCGTGTCGAGGAAGATCTTCATGGGGCAGCTCCTGGCTCACGGGGACGGGTCTGGGCGGCGTGGTTGAGCCCGCGCTCCAGCTCACTCCCGCGGGGAGCCTCGTCCTTCGGCCGGATCGTACCATCGCGGCCGGTTCGTCTTCCGGTCCGGCGCAGTGGAGGACCGATGCCCGACCTGGCGGTAGCAATCGCGCCGCCGGGTCGCCGAAAAAGAGACGGCGCAGGGCCGGTGTGAGCGGATCCCCCCAGGTTGTCCGCAAACATCCGTTGCGTTGGGGTGAGACCGCCACCTCAGACGGCGCTCCGTCTTGCGCCGATCGACCTCACCACCAAACGCGCCCTGCGCACGTCTCTGATAGAAGAGACGGACGAGTGCGTCAAAAGGTTCGCGGGGCGAGAACTATTTTCAGCGCCTTCTCAGGAGGCGAGCCGACGAGCGGCTGTTCGAACCGTCTATTCGGCAGGTGAGACCCCGAGAAACGCACCGCCGTGGGGCGGCTCGGCGACGGGCCCGCGGAATACCGGCACGCGTCCGTCCGAGACGGCCACGGCCGATCCGATGAAGCCGTCGAATAGCGGGTGCGGGCGTTCCGGCCGGCTTCGGCCATCGGACGCCTCCGCCGCCCGATAACATGACGGGAGCCTGTGCCAGAGAGCCAATGCCCAGAGGAAGTGCGATGCGAGCAGTGAGCTACGCGGCCTACGCCGAGCCACCTGTGGTGATGGACGTCGCCGATCCGTCGTGCCCGCAGGACGGTGTTGTGCTAAGGGTGCGCGCAACGGGCGTCTGCCGTTCCGACTGGCACGCGTGGCTTGGCCACGACCCGGTGCCGCTGCCCATGGTTCCGGGGCATGAGCTGGCAGGGACCGTGGAGATCGTCGGCCCGCGCGTGTCGCGATGGCAGGTCGGTGACCGGGTGACGGTCCCATTCGCCTGCGGGTGCGGGCATTGCGAGCTGTGCGCGGTGGGCGACACACACGTCTGCCCGCAGCAGACGCAGCCTGGGTTCACCGGCTGGGGATCCTTCGCGGAGTTCGTCGCGATTCACGCCGCCGACACAAATCTCGTATCCCTCCCCGATTCGCTCGACTACGTCCAGGCCGCGTCGCTGGGCTGTCGGTTTGCGACCGCTTACCGCGCCGTGGTCTCCCAGGGACGTCTCAACGCCGACCAGTGGCTGGCCGTCTACGGATGCGGCGGGGTTGGACTGTCCGCCGTGATGATCGCTGGGGCACTCGGAGCGAGGGTTGTAGCGGTGGACGTGTCCGATGCCGCTCTCCAGGCCGCACGCGCCGTAGGTGCCGTCTCCGTCGTTCAGGCGGCCGGCCTCGACCCGACCGATGTTGCGGCCGCCGTCATCGACGCAACCGCCGGCGGCGCGCACCTCTCGATCGATGCGCTCGGCTCGCCGACCACGCTGACCGCTTCGGTGATGTCCCTGCGGCCCCGTGGGCGGCACATGCAGGTTGGGCTTCTGCTCGCCGACCAGGCGAACCCGCCGGTTCCAATGGGCCGGGCCATCGCCCGCGAGCTCGAGGTTCTCGGCGTCCACGGGATGCCTGCGCGGGATTACCCGGAGATGCTGGCGTTCATCGCCGCGGACAAAGTGGAAGTGAGCCGGCTCGTCGGCCGTGTCATACGATTGGATGAGGCTCCGGCCGCGCTCATGGCGATGAGTCAGCCTACGACCCTCTCAGGGATGACGGTCGTGGACCTCAGCCGCTGAGCCGTTCCTTGCCGCGCTCAGCAGGGATCCAGCCGACGAGGCCCCGGATGGTCGACTCGGACTTGGCGGTCGGCCCTGTTCTCGACGGGGCCGGGAACTACGACTTGTCGTGCTCCAGGAGTTCCAGCACCGCCCCAAGTTGTTCGTGGCTGTCGAAGTACGCGTAGCGTCCGCCGACGTACTCGCCACGCTGTACCAACTTCACGCCCTGGCCGTCCAGGTACTTGAGCCTCTCTCCCATCCCGGCGACCTCGAGCGCGATGTGGTGAAGGCCCGAGCCGTACTGCTGCAACTGGTCGTTCCACGTACTGGGCTCGCCTACCGGCTCGATGAGCTCGATGTCGACCTGGCCCATGTGGAAGAAGGCCAGCTTCGCTCGGGCGGTCGTCGGTGCGCCCTTGTACTCCGTCCGGGCAAAATCGAGCTCGTCGGTGAGCGTGATCTCCGGCATCGGCAGGCCCAGGAGCGCCGACCAGGCACTGGCCGTCTTCTCCACGTCGGCAACGACCAGACCCACCTGGATGATCTGGTCCGTTCCCAGGGTCGGTTGAGTCATCGTAGGTACCCATCCTTTCGATTTGGTTTCCCGGCCTCCCCTATCGCGAGCTGGTCGTGTCCGAGTTCACGAAGCCGGCGTTCGATCCATTTCGGGAGCGGGAAGCCGAGCCTGGCCGCTCCCGGAGATAGCTTCTAGTGCGAGGGCTCGATTTGCACCGTCACCGTCTTTGTGAAGAACTCCCGCGCGGCTTTGCCCTGCTCCCTCGGGCCGGCGCTGGAGCCCTTCGCGCCGCCGAACGGCGCCCAGTAATCGATGCCGGTCGTCGGGGCATTGACCCGCGCCAGGCCCACGTCGAGACGGTCGATAGAGGACATGGCCATGTCCAGGTCGCGCGTGAAGACCGACGCGACGAGCCCGTACGGCGTGGCGTTCGCCAGTGCGATGGCATCGTCCACGTCACGGGCGGCAAGGATCGCGCAGATGGGCGCGAAGACCTCCTCGCATGCCAGCTCAGCCTCGCGAGGGACATCGCGGACGAGGGTTGGCGAGACGAACCAGCCGGCGCCGTCGATCGAGCCTCCGCCTGCGACTACCCGTCCACCCGCCGCCTCGGCATCGCGCGCCGCCTGCCGTGCTGTCTCGCGTGCCCCCTCCGAGATCACAGGTCCGACAACGGTTTCAGGGCGCGCCGGGTCGCCGACGTTCAGGCGCGCAACGGCAGCCACGAGGGCCGCGCAGACACGCTCCATGTCGCCGACCACGATGACCCGGCTGGTTGCGGTGCACTTCTGCCCCGCGAATGCCATTGCAGATGAGGCGATCATCGGCGCTGCGACAGCCAGGTCCGCGTCCGGCAGAACAATGGAGGCATTGCTCCCGCCCATCTCTCCTTGGAACGCGATCCCGTTTCCGGCCGCCGCGACGGCCAGTCCGGTGCCGACCCTGCTCGAGCCGGTGAAGGACAACGCATCAACTTCCCGAAGCTCCGCCAGGCGCGAAGCGCCCAGAGAACCCACGGAAACCACCTGGAGGACTCCGTCGGGAAGGTCGAAGTAAGACGCAACGCGGAGGCCACACGCCATGGCATCCGTCGCCGGCTTCAGCACTACGGTGTTGCCGTAGACGAGCGCCGGTGCGAGCTTCCAGATCGGGATGGCCACCGGGAAGTTCCACGGCGTAATCAACCCGGCAACTCCTCGCGGCCGACGCCGCGCGAACAGCCAGGCACGTCCACTTCCCGACGGATACGTCTCGCCGTCCGCGTCCAGCGCCATCTGGGCGTAGTAGCGAAGGATGGCTATCGCCCGGCTGACCTCGCCGGTGGCCTCCGAGATCGGCTTCCCGACCTCTCGCACCATCAGCTCGGCCAGGCCCCGCGCGTCAGAGGCCATCCGGTCTGCCGCCTCCGCGAGCGCCCGTCCGCGGTCCGCAGCTCGAGCGGCCCGCCATTCGTGAGATGCCCGCGAGGCCCGGGACACGGCGGTCTCGACCGCCTCCTTTCCTCCGTCCGGCCATTCGCCGACAACATCGTCCGGCTGCTGTGGAGAAGTCGAGCGAAGGATCCTGCCTGGCGCCATTCAAGCCTCCCTTGGTCGCAGGCGCCCTGTGAGCACCAGTGACCCAATCGATCGGAACGCGGCTCGCTGACCGCGTACGAGCCAACGAATCTGGTTCCGCCCATGATCAGCGCCTTTCATGTCGTCGCCAACATGGCTCTCCTCAGCCGATCCACAACTCAGGCCGGGGCGAGAGTTTCCGCAGCTGATCCCAGAGAGCGTCCGGTATCACTTCATCCAGGAGACTGACGGTTTGACCGATCCTCTCCGGTGCCGAGATGCCCACGACGGTCGAATGGATGCGCGGCTCGCGAACGGAGAACTGCAGAGCCGCCGCGGCGAGCGACACGTTCCGCTGCTCGCACGCGGCGCCCATCTTGCGGGCCAGCTCGGCCAGCGAGGCGTCCCCCAGGCCATAGGCGTAACGCGGTCGCGCAGTCGGTCCCTTGACCAGCATTCCGCCGCCGTACGGGGCCGCGTTGATGACGCCGATGCCGCGACGGCTCGCGGCATCGAGCAGCGGATCAGCCGAGCGATCGAGAAGCGTGTACCGGTTGTGGGTCAGGACGACGTCGAAGATGTCGGTGGCCACGTATCGAACGAGGAGGTCTATGGGTCCGCCCGCGACGCCGATGTAGTCGACGATCCCCTCGTTACGGAGTTGCACGAGAGCTTCGGCTGGGCCCCCGTGCTTGATGCCGTCCTCGAAGCTGATCCGCTCGGGATCGTGCAGGTGGAGCAGCCCCAGGTGATCCAGTCCGAGTCTATCGAGGCTTTCCTCGACGGACGTCCGGACACGGCGACCCGAGAAGTCGCCGGTGCCGGGATCCGGATCAACCTTGGTGGCAAGCACGAACCCAGTGGGCAGACCGCCGCGCGCGCGGACCGCCTGCCCGATGAGGCGTTCGCTCTCCCCGCCGCCGTACTCGTTCGATGTGTCGAGGAAGTTGATGGGGCCATCCATCGCGGCGAGCACGGTGGCAACCGCCCTCGCCGGCTCGACGCTGTAGCCATAGTGGCTCGGCATGCTCATTGGGCTAGTACCGACGCAGAGCGAGGTTACTTGGAGCGCGGTCCTGCCCAGTGCTCGAGGCTCAAGGGCACGGCTCATCGAGACACCTCCTTTCGACAGTGTTGCGGACGGGACGGCCCTCATCGGATCCAGCCGCCGTCGACGATCCAGTTCTGTCCTGTGCATGACCGCGAGTCGTCGGCGGCGAGCCAAAGCAGCAGCCGAGCCACGTCGTCGGGGTAGAGACGATGTGGAAGGCACTGGTTGCTATCGATCGACGCGGCGGCTTCGGGCGTGATCCAGTTGTCGAGCTGCCGCTGCGTCATGATCCAGCCGGGGATGATGCAGTTGACTCGAATGAGGCCTGGCCCCAGTTCGCGCGCCAAGGTGCGGGTGAGTCCTTCGATGCCGGCCTTCGCCGTGATGTAGGCCGGCAGGCTCAGGAGATCGATGTGAGCGCTGATCGACCCCAGGTTGATGATCGATCCTCCCCGCGCCGCGCGCATCATCGGCGCGACCGTTTGAATCGCGAAGAAGTAGTGGCGCAGGTTGACCGCCATTCGGTCATCCCAGAGTTCGACGTCCGTGTCCTCGATCCGATGACGCGCATCGTTGGCGGCATTGTTGACGAGGATCGTCACGGGCCCGAGTCGCTCCGCCGTGTCCGCGATGGCCGCCTTCAACGCGGGTATGTCCCGCACATCGCACTCGATAAACCGGGGTTCGACCTCGCCCCGGGATGCGATCGACTCCACCAGCGCAGTCCCAGACGCGCGGTCAATGTCGACGAAGGCGACGTGAGTTCCCTGGGCTGCAAGTTGCGCCACGAACTCGGCGCCGAGTCCGCTGGCGCCGCCACTTACGAATGCCACGCGACCACTCAGACTCGGGTACCGGGCGAAGCCAGCCTGCGGATCCGCGGACATCACGGCACCAGCACTGAGCGTCCAAGGCCGCCGGCGACTAGCCGGGCGTAGGCCTCGTTGACCGCTTCGAGGGTGAACCGCTCGCCCACGAGATCATCGAGGGGCAGGCGGCCCGAGAGGTACAGCCCGAAGATCTTGGGAAGGTCGATCAGCGGATTCGCCGATCCGTACAGGGAGCCGACGATCCTCTTCTGGCCCTGGACCAATGGGTTGATGGGCACTTCGAACGTGGCCCCGACGCGCGCAAGCCCGAGCGCGATGACGGTGCCTGCTGGCGCGAGCGATTCGAACGCCTGGCGCATGGTTGCTGGCTGGCCTATGGCCTCGATCGCCCAATCGACGCCGGCCGGAGCGATCGCCTTCACCTGTTCGACGGCGTCACCGGAACCGGCGTTGACCGTGTGCGTGGCCCCGAAGCGCCGCGCCAGCTGCAACTTGTCCTCGTCGATGTCGATGGCCACGATCGGGTCAGCCCCGATGAGGCGGGCTCCCATGACGCTGCACAGGCCGACGCCGCCCGCCCCGAAGATCACGATCGGGCGGCCGGCTGCCCGCTCGACCACGTTCAGCACCGCGCCGACGCCCGTGACGACGGCGCATCCCGTGATCGCGGCGATCTCGGCGGGCACGCCGTCGGGGACGGGGACCACGGAGCGCTCCGAGACCACCACCCGTTCCGCGAAACACGACACGCCGAGGAAGTGATGGAGCTTCTGACCGCCGAGCCGTAGCCGGCTGGTTCCGTCGAGGAGCCCGCCCGTCGTCGCCTGGAGCCTGCCCGAGGCGCAGAGAACCGGGTTGCCCGAGACGCACGCGGCACATTTGCCGCACCGGGGTCGCCACATGAAAGCCACGCGCGAACCCACGGCGATGGCGCCGCTCGTGTCCGGCCCGAGCTCCTCCACGATCCCCGCGCCCTCGTGGCCGAGGACGATGGGGAGGGGGCACGTGATATCGCCCTTCATGTAGTGGTAGTCGCTGTGGCACACGCCCGCGGCCTCTATGCGGACGCTCAGCTCGCCTGCCCTGGGCTTCTCGAGTTCCACGTCTTCGATTTCGAGCGGCAACCCGGGCTGCCGCATCACTGCCGCACGTATCACTTTCGCCTCCGAATATGGGCCGCGCGCTTTCAGACGCCGGCGGTCCGATCCCGGCGCCGATTTGTCAGCCAGGTGTCGGCGACAGCGTTCCCGTCAGCCACAGGAGCGAACGCTGGATCAGTTCGTGATGTTCGCTGGAGTCATAGGACTCCACGCCGTGCCCGAGAGCGTCGACAACGATCCTGGCTTTGCCGAAGCTCCGTGCCCAGACCAGAGGTTCGTTCGTGCCCTCGTGCTCGTGAGAGACGAACGGGAACACGTCTGGAGCGAGCCGGAGGTGGCAGTACCTCTCGTCGATAAGGTCGAAGTCGTGGAGCGGGGCCGCGATGGCGTGGCGTTCGGGATGCACCAGGACATGCGACGGTCCGAGCGCGGGATGCATCGAGACCTCGTTGACCCATTTCATCCCGGTCGCCGCTTCCCAATCGGGCATGCCGACCAGGTTCGAACCTCCGACGTGGACCGCCAGGACACCACCACCTCGATCGAGGAACGCGTGCATCCCTGCGATTGCCGCAGCGTGCGCGTCCGTCACCGGGCCATCCGCGGCGTTGACCACCACGATGTCAACGCCGCTCAGGTCCACGAGCCGCTCCTCCAACTCCTCTGCGATCTCGACCGTATGCCCGAGGCTCTCGGCAATCCCGGCGAGTCGTGTCGAAGTGGCAGCGAACGCATGCCATGGATCGGCCCATCGTCCGCCGCCTGACAGAACTAGCGTCTTTGCCATTTCCCGCCTGCGCGTTCCTCGCCTGGTCCACTACGGGAGTCGCTCGCGGCGCCCGTATCAATGCGATTCACGGGACACCTTCGAGCCACTCGAGCCGACCAGGAAATCGAGATCGACCCCCGTGTCGGCCTGAAGGACGTGGTCCACGTACAGGCGCTCCCACCCTCGGAGTGGCGCGGCGTACCCCTCCGTAGTACGGGCATTGGGGTGTCTGCCAGCGAGTTCCTCCGGCGCGACCAGCAGGTCGATTCGACGGGCCGGCACATCGAGCAGGATCTCGTCACCGTCGCGGACCAGGCCGAGCGGCCCGCCTGCGGCGGCTTCGGGTGCGACGTGGAGGACAACCGTGCCATAGGCGGTGCCGCTCATCCTGCCATCGCACACTCGGACCATGTCACGCACGCCTTGCTCGAGGAGCTTCTTCGGAAGCGGCATGTTGGCCACCTCCGGCATGCCCGGATAGCCCTTGGGGCCGCAACCCCGGAGGACCAGCACCGAGTCCGCATCAACCTCGAGATCCGGATCATCGATGCGAGCGTGCATGTCCTCGATCGTGTCGAAGACGACGGCCCGGCCCGTGTGCCGCAGCAAGTGAGGAGATGCTGCTGCGGGCTTGATGATTGCCCCGGATGGGGCCAGGTTGCCGCGCAGGACCGCGATCCCGGCATCTTCCTGGAAGGGTCGATCCCGCGGTGCAATGACGGCCTCGTCCCAGATCTGCTGCCCGTTGAGGTACTCAACGAGCGGCCGGCCGGTGACCGTGATCGCATCTGGGTCGAGAAGATCCTTGACCTGGTTCAGAACTGCGAGCAGCCCGCCAGCTCGGTAGAGGTCCTCCATCAGGTACCGGCCTGCCGGCTGCAGGTCGACCAGTCGGGGAACACCGGCGCCGATGCGATCGAAATCGTCGAGGCTCAGCGTGATGCCGAGACGGCCCGCGATGGCCAGGAGATGGACGACGGCATTCGTCGACCCCCCGACCGCGGCGAGCGTCACGATCGCGTTTCGGAAGGATCCAGCCGTCAGTATCGTGCTGGGCCGGCGATCCTTCTCCACCATCTCCACCGCGAGACGGCCCGTCGCGTGGGAGGCCTCGAGGAGTCTGCTGTCGGGTGCGGGAATTCCGGCGATGCCCGGACGGGTCATTCCGAGAGCCTCGGTGACCATGGTCATGGACGAGGCGGTGCCCATTGTGTTGCAGTGTCCGCGGCTGCGAATCATCGACGACTCGGACTCGACGAAGAACTCCTGCGAAACAGCGTCCGCGCGGACTTCCTCACTGAGTCTCCAGACGTCGGTTCCACAGCCCAGCACCTGACCCCGGAACGTTCCGGTCAGCATCGGTCCGCCGGGTATGAAAACAGCGGGCAGGTCAACCGAAGCTGCGCCCATGAGAAGTGACGGAATGGTCTTGTCGCATGCGCCAAGAAGGACGACCCCGTCGACCGGGTTGGCGCGAAGGAGTTCCTCGACCGCCATCGCCGCCATGTTTCGCCACAACATGGCCGTGGGTCGCACCTGGGTCTCGCCGAGCGACACGACCGGGAGATTGAGAGGAATGCCCCCGGCCTCGTAGACCCCCTCTTTGACGCTGGCGGCAATCTCGTCGAAGTGCGAGTTGCACGGGTTCAGGTCGGAGGCGGTATTCGCGATCGCGATGTGCGGCCGGCCATCGAAGGCGTGCGCCGGAAGCCCTCGCCGCATCCACGCACGATGGAGATACGTGTTGCGATCCGTCCCTCCGTACCATTCCGAACTCCGCGACTTGCTCATCGAAGCGCCTGGCTGTCGAGCGTTTCGACACCTCGGATGGCAGGCGTCTGGTCGGACACGGCGCCCACCTGCCCGTACCCGGTCTCCGGGAGCAGGAGTCTGTTGTTGCCACCGACCAAGAGGACTCTCGGTCCCGATGCGTTCATGAACTTTCCTCGTTTCTCAGATAGCCGGACAAGCCAGCTGCGGTCAGCCGCTGAAGGCGTACGGCGCGGCTCCCCGTACTCCGGCCCGAACGCTGAAGAGCGCGCCGGCCTCAGGGAACTCTTCCACGGACATGCCCAGGCGGGAGGTCGTGATGTAGAGCGTTTGCCCGTCCGGGCCACCAAATGTGCACGCGGTCACTTTTGGCACCGGCAGTTCGACAACTTCGCTCAGGCGTCCGTGAGAGTCGTATCGGTGCACCGCTCCGCCACCCCACAGGGCCACCCACAGGCCGTCCTCCGCATCGATTGCCAGGCCGTCTGGTGCTCCCTTGGCGCCATCCAGTTCCACGAACGGCCGACGGCCACTGAACGCGCCTGTGTCGGCATCGAAGTCGAAAAGGTCGACGCGACCCGTGGCCGTGTCGCTGTAGTAAACGGACGAACCATCACGGATCCACTGGAGACCGTTCGAGATGGTCACGCCGTCCAGAACTCGTTCGACGCTCAAGTCGGGGTTGAGGCGGAACAGGGTGCCTGCACCAGGAGTCTCCGCGTATGCCATCGAGCCGCAGTAGAAGCGGCCCCGCGGGTCACATCCGCCGTCGTTCATGCGGACTGACTCGTCCGCGAAGACCGGCGGCAGCGCCTCGACAACGCTGAAGTCGTCGTTGGCGAAGGCAAACCCTCGCTCGACCGCCAGGACGTATCCGCCGCGGGCACGGGCCCTTACGACGGCCGCAACGTCCCCGACAACGTGACGCTTGATCGAGCCGGACGTATCCCATTCGGCGACGACACCCGCAAGCATGTCAACGAAGAACAGCTTGCCCACCCGCGCATCCCAGAAAGGGCCCTCGCCATGGTGCGTAAAGCTCTCGGTCACCTGAACGGCCCTTACCATGTGACCTCCTCCGAGTGGACCATCGAGCCGGCCCTCCGAACCGTGGAGCTCGCTCGACTTCTGGCGCCCCTGCCCGGTGGGGGATCAGCCTTCCGAGCCATCACCGACGCGCGCAGTCCAGATGTGTTGGTTCACGACGTTCTCGTACAACTCCTGCCGACCGCTCACCGGGTGCGGGTCGATCTCGCCGGACTCCACCCTGGCGGAGAGGTCGGCAAGCGGGAGCTTCCCTGCCAGGATCGACTCTCCAAGAGGCCCCGACCAGCCGGCGTAGCGTTCCTCGACCATGGCCGCGAGCCTCGCCCGCCCGACCAGGTCGGCGGCCGCGAGCAGGGCAGTGGCAAGGGTGTCTATCCCGCCGATGTGGGCGTGGAAGAGGTCGGTCCGGTCGATGCTCTGGCGGCGCAGCTTGGCGTCGAAGTTGAAGCCGCCGGTGCCCAGGCCCCCGGCGCGCAGGATCTCGTACATCGGCATGACGAGGTCCTCGACCGAGTTGGGGAACTGGTCGGTGTCCCAGCCGTTCTGCGGATCGCCGCGGTTGGCGTCGACGCTGCCCAGCATGTTGTTTGCCGCCGCGTACGCGACCTCGTGGTGGAAGCTGTGGCCGGCCAGAGTGGCGTGATTCGCCTCGAGGTTGAGCTTGTACTCGCCTTCGAGGCCGTTGCGGACGAGGAACCCGTGCACGACCGCCGCATCGGAGTCGTACTGGTGCTTGGTCGGCTCCATCGGCTTGGGCTCGATCAGCAACATCCCCTCGAAGCCGATGCGGTGCTTGTGCTCGGCAACCAGGTGCAGGAACCGTGCCAGTTGAGCACCCTCACGGCGCAGGTCCGTGTTGAGCAGGGTGTCATAGCCCTCGCGCCCGCCCCACAGCACGTAGTTGGAGCCGCCGAGGCGCTTCGTCACCTCGAGCATGTTCTTCACCTGGGCCGCTGCGTAGGCGAAGACCGCGGGGTCGGGGTTGGTAGCGGCGCCAGCCGCGTACCGCGGGTGGCTGAACAGGTTGGCGGTGCCCCAGAGCAGACTGACGCCAGTCCGCTCCTGGTACCCGAGGGCGTCGTCGGCGAGGGCGTCGAGGTTGCGCCGGAACTCCACGAACGAGGCGCCGTCCGGGGCGACGTCGCGGTCGTGGAAGCAATAGAAGGGAGTGCCGAGCTTGGCGAAGAACTCAAACGCGGCGGCCATCTTGGCCCGGGCCCCGTCCATCTCGTCGCCTGGCGCGTCGATCCAGGGCCGGTCCCAGGTGCCCGAGCCGAACATGTCGCTGCCCGACGAGGCGAACGAGTGCCAGTAGGCGACGGCGATCCGGAGGTGATCCTCCATGCGCTTGCCGAGCACGATCCGGTCCGGGTCGTACACCTTGAACGACAGCGGATCGGAGGAGCCGGGGCCGGCGATAGAGATCCGCCCTGGCACCTCGGAGAAGAACTGGCTACTCATTCGTTGCTCCTTGAATTCCCAACGCCGTTGCTTCCGCTCACCGATCCATCCACCAACCAGTCTGGCGATGGCATCGAAGAAACATCGTCACGACGACCTACTCCAACAGCAGCTTCTGTGAATCCTGGCGGGCATGGGTGATGCGACCTGCGCGCTCTGACACAGACCGGCTCCGATCAAGTGGATGTCCACTTAGCCGAGCCCGCCGGACCGCCGTGCAGTCGTTGAGCCTTTGCGTTTGTGTTGCCGTCACTTCCCTATCCCATGTCTGCTGATAGGCGGCACCGGGGACGACTGGCGAGCCGGCTCAACAACGACATCGACCCACCGAGGGTCGGCGGCATTGATCCGGTGTCGCGCTCCGACAAGCTCGACGCTCGCCGTCGCATCGCGCTCCATGCACGAGCCGCCGACCCAGAGGTTCAGGACCCCCGGCTCGACGGCGCGGACGAGGTCGCGACCGGAGAATGCGACCCGGGTCGTGGGCACGGTGAACCGGACGACGGCTGTCTCCCGCGGCTCGAGCTGCACTCGGGCATACCCGAGCAGCTGCGCCACCGGCCGGGTGATCGAGGCCACGGGGTCGTGCCCGTACAGTTGCACCACGTCGGCGCCGGCGCGCGCTCCGGTATTCTCGACGCGCACGGTCACCTCGATATGACCGTCGGTCGGCACAGTGGCGGAGGCCACCCTCAGGTCGCTACGGACGAACGTCGTGTACGACAGACCGAAGCCGAACGGGCGAATGGGTTCCGGATCCAGGTTGGACACCGACGACACTCCGCCTAGCGGCGGATGCAAGTAGGAATACGGCTGCGAACCCGCGGAACGCGGGAGGCTGACCGGGAGGCGGCCCGAGGGATTGACCCGGCCGCTGATCACGCCGGCGATCGCCGCGGCGCCCTCCTCGCCGGGAAAGAACGCCTGAACGACGGCAGCGCACCTGTCGAGCGCCCAGCCCACGGCGTACGGCCGTCCGGTCACCAGGACGAGAATGACGGGCGTGCCGGTAGCGAGGATCGCCTCGACGAGTTCGCGCTGCACTCCCGGTAGCTCGAGGCTGTCGGCGTCGCAGCCTTCTCCCGAGGTGCCGCGCCCGAAGAGACCGGCACGGTCACCCGCCACGACAATCGCCACGCCCGCATCGCGTGCCGCCGCGACGGCCGGCCCGAACCCCAAGCGGTCCGGGTCGTCGACGCCGCATCCCTGGGCGTAGACGACGTCGCTCGCGCCAAACTCAGCGGTGAGCGCGTCCAGCACGGTGGACACTTCGATGCCGAGCGGCACATCCGGGTAGTGGTCCAGCACGTGGTTCGCGAACGAGTAGCAGCCGAACAGGGCGTTGGCGCGGTCGGCGTTCGGGCCTACGACCGCGATCCTCCCTGGCCCCGCAAGAGGGAGCGCTCCGTCGTTCTTGAGGAGAACCACGGCCTCCTCGGCAAGTCGTTTCGCGATCGCTCGGTGTTCCGCCGGGTCGAGGCCTCGAACCTCGGGCGCGGGGCCGTCGAATTTGGCGTCGAGCAGGCCGAGCTCGGCCTTCTGGCGCAGGACCCGCTCGACCGCAAGGTCCACGAGGGCTTCGTCGACTCGTCCTGCGCGGATCTCGTCAGATAGGGGCGCGCGGTACGCATTGCCGGTAGGCAGCTCGACATCCACACCGGCATGGAGGGCCTGCGCCGCGGCGTCGCCGAGATCTGCCGCAACCCCATGCAGCGAGGCCAGGAAAGCTACGCCGAAGTAGTCCGACACCATCACGCCGTCGAAGCCCCATCGTTCACGCAGGACGCCCGTCAGAAGCGAGCGATCCGCAGCTGCCGGCAGCCCGTCGATCTCGGCGTACGAGTGCATGACCGATCGAACGTGTCCGTCGAGCACCGCCATTTCAAACGGGATCAGGAGGACATCGGCCAGCTCGCGCGGGCCGGCATGCGTCGGCGCCAGGTTCCGGCCAGCGCGCGAAGCCGAATACCCGACAAAGTGCTTGAGCGTCGCGACGATTCCCGCTTCCTGGAGGCCGCGGACATAGGCCGTGCCGATCGACCCGACGACGTATGGGTCTTCGGAGATGCACTCCTCGACCCGGCCCCAACGGGCGTCACGGACTACATCGAGTACAGGCGCAAGACCCTGGTGAACGCCCAGCGACGCCATCGTCGATCCGATCGCCCGCCCGACCTCCTGGACGAGTCCGGGGTCGAACGAGGCGCCCCAAGACAGCGGCGAGGGGAAGGTGGTCGCCTGCCAGGCCTGAAGGCCTGTCAGGCACTCCTCGTGGACGATCGCCGGGATCCCCGTCCGGGTGTGCTCGACAAGCCAGCGCTGTCTCTCGTGGAGCAGCCGCGACGCAAGCTGCGGGTCGACTGGCGCCGTGCCGTAGAAGCGTGTGATCTGGCCGATCCCGTTGCGTGCGAACTCCTCGAATGGGAGGTGCTCGCTCTCCATGGCGTCCTGAAGTGGCGCGACCTCGGCGGCTGGGCCTGCACCGGACGCGACCCAGACGCCGATGAGTTGTGCCAGCTTCTCATCGAGGCTCATGCCCGCGATCAGGGCCGCGACCCGCGCTCGTGTGCTGTTGACGGACTGATCCATTGGTCTCCCTGAGTTCATGGGCCCCGGGTGAGCCTCAGTTGGTCGGTCCTTCTGTACTAACCGCGCTTACCGCGAGCACCCGGGTACCAGTCCTCGAGAGTGACTTCATTGACAGCAATGAACACGTCGTCTGGCCGGACGCCCAATGCCTCGAGCCGCCTCGCGACCGATTCGAACATCCGGGCCTTGGTCTCGGCGTCGTACATCCGCACCATCTGGACACGGACGTAGACAACATCGCGGCGCTCGCCGCCGAGGTAGTTGGGGTCCGCGATGATGTGGCCGGCGGGCAGCGGGTGGATGACCTGGAATCGATCCTCGGCGTCCATCCCGAGACCGTCGGCGAGCCCGGCGTTGACGGCCTCGGCGTAGGCCAGACGCTTCTCTACAGGGACCGTATCGGCAACTTCGATCGTTACGAGCGGCATCAGGCCCAGACCTCACTCTCAACTTTTATGTCAGCCCCAGTCCGCGCGGACTGCTCGATCGCCAGGCCCAGTGCGTGGTCCTGGCAGCCCTGTGCGAGGGGATATGGCGCCGGCCCGTCATTGCGCGCCCAAAGGCCGACGGCTGCATCGTGGCTGGCGACGGCGATATCGTCTTCCGACAGGTTCGTTCCCACCCATTGGTTCCTGAAGACGACGCGCCCGTCGAAGGACGCGTGGACGACTTCGTTCCCCTCGAGGTTCATGTCCACGCCGGTTCGGCGGTACACGATCGGCGATGTCACGGGGTCCTCCGACGTGAGCCGGGTAACGGAGTCGTCGACGATCTCCCCAAGCGAGCCGCGGATGACGATCCGGCGTGCACGCAACGGGTTCCACCACTGGTTCTCGACGAAGTCGTACAGGCCCATGCGGCCGCCGCCGAAGTCGAGCGTGGCGATCGTCGTGGTCTTGGGCCCCGGCTTCGGGTCGCTCACCCATCCGTTGAAGCTCAACGGGTCGACAAGCGGCGCCGTGAACGTCCTGGCGTTGACCACCACGGCGTCCATGTCGACGCCGAGGAAGGCGCGGACGAGCGAAACTGCGTGGTACAGGTGGGTGGAGGCGATCTCCACGGACGTCACCGTTCCGATGGCCCCGGCTTGCGTCACCGCCAGCCGCGAAGCGTGTCCCGGCATGCGTGTGTACTGCTCGCCAACCTGGACGAGGCCTGAGGCACCGACGTCGTGCCACAGCGACCGCAAGCCGTCGAGTTCCGGGGCGGGCGGCGTCTCCGCCAGGACCTTGGCGCCCGCAGCGACGAGCTCGCGGACGATCCCGGGCATGGCGGGCCAGGACACGGCTGAAATGACGAACTCCGGCTTGAAGGCGAGGGCCTCTCCGATTGTCCGGACGGTTGCCACGCCCCAACGGGCGGCGATGCGCTGGGCCTCGGCATCGGTCTCCGTGACTACTGCGACTACCTGGAGCCGGTCCGGCGCGGCCTTGGCCATGCGAATGTGGAACTCGGAGCGCCAACCGCTCCCGACTATGGCGAACCTGACTGGATCCGTCACTGGATCTGCTTCCTTCCGTATGGCGATGCGTCTATGACAGGGCGACTCAGCACCCCGGCGGGGATTGTTCAGACCTGACTCATGCCGCCGTCCACGACCAGTTCGGCACCGGCGACAAAGGACGATTCGTCGGACGCGAGGAACACCACCGCGGCCGCAATCTCATCCGGTCGCCCCACCCTGCCCACGGGGATCAGGGCAACGACCTGGCGCTCGACCTCGTCCGACCCGCCCGTGAACTGGGCGAAACCGGCGGTGTTCGTGGGGCCCGGGCTCACAGCGTTGGCGCGGATGTGGCGATCCCGAAGCTCGGAGGTGAGAGTGCGCGCGAGTGACCGCACGGCGGCCTTCGTCGCGTTGTACACCGCGTGTCCCGGGCCGCCGTTGTGGCCCGCGATTGACGAAGTGAGCACGATCGTCCCGCCGTCGCGCATCAGCGGAACGAGAGCATTCACCGTGAAGAACGTCCCCCGAAAGTTGAGGTCGGCCACGAGGTCGAACTGCTCCGGAGTGGTATCGACGATCTGAGTCGTCGCCACGTCGCGGCCTGCGTTTGCGACGATGACGTCGATCGGCCGGCCGGCCGCCTTCAGGGTTTCGGCCAGCCTCTCGAGGTCGGCGACGTTGCTCGCGTCGCCCTTCATCCCGGTCACGTGCGGGCCCAGCGCGGCGACGGTAGCGGCGATCTCGTCCTCGAATGGCGAAACGACAACAACGTCGGCGCCTTCGGCGACGAACCGCGCCGCGACGGCACGACCGATGCCGGCGGTGCCTGCGGTGACGACCGCGAGGCGGCCTTCCAAGAGTCCCATCAGTTCTCCTCGTCGGCTTGGTACCGCACACCTAGCTGTCGTCGCGCCTCATCGAGCACCTCGAGCACCGCGACGCTGTCCGCGAGGGGCATGAGGCGGCTATCGATCTCGCCGGCCGCAAGGCAGCGCTCGACCTCGGCAACCTCGTGGCCGTAGCCATTGCCCTGGGGCAGGCGCCGCGTCTCCGTCCTGCTGCCAGCTGCCGTGGAGACGGTGAACGCCTCGGTCCGGAACAGCTGACCGGCCACCTCGATCCACCCCTTCGTGCCGATGATCGTCGCTGCGGAGCCGCCCTCGGTGGTCGAACTGCACGTCAGCGTGGCGACCTGGCCAGTGGCGGAGGTCCACGTCAAGGCGACCGAGGCGTCCACGCCGGTCGGGGCCAGAGTCCCGGCAGCGCGAACATTGCTGGGCCGTCCGATCAGGGGCAGCACGAAGGCCGCCGCGTACACCCCGAGATCGAGGAGCGCTCCGCCGCCCAGCGCCGAGTCGAACAACCGGTGGGCGGGGTCGTAGTCGAAGCAATGCGACACGTCAGCGCGCACGGCCACGATGTCCCCAATCTGGCCACCGGCGACAGCCGCCCAGACTGCCAGGGCAGTCGGATTGAGCCGCAGCCACATGCCCTCGAGGCATAGCAGGCCGCTCGCCCTGGCCTCGGCCTGTATTTCGCGCCCCTCCCTGGCGTTGACGCCAAGAGGCTTCTCGACGAGCACCGGCTTGCCCGCCCGCAGGGCCAGCAGGGCGGCGTCGCGGTGCTGGGCGTGCGTGGTCGCCACGTAGACAACATCCACGTCCGGGTCCGCGACGAGAGCCTCGTAGCTGCCGTAGGAACGGTCGGCACCCAGTGCCACAGCAAGGTTGGTCGCGCGCGCTGCATCCCGAGAGGCCACCGCCCCGACCGTGCTGGCGGGCGACGCGGCGATGTCTGCTCCGACCGTGCGGGCGATGCCGCCTGCTCCCAGGATCCCCCATCGCACCTTGGGGCCACGGCTCACTTGAGCGCACCGGCGGAAAGGCCGCGCTCGAAGGACTTCTGGAACAGAAGGTAGACGAGGACCTCCGGAACCGCGGTGATCACCGCCGCTGCGAGCACCCCCGTCTGGTCATTCGTGTACTGGCTCGTAAAGAACGACGGCAGGAGGGTGACGACCTGCTTGCTCTGATCGGTGAGCATCAGCATCGGCAGCAGGTAGGAGTTCCATGAACTGATCAGCGTAAAGACGATGATGGCGGCCGTAATCGGCCGCGTCAGCGGCAGGACGATGCTCCAGAAGACCTGCAAACCGTTCGCGCCGTCGACGCGGGCGGCCTCCATGATCTCGTTGGGGACGCCGTCGAAGAAATTACGCGCAATGAGGATCGTGAACGGAACCTGCAATGCCGCCAGAGGCAGGATGACCGCGATGAGCTCGTCGTACAGGTCGAAGTTCGAGGCCACTACGAACAGCGGGGTGAGGATCACCGCCTCCGGCACCGTGAGCGCCGCGAGAATGGCCCAGAACCATACCTCCCTGCCCATGATCCGGAGCTTGGAGAAACCAAATGCCGCCAGCATCGTGCACGCGTAGACGATGGCGATCGTGCAGACCGAGATGATGGCGCTGTTCATGAATACCGTCGGCACGATGCCGGTATTCCAGACCTTGGCGTAGTTGCCGAGGCCCAGCCCGCCGAGGGATCCCTGGAGCCCAAAGACCAGAGGCGCCAGGAAAGGCAGGATCATGAGAGTGGCCAGGAGTTGGAGGCCGAGGCGCGACCAGCGGCCGTGTATGTCGAACACTCCTACTCCTTATCCGACCGGCTGGTGCTGATCCTCAGCAGAACACCGCCGGCAACTGCAAGTACCAGCAGTGCGATCGCGAGGGTGGCTGCGTAGCCGAAGTGTTTCCCCTGGGCCATGGTGTAGTAGATGTAGGTGCCGAGGAACTCGGTGCCGTGGTTCGGACCGCCGTGGGTGACGAGGTACGGGATGTCGAACGTCTTCAGGGCACCGATCAGGCCCAGCACGGCCAGCGCGGCCGTCGTGCCCCTACACATCGGCCAGACGATCGACCGAAGAGTGCGGAAGTTGCCGGCGCCGTCTACTCGAGCCGCCTCGAGGATCTCCGGACTGAGTTGTGACATCGCGGCGTAGTAGAGGACGAACGTCAGGCCCGTCCACTCCCACACGGTGATGAACATGATGACCGGCATTGCGGTCGTCGGGTCCGCCAGCCATGGGCGCGTCAGCGAGCCGAGGCCGATGCTGCTCAACAGCCAGTTGAACTGCCCGAACTGGTCGAATATCTGCCGGAAAACGGGCGCCATGGTGGCCGGAGCGAGCACTACCGGGACGAACACGATCGCCTTGTATAGGTTCCCGAGGCGGATCCGCGAGTGCATGACCGCCGCGAACGTGAACCCGATGAACGTCTGCACTGAGAAGGTGATGACGTAGAAGAAGACCGTATGCCAGAGCGCGTTCCAGAACACCGGGTCGCCGAACATCTTTGCGTAGTTGGCGTCCCCGATGCTCGTTGGAGTGGACAGGATGAAGCCATTCCAGTTGAGCGTGGAGGCGTAGCCCAGGTACCCGATCGGGAAGTAGATCAGGCCGATGACCAGCACGATCGCCGGCAGGATCCAAGGCAGACCGCTGAGTCGCGACCCAAGCGGGCTCGAGCGGCCCCTGGGCCGGCCGGTCGCGTTGACCGGCCGGCCCAGGGTCTCGTGCGCAGGTGCAGTGCTCATTGCATGCCCTCGGTCGCAGTCGAGAGGAGCACAGGGCTCATCTGATGGAAGGAAGGTTGTCTGGCGCTACTTGGCGGCGTCCTGGACGGCCTGGAGGCCCTGCAGGGCCTGGTCAGCAGTCTTCTGGCCGGACGCCATACCAATCAGAGCATCGCGGAACGCGGTGTTGAGATCAGCACTCACGTCGCCGAGACGCTGCGAGATCGAAGAGACCGCCGTCGTCTGATAGGCCTGGAGCGCGGTCAGCTGCTTGGAGGGGTTGACGAGGTTGATCTGGTCCCACTGGGCGCCGACGCCCTTGAGAGCCGGGATCAGGTTGAGAGTGTTGGCCACGACCTGCTGGCCGGCCTGCGATGTCGCAATCCAGATGGCGAAGGCCTTCGCCGCTTCCTGCTGAGAGGACTTCGCGCTGACCGCCAAACCGTAGTCAGCATCGCCGAACATCGTGCCGGTCTTGCCGGACCCGGCGAGATCCGGGAACGGAATCGGCATGATGGTGATCGGGGTCGGGCTGGTCACGCCCGCTGCGGTCATCCCGTTCACCATGGTTTCCTTGACCGTATTCGAGGTGTACCAGCTGCCCATCATGACCATCGCGTACTTGCCCGACAGGAAGAGGTTGTTGGCGTCGGGGTACTGCTGGAGGCCTACGGCCCCATCCTGCATGATCCCCTGATCGAACAGGGACTTCCAATTGGCCATCGCCTGGGCGAAGCGGGGGTCGGTCCACTTGACCTTGCCCTGCGCGGCCTGGGTATAGAGGTCGGGCGCGATGTTCTCGCAGATTGCTTCGAACGTGTCCATGTCGAAGGCCCACTGGCCCGCGCCCTGAACGAAGCAGCCCACACCGTTCGTCTTGAGGGTCGAGCACACGGTCTTCCACTCGGCCAGCGTCGTGGGCGCCTTGAGGCTGTACTTGTCGAATATGTCCTGGTTGATCCACATCCAGCCGGAGTAGACCGCACCGACCTGCAGGCCGACGAGCTTTCCGCCAACGGTCATCGGGTCAACGCCCGCTGGGGCGACCTTGGTCTTCCAGTCGCTCCCGAGTGCCGCTGTAATGGCGGGAGTCATGTCAATTGCGCCCGGCGCGAACTGGGACACGCCGCCGTTGAGCGAGCCTGGCGCGACGTTGAATACGTCGGGCCCCTTGGACGAAGTGATCGCCGGGCCGAGCACCGAGTCGTACGAGTCGATCGGCTTCGAGACGAAGGTGACCTTCACGTTCGGGTAAACCTTGTTGAACCCCGCGATCATCTGGGTAGCGAGGTCCGCCGTGGGCGTCCATCCCCACCAGGTGAGGTCGCCGGTCAGGGCCGTGGTAGCCGCTGTGGCCCCCGGGGCCGTGGTGGCGGCCGGTGCCGCAGTTGAACTACTCCCCGAGCAGGCGCTCGCTACGAGCAGCGCGACGCTGACGATACCGATGCTGGCACTCCGGCGGCTGTTGGGCCGTTTCGCTCCCCACATCTCCATCTCCTCTATTCCGTTCCTTCCCGCCCGAACTCGGGCCACGCCTTGATCGTTTCAAGGAAAAGAATCGCGCAACTTGCGTTGCCAAATATCGCGCAACTTGCGTTGCCGAGTTACGTTATAGTCTGCGCAAGGGATCGTCAATGGCCGCTGGCGACAATTGATGGGAGAGGTAGATGGCGGGGAAAGGCGTCACGATCGCCGAGATCGCTGCAGCGGCGGGCGTCTCGGTTCCAACCATCTCGAGGGTCCTCAACGGCCGGGCGGGGGTCTCGGTAGAGAAGCGAGAACTGGTCGAGCGCCTGCTGGCTGAACAGGGCTACCAGCGCCGCAACCGGCAGGACCGCGGCCTGATCTACTTCGTCATCACCGACCTCGAAACGCAGTGGGCCACAACACTGCTCCGGGGCGCTGAGGCCGAAGCCGGGCGTCTCGGTTGTGACCTGGTCGTCAAGACGACCCAGGGGAGCCCGGTGGGTAGGCCAGGCTGGGTCGAGCACGTCGTCCAGCGTGGGGCCTCCGGTGTCGTCCTCGTCGTATCGGAGCTTCTGGACGCTGGCCGTGCGGAGCTTGAGAGCTTCCACGTGCCCGTGGTGCTGGTGGACCCGGTAGGGACCGGACCCCAGTCACTGACGACCATCGCCGCAACCGACTGGGCAGGAGGGCGAGACGCAACGGAGCACCTGATCGGGCTCGGACACAGACGCATCGGCTTCATCACGGGTCCTCAGAGCGAGGAGTGTCACCGGGACCGACTTGATGGCTACCGGGCAGCACTCCAACGCGCCGGCATCGAGCCCGACCAAGAGCTAGTACGAAATGGCGACTCGCTCATGTCGGGCGGCCTCCGCGGAGGCCGGGAGCTCCTGCAGCTTCCAGAGCCGCCGACGGCGATCATCAGCGGCTCCGATGAGCAGGCGTACGGTGTCTACAAGGCGGCTTGGGCACTGGGATTGGCCATCCCGGATGACCTGTCAGTCGTCGGGTTTGACGACGTCGAACTCTGCCAGTGGGTGTCGCCCAACCTGACCACCGTCCGTCAACCGCTGGCTGAGATGGCGACCGAGGCAACTCGCATGGTGATCGAACTCGCGAGGGGTGGCACGCGCCCGAACCAGCGGTTCGAGCTTTCGACCTCCGTGATCGTTCGCGAGTCCACGGCCCCACCGAGGCCGCACCCGACGGAAACAAGAAGCGCCTGACGCGCGGGCCGCCTCCGCGATGGGTCGCGGCGAAATGCCCCGATCGGGGCCGGACGGGAGGATCCTGACATGAACGTCGCGTCACAGGGCGCCGGGCCCCAGTACCTGCATCGGACGGTTCGCGCGGTCCTGACCCTGGTCGGGCAGGACGGTGAGCGGGTTCGCAGCACGTCCGCCACGGTCGAGCAAGTTCGGCACGCTTTCACTTTCGGCAACATCGGCTTCGACTTCATCGCCCTGGCCAACGGCGAGGCCGACGCGGTGATCTACAGCCCGTTTGGCGGGGCTTCCGCCGACCTGGCCCCCCGCCTCGCGGGACTCTGGCTGGACGTCTTCAACACGGTCACCCTGCCCTTCTACTGGGGCAGCTTCGAGCCGGAGCGGGGTCACCCTGACACGCACCGCCTGCTGCGTACGGCAACCTGGTTCGCGGATCGCGGGGTCGCGGTCAAGGGTCATCCGCTCGTCTGGCACACGATCGCGCCGGCGTGGCTGCTGGACCTCGAGGAAGATGCCGTCGAGGCGGCCCTCCGGGCACGCATCACGCGGGAGGTCACCGACTTCGGCGGCGTGATCCGGACCTGGGACGCGATCAACGAAGCGGTCATCATGCCGGTCTTCGATCGCCAGGCGAACGCCATCACTCTCCTGGCCCAGCGCCTGGGTCGTGTCGGCATGGTCCGCCTTGCCTTCGAGACGGCCCGCGCCGCCGATCCTGGGATCCGCCTGATCATCAACGACTTCGACATGTCCGAGGCGTACGAGGAACTGCTCTCGGCCTGCATGGATGAGGGAATCAGGATCGACGGGATCGGGCTCCAGAGCCACATGCACCAAGGCTACTGGGGTGAGACCAAGACCCTCGCGGTACTCGAGCGGTTCTCTCGCTTCGGGCTGCCGCTGCACATGAGTGAGACGACCCTGTTGTCGGGAAACCTCATGCCTCCGGAGATCGAGGACCTCAACGACTACCAGGTGCCCGAGTGGAAGTCGACGCCCGAGGGCGAGGAGCGCCAGGCCGACGAGGTCGTGCGGCACTACACGACGCTCCTGCGGCACCCGTCAGTCCAGTCCGTCACCTACTGGGGACTGACCGACAACGGGTCGTGGCTTGGGGCACCGGCCGGCCTCGTGCGGGCCGATGGCACGCCCAAGCCCGCATACCATGCCCTCCGGCGGCTCATCAAGGGCGAGTGGTGGCTTCCCAGGACGACTGTCGTGTCCGATGACGAGGGCCGGATCGAGGTCGAGGGTTTCGCCGGCGATTATCGGATCGGAGTCGGCGGAGGGCAGGCGCTCGTGAACCTGAGCGAGGCCGGCGTGGTGGAGCGCCAAGTCGCCATCTACTAGGCCCCTGGACGGGGCCCGGAACGTTCAGAGCTCCGCGCGGCCAGGCCGGCTCGAGTGGACCGCGGCGCGCAGCTCGGGCTCTCGCCCATCGGCCAGGGCGGCCGGTGCATGTCCTCCGCTACTGAGATGGACGCCGGCGACCACCAGCCCGCGACCGTCTATTCGGCAGGTGAGACCCCGAGAAGCGCACCGCCGTGGGGCGGCTCGGCGACGGGCCCGCGGAATACCGGCACGCGTCCGTCCGAGACGGCCACGGCCGATCCGATGAAGCCGTCGAATAGCGGATGCGGGCGTTCCGGTCGGCTGCGGAATTCCGGGTGGAACTGGCTGGCCACGAACCAGGGGTGGTCCTTCAGCTCGATGATCTCGACCAAACGACCGTCCGGCGACTGACCGGAGAGGACCATGCCCGCGGCTTCGAGCAGGGAGCGGTACTCGTTGTTGACTTCGAAGCGATGGCGATGGCGCTCGTAGATCAGTTCCGTGCCGTAGACCGCGGCGGCCTTCGATCCGGGGGTCAGGCGGGCGGGATAGAGGCCGAGCCTCATCGTGCCGCCCTTCTCCTGCATCGTGCGCTGGTCCGGCATGAAGTCGATGACCGGATGCTCGGTGAACATGTCGAATTCGGTGCTGTTGGCGTCTTGCGTGCCGAGGACGTCGCGGGCGAATTCGATGACGGCGCACTGGAGTCCCAGGCACAGGCCGAGGAACGGCACGTTGCCTTCCCGCGCGAACTTCGCCGCGAGGACCTTGCCTTCGATGCCGCGGTGGCCGAAGCCGCCCGGGACCACGACTCCGGCGAGGCCGGCGAGCTGTTCGGCGACATTCTCCGGCGTGAGGGCCTCCGAATCGATCCAGCGAATCTTGACGTCGACCTCGTGCGCCCAGCCGGCGTGCTTGAGGGATTCGATGACCGACAGGTAGGCGTCCGGCAGTTCGATGTACTTGCCGACGAGACCGATTTCGAGCGTCGGCTTCGGGCGCTTGATCAGCTCGACAAGCTGCGTCCAGGATTCGAGATCGGGCGCCTGGGCCATATCCTCGAGGCTGAGCTCGCGCACCAGCAGGGAGCCGAGGCCGGATTCCTCGAAGAGGAGCGGCACTTCGTAGATCGTCGAAGCCGTTTCGGCGGGAATGACCGCCTCGGCGGCGACGTCGGTGAAGAGAGCGATCTTGTCGCGGATCTCCTGGCTGACGGGGTGGTCCGACCGCAGGACGATCACGTCCGGCTGGATGCCGATGCCGCGGAGCTCCTTGACGGAGTGCTGGGTGGGCTTGGTCTTGAGCTCGCCGGTGGCCGCGAGGGCCGGAAGCAAGGTCACGTGGACGTAGATCACGTTGCGACGCCCGACGTCCTTGCGCATCTGGCGGAAGGCATCCAGGAACGGCAGCGACTCGATGTCGCCGACCGTGCCGCCAACTTCGACGATGACCACATCGGGCCGGCC
>PMJT01000138.1:2064-4985 GCA_003158495.1 Chloroflexota bacterium | reverse complement strand
CGCCTCCGGCGAATCGCTGGCCGTCATCGCCGGCGTCGTGGTCGGCGGAGTCTCGATCTCAGGGGGCTCCGGGACGGTGATCGGCGCCGCCCTTGGAGCGCTGTTCCTGGGCCTGATCAACAACGCGCTAATCCTCCTGGGCGCTCCGCAGGAGTGGCTCCAGCTGATCTACGGCGCCGTGATCCTCTTCGCGGTATCCACCGACGCACTCATCCAGGTGCGGACGCAGCGTGCCAAAGCGCGGAGTCGAGTCCGATGACACAGGATCCAGCCGGGAGCCGGCCCTCGGAAGTCGCAGCCGTCCCCACGACGCCGGCTCCAGCCGCCGCTGTTCGCCGACAGGGCGACCGCGTTGGTGGCGCGGGCAGCTTCATCAGTTCGATCGCTCGCTGGGAAGTACTGCTGCTGGTCATGCTCGCCGCCATCGTGTGGTGGGGCGCGCAGATCTCGCCGTACTTCATTCAGCCCGATTTCTGGAACTCGGCAAACTTCGGCGCATCGATCAGCGGCACGATGGAGGTCGCGATTATGGCCCTGGCCATGACCCCGATCATCATTACCGGCGACATCGACCTCTCGGTCGAGTCCATGGTCGGCCTGTCGGGCGCCGTCCTCGGGGTCCTTTTCACCGCGGGCATGCCGCTTCAACTGGCAATCCCGATCGTGCTCGTCGTCGGTCTCCTCGGCGGCATGTTCAACGGCCTGCTGGTAACCCGCTGGGGCCTCCCGGCCCTGGTCGTCACCCTCGGGACGCTGGCCCTGTACCGCGGGCTGGCCAACGCCGTGCTGGGCACGAGCTACGTGACCAATTTCCCCTCCCAGTTCACCGCGTTTGGCTTCGGCTACGTACCGGGCACGCAGGTCCCCTGGACACTTCTCACGTTCCTCATTCTCGCCGTGGTCTTCACCGCCGTGATGCACTTCACGTGGATCGGACGGCAGGTGTTCGCCGTCGGAAAGAACAAGGACGCGTCGCGCTACTCGGGCGTTCGCGTCGCCACTCTCAGGACGGCGCTGTTCGCCGTCTCCGGCATGGTTGCTGCCTTCGCCGGCATCGTCCTGGCATTGCGATACAACAGCGTTCGGTCCGACAACGGTACGGGGCTGACGCTGACGGTCGTGATGATCGCGGTGCTCGGCGGAGTGGACATCAACGGCGGCAAGGGCACCATCCCCGGTGTCATCCTGGCCGTCTTCACTCTGGCCGCGCTTCAGAGCGCGCTGCGCCTCGCCGGTGTCTCGAGCGATTACCAGAACGTGGCCATCGGGCTGCTTCTGATCGTCTCGGTCATCGCCCCCCAACTTGCTCGCCAGGCTCGGGTCATGATCGGCCGTTTGCATCCCGGTCGACCGAAACAAGCACAAGGCCCCGCGCCCGGCGAGATCGTCGGATAGAACTCGAAGGGAGGAGTCACTCGACATTTCACGTCGCTCGAAGGAGGAGCCGCTAGCTCCTCCGCAATACTCGAAGGAGGATCCGTTCCATGTTCCATCGTCTTCCGCGAGCAGCCGCAGCTGTGGCTCTCGCTGTGTTTGTGGCAGGTTGTAGCTCAACGGCGGCAACGCCCACGGCTGCCCCCGCGACCGCTGCTCCGACCGCTGCTCCGACTGCGGCCCCGACCGCTGCTGCGACCGCTGCCCCGACTGCTGCTCCGACGGCCGCGCCGGTCACCGTCGTCATGATCCCGAAGCAGGTCAACAACCCGTACTTCGACGTCGCCTTCAAGGGCGCCCAGCAGGCTGCCACCGATCTCGGCGGCGCTGTGAGCCAGGTCGGCCCGACCGCCGCAGACGCGACGCAGCAGATCCCGTTCATCCAGACCGCCACCACGCAGAAGGCATCTGCGATCCTCGTCTCCGCAGACGACGCGACCGCAATCGCCCCGGCCCTGCAGGCCGCCATGGCTGCCGGCATCAAGGTCGTCGGCTATGACTCCAGCCCGGCGAAGGGCGCCTACAACGTGTTCGTGAACCAGGCCGACACCGCTGGTATCGGCAAGGGCCTCGCGGACATGGCCTGCGACGAAGCCCCCAGCTGCACCGGCGAAATCGCCGTTCTCTCAGCCGCCCAGACCGCGACGAACCAGAACGCCTGGATCGCTGCCATGCAGGACACCCTCAAGGGCGCCAAGTACGCCAAGCTCAAGTTCGACGGCGTCGTCTACGGTAACGACGACCCGGCAGTCAGCACGACCCAGGCGCAGGCTCTCCTCACTGCTCACCCNNGCACCCCCAAGGGCATGGTCGACTACGTCAAGGGCGGACAGGCCCCCGAATTCGCTCTCTGGAACGTCACCGACCTCGGCTACCTCGCGTACGCCGTTGCCGTTGACCTCATCAACGGAACGATCAAGGGCAACGCNNAGCGTCGTCGTCCTCGGTCCTCCTTTCGTCTTCAACAAGGCCAACATCGACCAGTACGTCACGACGTTCGGCTTCTAGCCGCGACTTCCAGCCACAGTCTGCCGACCCCGGCCCGGGATCTCCCGGCGCCGGGGTCGGCGTTTTGAAGGGGCTCCAATGGAACGTGTCGCGTTTGGGATGAAGCTCCTCCCCGGCGCAGAAGCCGAGTATCGGCGGCGCCATGCTGACGTCTGGCCGGAGATGCTGGACGCGCTTCGGGCAGCAGGAGCTCGCAACTACTCCATCTACCTGCACAACGACGACTTGTTCGGCGTCCTCGATGTCGACGACTTCGAGCGCTTCCGGACGATGATGGACCAGGCCCCGGTCAACGCTCGCTGGCAAGCGGACATGGCGGCTCTGATCGACCCTTGCACCGACCCGGCGACAGGCTTCCATCGACGCCTCGTCGAGGTGTTCCACCTCGACTGAGATGCAAACCAGGGGACGGTCCCGGGCCGGTAAAGCCTGACCACCGCTCCGGCCCTTTCGCACGGGACCAAACCCCGAGCCGCCGA
>PMJT01000138.1:0-1989 GCA_003158495.1 Chloroflexota bacterium | reverse complement strand
AACGGCATCGTCATCGTGACCGGCTCGGGCCGCCGGCTCCGCGAGATCCACGAGGATCCGACGGCCAACCTCGGCGCCGTCCTGATCTCGCCCGACGGCACTACCGGCATCCTGCACACGGCGCCGAACCGGCTCTTCGAGAACGTGACATCGGAGTGGAACTCGCACCTCGCGGTTCACGACGACACGGTCGAACGGACCGGCACGAACTTCCACGCCGTCGTCCACGCACAGCCTCCCCGCCTCACTTACCTGAGCCACATCGCCGAGTATCGGAACGAGCAGTACCTCAACCGGCGTCTGCTCCGGTGGGAGCCTGAGACGATCATCAACCTGCCAGCCGGCATCGGCGCTCTCGAGTTCATGCTGCCCGGCTCCGCTCCGCTCATGGAAGCGAACGTGAATAGCCTGCGAGGGCACCGCATCACCGTGTGGGCAAAGCACGGTGTCATGGCCCGCTCGGACATCTCCGTGAAACGCGCCGTGGATCGGATCGAATACGCGGAAACCGCGGCCAACTACGAATACATGGACCTGCTGATCGGTGGCCGTGCAGAAGGGCTCAGCCTCGACGACCTGCGGGCTGTAGTGGCCGCCTTCGACGTCAAGACCACGCTCGTTTGATCCAGCTGGCCGGCCCGAGCCACGGGCCGGTTCAGGGCCGGGATGTCCTCCAGGTTGTTCCCCGCGGCATGCCCGGTACGTGTCTTCCGGAGCGCCGGCTCGGCTAGCATCGGGCTTTTTGAGGCAGCCACGCTGACCCCTCGACCGGTTTCGTCGCGCGACCGGGCGGTCGCTCGTTTGAGCGCTTGCCGCTCAGATGTTACAATGATAGGATCCAGGCCGGGCCGCTTGCGCCAGGGCGGTGTCTCGAATTCGTCCGGCCTAGCCGGCACAGCAACGAGGAGCAATGAACCCATCGGTTCGATCCGAGGGTCACCCCGCGCGACTCCGGGTGGTAACCACTGTCCTCGCCGCGCGCCGATACTTCCTCGACGGCGCGAGCAAGAGCGAGATCGCCGAGGAACTCGGAATCTCGCGCTTTCGAGTCGCCCGCCTGCTCGAGGCGGCGCGCCGTGATGGGATCGTGAGGATCGAGATCGGAGCCCCGCCGGACATCAACGTCGATCTGTCCATCGAGCTGGCGGCCCGCTACGGCTTGAGGGACGCCCTCGTCGTCCGGACGATCGACGGGCCAGACGGGTTCAAGCGAGAGCAACTCGGCCGAGCCTGCGCCGAGTTGTTGAGCGAGACTCTCGAGGCCGATGACGTCCTCGGGCTCTCGTGGGGACGGACCCTCCATTCGATGGTCGGGCACCTCTCCAGGCTGCCCGCGTGCACGGTCGTCCAGATCGTCGGCAGCGTTCCCACGCTCGAGCTGGATATCAACTCCATGGAGGTCGTTCGGCGCGTCGCGGACTGCGCCGCTGGCCCCGTCTATCCGCTGCCGGTGCCGCTCCTTGTAGATAGCCCCGAGATGGCCGCGGCCCTGCGAAGCGACCCGCATGTACACAAGACGGTCGCGATGTTCGATCACCTCACCAAGGCCGTCGTAGGCATCGGCGCATGGACCGCGAGCGGATCGACCGTTCGATCGTCGCTCCCCAACGACCTCGCCGCGGCGCTGGATGCGGCGGGAGCCGTGGCCGACGTTTGCGCCAACGTCCTCGACTCGAGCGGCCACGAGATACGCGCCGGCGGTCTGCCCGGACGGCTGATTGCCATAAGCCCCGACCAACTGCGGGCCGTTCCCGATGTAGTGGCCATCGCCGGCGGGGCCGCCAAGGCGCCGGCAATTCTCGCCGCTCTCTTGAGTGGACTGATCCATCAATTGATCACCGATGAGGAGGCAGCCCGGCTGCTTCTCGCCGCATGAAAAGGACAACGCGCACCCATGAAGACGACAGCACGAACGAAGCCTGAGGAAGCCACCATGGCCACGGAGCCGGCATACCGGAGCGACACTCGACCCGACTTCGCGCCGTTCGA
>PMJT01000071.1 GCA_003158495.1 Chloroflexota bacterium | reverse complement strand
ATGAAGCAACTCTTCGACGCCATCGGCAGCGAGAGCGCCGGGATGTCCTTCCTGGTGCCGCCGCCAAGCCTCGCTGGCGCAGCCGGGCAGATCCTCAAGAACCTGTCGCAGTTCGGCATCATCTGCGCGCTGCTGCTGTCGATGGGAACCGTGGCCTGGGAAAAGGAGCGCGGCACCGCCGGGATGATCCTGACCAAGCCGGCCTCGCGGGCCGCCTTCCTGGCCGCGAAGCTGATCGCAATCTCGATCACTCTCGGCATCGCCACCCTGCTGGGCTGCGGCTTCGCCTATGCGTACGTCACGCTTCTCTACCCCACCACGTTCGGCCTGGGCGGGTACGTCGCGATGGCCTGGCTGTTGTGGTGGATGCTCGTCTGCTTCGCCGCGATAACCGTGCTCGGCAGTTCGCTGACCAAGTCGGCGATCGCGGCCGCGGGCATCGGGCTGGTTGCGCTGCTGGTTCTGGGCATCGCGGCCTCGCTGCCCGTGATCGGCGACTACATGCCCACGTCGCTGGAGACGATCGCCTCGAACATGGTCCTGGGCAAGGATCCGGGCTTCATTGCCGGCCCGATCCTGTTCAACATCGCCCTGGTGCCGATCCTGTTTGGGATCACCTGGTTGACCTTCCGCCGCCAGGAACTGTAGGCCCGGCCGGCCCACGAACTCGCTCGTCGGGGCACCGGCGACCCGCCTGTCGATCCGTCCGGGGCCGCGGCGCGGGCCGACGAATCCGCAGCCACTCGGGTGCGCCATCATGGACCTACCCACTTACGCAGGAGGGAACCATGGCTATCACCTTCCAGCACGTTCCGCATCCGCGCATCGCCAACCGCAAGAAGTCGGGGCCGCCAAAAACGACCGATGAGCACGTCGGGTTCAACGGCAAGGTTGCCCTGATCCTGACCACGGTCGTGGGGACCATGTGGTGCGCGTACGCCTTCGGAGTTCTCGCGCTAATCGCATTGCCGTCGGCGACGGGCAGCCCGCTGCTGCTGATTCAGTGGGTCAGCCAGACCTTCATCCAGCTGGTCATGCTGTCGGTCATCATGGTCGGCCAGAACATCCTCAGCCGGGCTTCCGACAAGCGCGCCGACATGACCTACCAGGACGCCGACGCGACGTTCCACGAGTCGCAGCAGATCCAGGCCCACCTCCTCGAGCAGGACGCGGCGATCAACACGATGCTCGACAAGGTCACCAAGCTGGAGGCGGCGCTGGCGGCGAAGAGCTGAGGCCGGGTCGCAACCGAACCACGGGAAATACCTCGGCGCCGCTACGGCGAATCTGCCGAATTCTCATCGGCAAGGCCGGACGCCACTTTGGCCGCACGGATCCACCTTCCGAGAACCGATTCGGGCCCCACGGGGGGCGCGCGCGGCCGTCTAGCCGCGCTTCAAGCCGCCTCAGGGCCGATTCGCCATCGCGCAACTCGCCGAATGTCAATCTGACGAGCATTCGGCAGGACGGACGGTCTGCTCCTACGGCGCCGCGGCGACCCAGATCCGCCACTCACCGGTGGCGGAGAGCGGCGCTACGACCAGCGACTCCGGAGGCTCCGACGTGCCGGGGAATGTGACGATGACCACGTAGGCGCGAGCGATGTCGGCCGTTGAGGTCAGGTTCGCCCAGAGCCCGGGGCCGAGATTCTGCTGGCTGAGCAGATCGCCGCTCTGCGCTGGATCGGCCAGGTGTGATGTGTAGTTGGTGCGCCCGCCGAGCGCAGCTTGCGCGGTTTCGAAGGCGGCCGCGCTCCCGAAAAGCCGCTGCGAGTACTCCGACAGCATGTTCCACGCGACCGACGGTGCCTTGGTCGCCATGACGGTGTAGTTGCCAGCGAGGTTCGCAGCCTGGGTCGCGTCGCCGGAATTGGAGCCGAGCCGGGCCCGCGCGTCCCCAAAATCGGCGGGGTGCCAGGTGCGGCCGCCATCGGCCGTGAGCATCAGGACGCGGGTACCCGGCCCCGCGAATACCGTCGCGAAGCCGTGGGACCGATCGACCAAGTCCACTGTCAAGAAATCCGTGTTGTCGGGCATCCCGTAGCCGGGAACGCTCGTCCAGCTCGCGCCGAAGTCACTGCTCACGGTCATCCTGAAGAATCCCCCGTCCCCGACGGATGCCCACACCTTGCCCACCGAGGCGTTGTTGGTCATTGGGTTCAGCGGGTAGTGCCGCGGTTCCTTGAACAAGCTCCACGAATCTCCGCCGTCCGAAGTCCTGTAGAACCAGATGGCGATCGTGTCGATCGAACAGCACTGGTCGAAGCCGACCGCGATCGCGCCGTTCGAGGCATCCCAGAAGACCGGTCCCGCCTGAACGCCGACTGAGGTGTTCGCCGGAACGGACGCCAGGCCCGGCAGGTCGACCGTCGACCAGGTGGCGCCGCCGTTCCGGCTCACGTAGAGTTGCGCGCCGGTCAGCTCGGACGAGATCGTGTCCGGTACGGACCAGAGCGTGTTCGCGTCGCTCGCGGTGAAGTCTTCGCTCAGCCCCGGAGCGCCGCCGACAATCGCCCACGTGGCGCCGCCGTCCGTCGTGGCGAGGACCGTGCCCGATCCTTCCACCGCGGAGAGCAGCGACTGTGCCGTCGGCCCCGTGGGCCCCGGAGTGGACGGAACCGCGCACATCAGGAAGCCTCGCCTGGCGTCCAGGAACGACATCGAGGCCCGGAGGCACTGTACGCCTGCGGAAAGCTGCGCCGACTGCCACGTCCTTCCGCCGTCGCTCGTTCTGCTGATGGTCCCCGGGAGCGGCGTGCTCTGGGTCCCGTTGGTCTGCTGGTCCGAAGTGAGCGCCCAGGCGTGGTCCTGGTCGAGGACGAAGGCCTGCTCGTAGGCGGTGAACCCGACCGGGCTCGGGAACGAGCCGGCCCGCCACGTAGCGCCGTTGTCGATCGATGTCAGCAAGTACGAGCCCTGGACGGCCCATATGCCGCCGTTTCGCATGGCGCCCGACGTGTCCACCTGCGCGCGCAGGGCCGTGGTTGTGTCGAAAGTGGGCCCGGGCGACGAGGAGTCGGCCACCGGTCCCGTTACGCCTCCGCCGAAGCGAGCCACTGCCAGGACCGCCAGCACGACCACGGCAGCGGCGAGCGTCCCGACGAGCCGCAACACGCCCCAGGCAGACCGCCCCGGCCGTGCCGTCCGAGCGTCCTCGAGCAACCTGGCCGACGCCATCACGAGCCTCGTGGAGTCCCCCGGCGCCACGGTGCCGTAGTACGACCGAAGCCTGGCTTCGAGATCGGGCGTGGTCATCGTCTTTGCTCCTCGGCTCGGCGGTCGGCATCGAGCTCGGCTCTCAGATGCTCCAGCGCGTGGTGGAGTCGTGATTTCACGGTGCCCTCGGGAATCGCCAGCGCCAGCGCCATCTGCGGGATCGTCAGGTCGCGCCCGAAGCGGAGCCCCAGCACGATCTGTTCGTCCTCGGCCAGCCGCGCGATGGCCCGGCCGAGGTCGTCGTTGTCGGATGGCGCCCGGCCCACGGCTGTTGGTTCGGTCGTGGCAACCGGCTGGTGGCGGCGGCGGCGCAGTTCGTCGCGGCAGACGTTGAGCACGATCCGCATGAACCAGCGCTGCGGCTGGCCCAGCTCGAAACGTATGCTCCGCCGCTTGCTCCAAGCCCGTAAGAGCGCTTCCTGGACCGCGTCCTCCGCCCCAATCGGATCGCGCAGGACCCACGACGCCAGCCGGTGGGCCTCGGGCACGCCCGCCAGCAGCGACTCGACGACCCGCTCGTCATCGTCACGCGGCTGGACGCCGGCCACCTCGATCATCGTTCTCCCTCTGCGGCTGCTCTGCCCGATCTACGAAAGAGCCGCCGGAACCGTTCAATCTTCGCCGATGGCGGCCTGGGCGGCCCTGTGGCCGCTCCATGCCGCGCGACGCGGGTGCGTGGGCCGAGACCAGCGTCTCGTTGGGCATCGAACTGGCGCATCGTCTGGCTCTTCGGAAGCCATTCAGTGAGGAGTCAACCCGTGCTTACAGATTTCACGATGTATCCGACCCTGCCGGCCGTCGACCTGGCCCGGGCACGCCGGTTCTACGAAGAGAAGCTCGGCTTCAAGCCCGGCGAAGTCACCCCGGCCGGGGTGACTTACCACGTCAACAACTCGTCGATCTTCCTGTATCCGTCCACGTTCGCCGGCTCGAACAAGGCCACTGCGGCCGGCTTCAACGTCACGAATCTCGAGGGCCTCGTGGCCGAGCTGCGCGGGAAAGGCGTCGTCTTCGAGGAATACGACATGGGCGACTTCAAGACCGTTAACGGCATCCTGAAGACTCCCGAGGGCCTGGCCGCCTGGTTCAAGGACACCGAGGGCAACATCATCGGGCTGATCTCGGGCATGTAGGAGCCGCGGCGGACCGCTGCGGCATCGCTGCGCGGTGCCTCGGTCGGGCGCCGGGTGCTGCCCGTTACCCCTGCATCTGGCCCCTGACCAGCTTCGCAGGCTCGAGGGCCGTGCGGCGGCCGCGGTTCGCCATGGCCTTGGCCAGCGCCACTTCGTGGGCCCGCGTCTCCAGTTCGTCGTTGAGCGGCGCGAGGACCACNNCCGGCCCCGGCGATCACCTTGCCGAAAGCCTCGGAACCGGGGCCGAGGGTCGTGAGCCCGGAGTGATTTTCGAAGCCGACGATCGTCTCGGTCACGCCGTCGATCGTGACTTCGCAGGCGGCATGCTGCATGAAGCGCTGCGGTCCACCGCGCGTCTCGAGATCCAGGATCCCGGCGCCGAGCATCTCCTCGCCAGTGTTGGACACGTAGCGGTGGCCGAGCAGCTGCAGCCCGGCGCAGACGGCGAAGACGACCACGCCTTCGCCGACGGCCTCGCGCAGCGACGGCGTCTTGAGTGCGAAATCATCCGCGGCCACCGCCATCTCGACGTCCTGGCCGCCGTGGAACAAGACGATGTCGAACTTGCGGAAGTCGGGCGTCTCGGCCTTCTCGACGGCCACGACTTCGACCGGGATGCCGCGCCACTGCGCCCGGCGCTGGATGGCGATGAGGTTGCCGCCATCGCCGGCCACGTTCAGGAGCGACGGGTAGAGGTGGGCGATCCGGAGCGGCTTATGGTCACGCGAGTGGATTGACCTGGCCGAATGAAGCGGAACTGCCTTCGGGACCGCCGGGGCCGAAACTTCGGCGGCGGGCGAATCGGCAACTCCGGCCGGCGTTTTCGGAGCCGGCGCAGGCGCCTTGGGCTTCGATATGGCCTCCGGGGCCGGCACAGCGGCGCGAGCGAGCTTGGCTGCGACCGGCGTAGCGGCGCGAGCGGCTGGGGCCGGGGCCGCCTTCCCGGCAGAGCGCAGACTCGAGGTCCGGGCGGGCTTCGGCTCGGGCTTAGGAGCCGAAGGGATGAACGGAAACGGATCGGCCGGATCCGACAGATAGTCCGCGTGGACACGCCGAGCCACGACCGTCTTCGGCGACGGCTTGTGCGGTATCTGCGGATTCACGGGCTTGTCGTCGCTCATACGGCCCAGTATCTCCCGGTCCAGCCGCGATGCCGCATCTCGTTCCGAAGCTCGATCAGGGGCGTGTAGCCGGACAGTACGATGAGTCGCCCGCCGGCGGGCAGGAGGGCCAGCCCCTCGGTGAGGGCGAGACTGCGATCCTCGACGACGCGGATTTTTCCGGAAGGAACGCCGGCGTAGTGGAGCCGGTTGGCCAGCTCGTCGGCGCGCGTGCCCGAGACTACGACCCGCTCGATCTTCGGCGCCATGGACTCGAAGTCGACGTCCCACAGCCAGCCGAAGTCCTCGCCGTCGACCAGCGTATTGGAGGCGGCGATCAGCAGCTGGCGCGGCTCGTCTTCGGTGGCCAGGGCTCGCAGGGTGGTGTTGTAGGAGGTTGGGTTCTTGGCAAAGGCAAGGATCACGGTCTTGCCGCCGGCATCGATCTTCTCGAGGCGGCCGAAGGCCGGGCCGACCGAAGCCATCGATTCGACCGCGTGGTCCAGCGGGATACCGAGACCGACCAGGATCGCGATCGCGGCGGCCGCGTCGTAGGCGATATGGATGCCCGACTGCGGGATATCGAGCGTCATCCGGCGCGTGGGCGTCTGGATGTCGCAGCGCGTTCGATCGAGCCCCACGACTTCGAGCGCCGTCACGGCCACATCCAGCCGGGGCCTGGTGAAGCCGCAAGCCGGGCAGCTGTAGTCGCCCATGTGAGACAGGTAGACGTGGCGGTACTTGAGGTCCGCCCGGCAGCGCGGGCAGCGGATCGTGTCCGCGGCGCGCGTAATCTGGTCCGTCGAGTGCTTGATGCTCAGCCCGAACGTGACGCGTCGGCCCTCGCGCTTCTCGGCCAGCGTGGCGACCATTGGATCGTCCGCGTTGACGATGAGGGCGGCGTCCGGAGGTAGCGCCGCCGCGACGGACTCGATGGCATCGGCAACGGCGTAGATCTCGCCGAAGCGGTCCAGCTGGTCGCGGAAAAGGTCCGTGACGAGGAGTGCCCGCGGCAGCGTCTCGGGAGCTACCTGCGGGAGGGCGCCTTCGTCGACTTCGACGACGAGCACGCCGTCCGGCAGCGCGCCGAGGAGATCGGCGTAGCTGACGGCCAGGCTCGTGACTCCCTGCACGAGATTCGCGCCGGCCGAGTTGTGGCAGACGTTGATGCCCTCGCCTCGGAGGAGCGCGGCCGTGAAGCGGGCAGTCGTCGTCTTGCCGTTGCTGCCGGTGATGGCCACGACCGGGACACCTGGGATCCGGACGAGCTTGTCGAGGATCCTGGGGTCCACCCTGCGGGCGACCATGCCCGTTATGGCCGTGCCACCGCCGCGGCCGATGAGGCGCGTAGCACGAGCCGCGGTCTTGCCCGCGGCCAGCGCGATGATGGTTCGGAGTGACGGGGAGGGTTTCGAGCCAACGGGACGCCGGCTGATCTGGCTGGTCATGCCAACCGAGTGTAACGGGTCGGCGACCTCGTCCGCTCCGGGCCGTAGCGTCCTGTCAACGAAGCGGCCCAGGCCACGCGACAACGACCGCGGCGATCATGGCGCGGACCGCGCCTTCCTCCACCGCTGCCCGGCCGGTCCGCACGGAGAACCCGGCCGCGGAGAAGGCTGCGTCCGGGGCCTCGGAGCGTTGTGAGTTGGCCGGCCGCGGCCGGACATCAGTGGACGATCGAGCCGACCCCCGCTATGAGCTCATCGATGGAGATGGGCTTCTGGGCGAAGGCCGTTCGGCCTCGAAGACTCTTGAGTTCGACGGCCGCTTCCGGGTGTCCGGAGACCATCATCACCGGCAAGCCGAACTGTCGCTCGCGGAGCGTCCGAGCCAGGGCCACGCCGGTAACCGTGGGCATGTCGTAGTCGGTCACGAGGAGGTCGAGCGCCTCCGCGTCCGAGACGGCTACGGCCGAAACCGCATCCCAGGCTTCCCTGACCGACCAGCCCTCGCGCCGGAGCACGGTCGACAGGAAGTGGCGGACGAGCGGCTGGTCGTCCACGACGAGCGCGACCGGCGCGTGATCGGCCAACCTCAGATCTCGGGCGACATGCCCGGACCGGAGTTCGGGCTTTGTGTTCGCGCGGGACCTGTCTCTAGCAATCACCGTGGACCTCGGGTTCTGGCAGCGACGCCTCTTGGAATTGATACGCAGGGTCGGCCTCGACCAGATCCCTCCACCGGGTCGGCCGGCCGGATGCATGCGCCGCATTTTGGGTTCGGCGATCTGACGGAACCCTGAAAAGCCCGAATAGGTACTCAGCGCCAGCCGTGCCGCGTCCGGGACGTCCTGGCGCCGGCCCCGTCTGCCGGTCAGCTCCAGGTAAACGTCACCGGGGCGGACGGCTGGGTCGAACCCGTGCAGAGCGCGGTGATCGAGTAGGTGCCGGCCTGGGCGGTCTCGCCCCAGGCGATCGTGGCGGAACCGCCCGACCCTATGGTGAACGACAGGGACGAGACGGGGCTGTTCGGCGTCGGCTGAGGAGCGGGCGTGAAGCCCGGCACGAATGTCCGGGTCAGAGTGCAAGTCGCCCCAGGGGTGAACTGGACTACGAACGTGGCATTCTTCCCGACTTGGAGCGACGGGGGCTGCTCCTTGACGGCGAGAAGCGGTGCGGACGACACCGCGGTTCCCGATGGGCTCGCTGCGGCGGTCGGGCCGATCGCAACCGACGCGCTCGGAACGAGCCCGCTCGTCGACGGCGAGACGGCAAAGGTGGAACCCGCGGCTTGCGAGGCAGCTGGTCCGCTTCCCGGCAAACCGGCGCCGGTGAAGACGAGGGTCGCGGCAACGGTCAGCGCCACGACAACATAGAAGCCGGCGAACCACAGCCAGAACGGGGCCACGCGGCGCTTCCTGTGCGGGTCGCCGTGCTCATCGAAATCGGGGGAACCGGACAGGTCGGTCCGGACGAGGCGGTTCCGGAGCGCGTCGACCGGCATCGATAGGAGACGGAGCAGGACTGAGCCGGAGCCGGGACCGGCGTCGCCGTCCGAAGTGGGAACGGCTTGGCCGGCAAGACCAGTCGCCTCGGCATCCACGACGCTGGCCTGGGCCGTCGCCGGCACCGCGAGTGGCTCCTCGGCGGCGGTCTCTTGGGCATCGACGGCCTGGAGCGGTTCGTCGAATTGAGACGCGATTGGTGGCGCGTATGGCGAGAGCCACAGCGGTGATGGGTCGGGAGTGGTTGGGGTCGCTGGAAATGACCTTCGCGGTGGCCATTCCACGGGCGCGGGCCACACCGGCGGTGCACCAGAGGGCGGGGGCGAGGCTGGGGTCGGGTCCAACGCGGCGGCTTCCGGCGAGGGGGTTTCCGGCGAGGGGGTCCCCGGCGCCTCGAGCGCAGCGACGTCCTGCGCCGCCTCGGGCTCGGGCGCAGCGAGCTCGGGCGCGGCGGGCTCGGGCGCAGCGGGCTCGGGCGCGGCGGGCTCGGGCGCGGCGGGCTCGGGCGTGGCCTGGGCCTTCGCCGCGGCAGCGGCTGTGGCGGCGCGACTCGCGTTTGCAGCGGCGGTTGCGGCGATCGCGGCATTGACCGCGGCAACGGCCGCGGCGGCAGCAGCCGCAGCAGCGGCCACGGCGGCATCGGTCTCCGGGGAGGAGAACCCGGGCGAGCGAGGCCCGGAGGGTGCGGCGTCGGCGCCAAGGGGGCCGGGCGGCTCGGCGGCGGCCTCTCCGGTCGCGGCAAGAGCGGCTGCCGCTGCCGCACTCGCGAGTCGCTTGCTGACCAGTTCCCACGCGGCGGCGTTCCCTTCCTCAGACCCGGAAGGGGCGGCCCGATCGGGTGCTCCAGGCGGCGGCGCATCGGCATCGGACAGATCTGGCGACGGCTCCGGCGCCATGTCTGCCTGGGTGGAGTCTCGATCGACGGGCTCGCTGGGGCGGTCGTGATCCTGCCCGTCCGGTGTCTGCCCGCTGGACATCTCGCCCTACCTCTGCTCCGAGTTCGCTCAGTAAGTCTCCGCCACAGGGTACATGGAGCAACGGGGCCAATGCACCAAGCGCGCCAGTTAGCTCGCGAGCGCCGTGTCCAAAGGTGCCGGCACGGGTGAGTAGCTCGAGTCCGGCCAGGCGCTGTTGTCCGGCGTAGCGCTGGGTGCCGTGACGGGCGGCCCGTCCGGGTGGAACACGTCTGCCTCCGAGAGGACCCAATCGGAGGTCTGGCGACCGCCGACGATCAGCACGGTCCCATCAGCCAGGAGCGTGGCCGTGTGATCGTATCGCGGCGGCGCCATGGTGCCGATCGGCTCCGAGACCCCTTTGTCCGGCCAATAGCGCTCGACGGTCGCCACCGCATTCCCGTAGCTATCCATGCCTCCGAGCAACAAGACGGAGCCGTCGCGCAGGACCGTCGTCGAGTTGAAGACGCGCCCATCGAGAAGCTGGATGGGCGACGCGAATGAGTCGCCGGTTGGGTCGTAGATCTCGGCAGTCGAGTTCACCTGCTTGCTGTCGTTGAACCCGCCGACGACCATCACCGTGCCATCCGAAAGGAGGCAGGAGGTCGCGTTACCGTGGTTGATCGCCATAGGTGCGCTCGAAACCAGGTCGCCGGTCTGGGGGTCGAGGACCTCGGCTATATACGAAGAGCCGGACGAGCCGTCGCCGCCCGCGAGCAAGACTCGGCCGTCGAGCATCCGGGCGGCAGTCAAGGCCCCGGAGACCTTGGAGACGGATCCCATCGAGCTGAATGTGCCCGACGAAGGATCGAAGATCTCGACGGAACTGAGGGGATTGCTGCCGTCCGACCCACCGGCAATCAGTACTCTGCCGTCATCCAGGGCAACCGCCGAAGCCGAGATACGCGGAGTCGTCATGGGCCCCGTTATGACAGATGTGCCCGTTGCCGGATCGAAGAGCTCGGCTGAACTCAAGGCATTTCCGAACTCATCCTGGCCGCCCGCAAAGAGGATCTGTCCGTTCGGGAGCAGGGTCGCGGTCTGGCTTGAGCGGGGCATCACCATAGATCCCGCGATGCTGAACGACCGGGACGTCGGGTCGTATATCTCGACAGACGAGAGGGCCCGGATGACCGTCGTTGACCCGGTCTCGCCGCCGGCGATGACGACACGGCCATCCGGAAGGGGCGTGGCCGTGTGGTTGGCTCGGGGCGTGTTGAGTTCGCCGACCGAGACGAGCGGATTCGTCCCGGGGAACGCGGTGGTGGGGACCCCGCCGTTGTCGTTGAAGAAGGGCGTGACCTCGACGTAGCTCTGCGGATCCGGGACGTAGGAATTGCTCTTGACGGCCGCGCCGAGGAGGCCGAGGACGGCGACCGAGATCATGGCGATGCCGATCCAGACGGCACAGGAGTTCAGACCGGATTTGCGGGAGGACCTCTGCGGGTAGCCGCCCGGGCCGCCCTGCCAGTAGCTCTGGTTCGGCCACCGCTGCTCCGGCGCCTGGCCCGAGGGCGGAGGCCCCGGGTGTGGCGGCGTTGGGCGGCCTGTCCCGGGCGAGGCGGGTCGGCGGCCGGGCCCACTCGATCCTTCAGTCCCCGGTGGCGCGTACCGATCGCGAGCCACTCCTCCCGAACGCCGCGGCGCGACGGGCGGCCGGGGTTGGGCCGGTGGACCTCCCGCCGGCGGCGGTCCGAAGAGCCCGGGCTGCGGCTGGCCCTGCCAGGGCTGACCCGGAATGAGCTGGCCGGCCTGGTTGGCCTGGCCCATCAGCGGCGCCACGCTCGACACTGGAGCGTCGCCGGCCGTGCTCGCGGCCGCATCGGCGGGCGTGATCGTGCGACCAGTGGGAACCGCCGTCGCCACGGGGGCCATGGCGTCGCTCAACCGCGGAGAAGACGGCAGCGGCGTCGGCGGCGGCATCTTCGCTGACTCGAAGAAACGGACCGGCGACGCGGGCTGGGGTGCCGCGGCCGGACCGGCGGCGAGCGGTTCGGGGGAAGCCAACGGCGTGGCGGCGGCGAGAGACGACGAGTCGGCCCGAGGTCCGACCGCGAGCGACCCGGGGGCGGCGAGTGGCGTCGAGGCGGCGAGGGGCGCCGACGCGGAGAGTGGCGCCGAGGGGGCACGAGGCGTCGACGCGGCGAGGGGCGCCGACGCGGCGAGGGGCGTCGACGCGGCGAGGGGCGATGGCTGGACGGCGTGCGGCGTGGATTCGGCCCCGGCCGCCGCGTCAGGTATGGCCAGGTTTCGTCCACACGACTGGCAGCTGGTCTGCCCCCGGAAGACAAGCGTGGCTCCGCAGAATCGACAAGTCTGGTTCTGCGATCCCTGCCCCAGTGTCACCCTCTACCTCACATCCGGCCAGGCGCCGAACTGCCGGGCGCTCGTTGCCCGCCAGTATGACCACGCCAAACGCCGGAAGGATCGGCCGCTCGGCCCGTATTCGTGTCCGCGGCTTCGATCGGCGCGTCCTGGTGGGCCGTCCGGCTCGCCGTCGAACCGCAGGAGCTTGCCGCCGCCGGTCCCGGATCGACCGGCCGAGAGCTGCCTCCGCCCACGACTTCGACGGCCCGGTCGCCGTAGTCCACCGCCGCAGCGGCTAGGTCAGATCCACGTATACGTTCTTGATCTGCGTGTACGACTCGAACGCGTGCATGCCGTTTTCGCGGCCCGTGCCGGACATCTTGTAGCCGCCGAACGGGGCTTCGGCGTGGACGCTCGAGTTGCAGTTGACCGAGATCACGCCCGACTGGATGCCCTTTGCCGTGCGGATCGCCTTCGCGATGTCGCGTGTCCAGACGGAGCCGGACAGCCCGAACGGCGTCGCGTTGGCCAGTCGGATCGCCTCTTCTTCCGTGTCGAACGGGATGACCGCGACAACCGGGCCGAAGATCTCCTCCTGGGCAATCCTCATGTCCGAGCGAACGTTCTCGAAAATGGTCGGCTGGATGTAGGCGCCCTGGGAGTACGCCGGTCCGGCCGGGATACCGCCGCCGGCCACGATTCGCGCGCCCTCCTCCCGACCAATTCGAACGTAGTCAAGGACGGTCTCGCGCTGGCGGAAACTGACCATCGTCCCGACCTCGGTTGCAGGGTCGTTCGGGTCGCCGACCTTGACCCTTTGAGTGGCGGCGGCGAATAACTCGACGACCCGGTCGTGGACAGATCGCTCGACGAGGATCCGGGACCGGGCGCAGCAGTCCTGGCCGNNAGCTCGAGACTGATCTTCTTCACGTTGCCGGCCGCCAGCCGCATGATCTCCTGGCCCGTGCCCGTCTCACCGGTGAAGGCCACCTTGCCGATGCCGTGGTGGGCCGCAATGGCCGCGCCGGCGGTGCCGCCCGGGCCGGTTACCACGTTGAGGACACCGGCGGGGAAGCCCGCCTCCAGCGCCAGCTCCGCTATGCGGATCGCGGTGAGCGGCGTATAGCTCGCCGGCTTGAGGATCGCGGTGTTGCCGGCCGCCAGGGCCGGACCCATCTTCCAGCTGGCCAGCATGAGCGGGAAGTTCCACGGCACGATCAAACCGACCACGCCGATCGGCTCGCGCAGCGTGAAGTCGAAACCGGGCTTGGAGACGGGGATCGTCTCGCCCATCAGCTTGTTCGCGGCGCCGGCGTAGTACTCCATCACGTTGGCAACGGCGCCGATCTCCCACCTGGCCGAGGAGATGGGCTTGCCCATGTTCCTTGATTCGGTGGCGGCCAGTTCCTCGAGGTGGTCGCGGATCAGCTGGGCGAAGCGACCGAGGGTCTGGCCGCGGCGGGTCTGGCTCCACGTTCGCCATTCGCCGTCGAAGGCCTTCTGGGCTGCTCTGACCGCGCGGTCGACGTCCTCGGCGCCGCCCTTCGGGACCCGGGCGATAGTGGCGCCGTCGACCGGGCTGACCACGTCGAACGTGGCGCCGTCCGCGGCCGATACCTGCTCGCCGCCGATCACCATCTTGAGGGCGGCAGTGGCTGCCTCGGGATTCCCGGTGGTCATCGCAGCACCTCGATCGTGTGGCCGGTGGTCCGTGTGAGCGGCCGCGGCGGTGTGTAGTGCCGCGCCCCTTGCCGGGATCATACGCGGGCAAGTCGCGGCCAATGGCGCTGTGCCACGCTCAGCTCATGGGCGACGACGTTCAAGTGGGCCGGATGGTTCAGGACCTCCGGATATCGAAGGGTCTATGCCAGGAGGACGTGGCGGCGCAAGCCGGGGTCGGCCTGCCAACGGTTTCGAGGCTGGAGCGCGGGCTGATCGACGGAATCGCGGTCGGTAAGCTGAGGGCGATCAGCCGTGCGCTGTGAATGCCGTCGATCGCGTCGCTCGGCTGGAGGTCGCCGGATGGGACCTGGTGCCGGAGTACTCGTTCAACCAAAACGGCGAGCGAGGGTCGACAGATACTCTCGTTTGGCGTGGGGCGTCGAAGCCCTGCTGATCATCGAAACGAAGACCCGGCTCGTCGACCTTCAGGACACGCTCTCGAGCATGGCGGAAGCGGCGCCTGGTGCCTGGTGCGGCCGCGAAGGACTTCGGCTGGCGGCCGCAACTGGTCGCCGCGACTAGAATCGCGGGGCAGCCGGCCGAAGGGCCAGGGCGCAACGACGTTGGACAGGAAGGCCCGACCCGATGAGCGACGAAGAGCGGTCATCAGCGGCGCGGCACCGGGGCGCCGCCAGAGAGTGGACGCCCATGGCGGCGCCGACGGCAATCACCGCGACGCACATCCGGATCTGGCTGGGCGTGGTCGTCGGGGCGATCGTCATCGGCACGACCGGGTACATGATCCTGGACCCCAGCTGGCGGCTACTCGACGCCCTATACATGACGGTCATCACCCTGACGACGGTCGGGTTTCGGGAGGTCAACACCCTCAGCGACGCGGGCCGGGTCTGGACGATGGTGCTGTCGCTGGCCGGCGTCGGCCTGATCTTCGGTTCGGTCGGCATCGTGGCCGAGTACCTTGTTGTCGAAGCGACCAGCGGACGGCGGGAGGCGAAGCGAATGGCAGATGCGGTCGGCAAGTTGTCGGGCCANNTGACGGTCGCGCGCGAACTGGTCCACGCGGGACGGAAGGTCGTGGTCATCGACATCCTCCCCGAATCGCTCGCCCGGGCCAGGCGCGAAGGCTTCCTCGAGGTCGAAGGCGATGCGACCGAGGAGGCGACGCTTCGAGCGGCCGGGATCGAACGGGCGAAGGGGCTGATCACCACGATCGACAGCGACGCCCACAACGTCTACGTGATCCTCTCGGCGCGAGCACTGAACCCGGATCTCTTCGTCGTCGCCCGGGCCAACACGGCCGACTCTGAGGCTCGACTGATGCAGGCCGGCGCCAGCCGAGTGGTGTCGCCGTACACGATGGCCGGCCATCGACTGGCCGAACTGGCGACCAGACCGCGGGTGGTCGACTTCATTGACGCGGCGCTTTCGCATGGTGAACTCGCATTCTCGATGGAGGAGGTCGAAGTTGTGGCCGGCAACGCCGCGACAGACGGCGCGACCGTTGCTTCGCTCCGCGACACCGGCGTCTTCGTCCTAGCGATCGTCACCGGGGAGCGGAGCTATGAAGCCAACCCGCCCGCCGACCGGATCCTCAAAGTCGGCGAGACGCTCGTGGTCTCGGGCAGCGTGCCGCGGCTGCGCGAGCTTCGGGGCCTCGAAACGAAGGGCTAGACCACCGCCCGCGACCGCGCCGCGCCCCGCCTGCACCCGAACAACGCAATCGGCCCCGACCGAGGGAGACACCATGGGCATGCCGCCGACCAAGACCCTGCTGATGATCGAAGCCGAGAAGCAACGCGACGCGCTAGGCACGATGCTCGGCGGGCTCAGCCGCGAGCAGATGCTCCGGCCTGGGGCGTACGGCTGGTCGGCCAGGGATCACGTCGCCCACCTGGCGGAGTGGGAGCGGCTCTTCATCAGCTGGTACGACGCGGCTCTCCGCGGCGAATTACCGGCCGTCCCGGCCCCCGGCTACACCTGGGCCACGATCGACGGGCTAAACCGCCAGATCTACGACCGTCATCGCGACGATCAGCTAGAACACGTTATGGCGGACTGGCAGCTGACCTCGCGGCAGCTGCTCAACCTCGCCCAGGGAATCTCGGAGGCGGACCTCTTCACTCCCGGCCGCTACGCATGGACTGGGCGCGGGACGCTTGCCTCGTTCGTTTACGAGTGCGGCCCGAACCACTACCGCTGGGCCGCGGTAGAGATCAAGCGCGGACTCAAGTTCCGGCGCTAGGCGGCCGCTGGTCTACCGGTTGGCAACCGGTAGTTGCGCCCTGGGGCGACCGAGCGAAGCTGGACTAGCCACGTTCCTGAAGAGACGAGGCACGGCGCAGACTCAGCCTGCTTCCGCGGCGCAACTGATACTTGCATTTCGGAGAAGACCGCGGACCGAGCACCGCGCCGCCGGCCGGGGGCGCGCCGCAGCTCGAGCACCGCGCCGCCGGCCCGCGGCGCGCCCCAACAGGCCCGCTCAGCCTCCGGTGCCGCTGCTCTGCTCGCGGGATCGCTTGTCAATCGCGATGAGCGCTCCGCCGACGATGCCGGCGTTGTTCTTCAACTTGGCGATGACAACCGGAGTCTTGATGGTGAGGTACTGCATGTAGTTGTCCGAGCGCTTCGAGGCGCCGCCGCCGAGGATGAAGAGGTCCGGCCAAAAGAGGCGCTCGAGGGTCCGCAAGTAGGCGTCGAAACCGGCCGCCCAATCCTTCCAGCCAAGGCCCAGCCGGTCCCGAGCCGACTCGGCGACTCGCTCCTCGGCATCGCGGCCGTTCACTTCGAGATGGCCGAGTTCCGTGTTCGGCAGCAGCCGGCCGTCCGCGAAGACCGCGGTGCCCATGCCCGTGCCGATCGTCAGCACGATGGTCGTGCCGCGCTGGCGCCGACCGGCGCCGAAGCGCAGCTCGGCCAGGCCGGCCACATCCGCGTCGTTGCCGATGGCGACGGTTCGGCCCATGGCCAGCGACATCTCTCGCTCGGCCGGGAAGCCGATCCACGTGGAGTCGATGTTCGCCGCGGTCAGGACCGTGCCGCCACGCGTGGCCGCGGGAATGCCCACGCCCACGGGGAGAGCCGCCGCGTCCACGGAAGACAGAGGCGCACTCTCGCCAGCCGTGAGCGGCTCGAGAAGCCGGCGAACGAGCAGGTCCATGACTCCAACCACTTCGCGCGGCACCGACGGCTGCGGAGTTGGGATGCGAATCCGATCGCCGACGAATTGCCCGGTCCGCGTGTCGACGACGGCTCCCTTGATGCCGCTGCCGCCGAAGTCGATCCCGATCGCCAGATCGCCCGGCCTCATTTCAGTTACCACAGACACTCCCTTCTCTTGGCCGCCCGCGTCCATCGGAGCTCAGAAGTAGTTGACGCTGATCCCCCCGTCGATCACCAGCGACGCGCCGTTCGTCCAGGCCGACTCGTCCGAGGCCAGGTAGACGCCCAGGGCGACGACTTCGTCCGGCTTGCCGAACCGGCCGGTCGGGTTTCGGGCCAGTCGAAGCTTCTTGGCGGCCTCGTTCTTGAGGAGCCAGTCCATCAGGAGCGGCGTCTCGACCGGTCCGGGCAGGATGGCGTTAGTGCGGACGCCGTGCGGCGCGAACTGCACCGCCAGAGACCTGGTCAGGGCCAGGACGGCGCCCTTGGAGGCCGTGTACGCATCCTGGGGCACCGAGCAGCCGAGGATGGCGACGAAGCTGGACACGTTGATGATCGAGCCCGAATGGCGCTCGACCATGCGCGGGATGGCGTACTTGCAGGCGAGATAGACGCCCCGGACGTTGACCGCCATGACCTGGTCCCAGGCCTCGACCGGCGTGTCTACGACCGAGTGATCTGCCTCGGGCATGATCCCGGCGTTGTTGTAGAGCACGTCGAGACGGCCGTATTTCTCGATCGCCAGGTCCACCATTGCCTTCGCATCGGCCTCGACAGAGACATCGACCGTCACGGCCGTGGCCCGGCCGCCCGCGGCCTGGACCTGTCGTACCGTCTCGGATGCGGCCGCTCCGTCCCTGTCCGCGACCACGACGGAGGAGCCTTCCGCGGCAAAACGCAACGCGGCAACTCGGCCCATTCCACTTCCGGCGCCCGTGATGATGGAGACCTTGTCCGTCAGCCGCATGCCCGCGCCTCCGCAGTGGTAACCGCCAGTCTGGATGTCATTCCGACCCGCCCGATCGGTCGATGTGCTCGCTCTAGCTTACTCGGCGGTGACCCGTTCACCCACGCTTCTCGTCTGGCGAGCGATCCGCCGGAAATCCCGGGAGCCGGTTCTCGATTCCGGGCCTATTCTGGTTGCCGACGGCCACGAAGCTTCGGCCCGAGGGCCTGGGCCGGCGGCGGCAACCGGCCCCGCAGCTGTGGCATATGGCCACTCAAGGAGGCGATCGATGAGCACCGACCCGCGAGTCGTGGCGGTGGCCGGCGGGACCGGCTTCGTCGGCGGGGCGATCGCCCGCGAACTGGCCGCGCGAGGCCATCACGTAGTCGTGCTGACACATCGAGGGCCGCGGCCGAGCGGTGTGGCAACCGGGAGCGGCCCCGCGCCCGTGTTCGAGTACCGGCGCGCCGACGTCACGAAGCCGGAGAGCCTCGCCGAGGCGCTGGCCGGCGTCGACGCCCTGTTCATAAGCCTGGCCTTCCGCAACTCGCCAATCGAGGCGCCGCGGCGCGGCCAGACCTTCGAGAAGGTCGACGCCGCAGGCACGGAAGCGCTCGCGGTGGCAGCGAAGGCGACGGGCGTGAAGCGCCTCGTCTACATCTCCGGGGCCGGAGCCGCACCCGACGCGCCACGCCACTGGTTCCGGGCGAAGTGGCGCGCCGAAGAAGCGATCCGCGGCAGCGGCATCGTGTACACCATCCTCCGTCCGAGCTGGGTTTACGGGCCCGGTGACCGCTCCCTGAACCTGTTCCTGGGCCTGTCCCGATGGCTGCCGTTCGTTCCGCAGATCGGCAACGGCCGCCAGCTCATGGCTCCGGTCTTCGTGGCGGACGTGGGCGCGCTTGCCACCGACGCGCTCGAAACCCCGGCCACGGACAACGCCACGCTCGAAGTGGGCGGGCCCCAGACGCTCACGATGGACGAGATCATCCGGACTGCCCTGCGAACGATGGGCCGCCGCCGCCCAATCCTGCATGCGCCGGTCTTGCTAATGAAGATCGCGACCGCGCCGCTGACGCTCCTGCCCTCACCGCCGATGCGCCCCTCCGCGATCGACTTCGTGGTCCAGTCGGCGCAGGTGGACACGGGCCCGCTCCAAGCGACCCTGCCGCGCGCCCTCATGCCACTGTCCGAGGCACTCGCCACGTACCTGGCACCGCGGCGCTGACGGTCGGCGTCGCACAGGCCTGGCCAACTGGTCCAACTTTGCACCGCCAGAAGGTTGGGGGCAGCTGCAAGTAGCCTCACTCGCCGACTGACTGCAGATTGGGATCTGTCGTTCGCGACTTCACGCTTGGCCTGCTGCCCGGCCGGCCGGCTCGGGCGAATCGGTCAGCTCTAGATCTCAGCCCGGCCTTCGACCGCAATTCCCTTCTGGTGCAAGTCCGACCAGATGGCCCGGGCCCGCAACGTGGCCGCGTCGCCGGGCCCCACTACGGAGCCAGGCCGCTTGGACCGCGCCGACTGGCGGTCAGCTACCCGCGCTCCAAGTATCTCTCGCGATCCCAGGCGTGCACGGCGGCGTCGTAGGCATCGCGCTCGACACGGGCGGCGTTCAGATAGTGCTCCACGACATCCGCGCCCAGGATCTCGACCGCGGCCTTGCTCTTCTCCAGCAGGTCGATCGCTTCGTAGAGAGCGCGTGGCATGTGGTCGCAGCCCTTCGCCAGGTAGCCGTTGCCCTTGAACTCGGCCGACGGCTCGATCTTGTGCTCGATGCCGTACAGCCCGGCGCCCAGTTCGGCCGCGTAAGCGAGGTAGGCGTTCATGTCGCCGCCGGGGAAGCGGTTCTCTATGTGAAGAGCCGGTCCGTCGCCGACGATCCGGAAGCCGGTGGTTCGGTTGTCGCGGCCCCACACGACGTTCACCGGGGCCCAGCTGGCAACCGCGTAGCGCTTGTACGAGTTGATGTTCGGGGCGATGAAGAGGGCCATCTCGCGCTGCAGAGCCATCATGCCGCCGAGGAACCAGCGCATCGTGTCGCTCATGCCGTAGGGCGCCTTGCTNNGAGATGTGGAGGTGCCCGGACGAGCCCGTCCATTCTGCATAGGGCTTGGCCATGAACGTCAGGCCGTAGCCGTTGAGCCAGGCGATCTCCTTGGCGCCGTGCTTGAACAGGACGCTTCGGTCCGCCGACTCCATGACCTCGTCGTAGCGGATGTTGACTTCGTGCTGGCTCGGGGCCGCCTCGCCCTTGCTGAATTCGATCGGGATCCGAGCCTCCGTCATCTGATTGCGGATCTGGCGATAGAGCGGCTCGAGCTTGACCGCCTGGAGGAGGTGGTAGTCCTCGTTGTAGTAGCCGACCCGCTCGATGTCGTTGTAGCCCTTCTCGGCCATGTCTTCGTAGGTGTCGCCAGTGACGTAGAACTCGAACTCGGTTCCGGCCTTCGCGACGAAACCCAGCCCGGCGGCGCGCTCTACCTGGCGGCGCAGCATAGTCCGCGGCGAAATGGGGATCTCCACGCCGTCGTGGTCGACAGCGTCGGCCAGCACGATGGCGGTCGACTCCAGCCAGGGCACGACGCGCGTCGTCTCCCAGGCCTGGCGGCCGATCCAGTCGCCGTAGCCNNCATGTCCGTGCCCAGCAGGTACGTGCAGAAGTGAATCCCGTGGTCAACGACGCCCTTGAGGAACGCCTCCGCCTGGACTCGCTTGCCCATGAGCCGGCCCTGCATATCCGTAAGGGCCACGATCACGGTGTCGATGCGACCATCCCGGACCATTGCCCGCAACTCTTCCAGTTGTTGCGGGACCGCGTGGCCCGAACCCCGGCCACCGTCGCCGTGTTGGTCGCTCATCGGTTCCTCCCGTTTTGCTGGACGGCGAATTTCGGCTGCCCGCCCGGGGCGTCAGTCCCTTTCCTGGAGGAAGGTATTGTGGCCGCTAGCGGCTCGGAGGGCCAGCCGAACGGGCAGAACTCCCACTCGACGCGACCTCAGCCGCGCTTCCCGACATGCGGCCCGTGCCTCGATATGCCGAACCGTGGCAGACTTCGGGTCTTCGCGGTGTCAGGCTCCGTCTCGAGCCCGGCTCGTCCGATCTCGCATCGGGCCCCGAAGGCCACAGCACCGACAGAGGTGGGCAAACCCCGATGAACGACCGCGACGTCGAGGCCCAGCCCGGCGAACAGCAGCAGATGGAACTCGAAGAGGGGCCGCTCGAGCAGCCGGCTGGAGAAGCGCCCATCGTTATGCCGAAGAAGGCCGACCTGGCCCGCTCCGCTCAGGCCCGCCGTCTCAAGCCCGGCCGGGGCCCCGCGCGGGAGTCGACTCCCACGCCGGCTTCGAAACCGGCCTCGAAACCGAGGCTGCCTGCACTTCCGTTCGTGCGTACGCCGGGCTCGAGCCGGCGGGGAGCCCTGCAGGCGCACCCGGTCGCGGAACCTCGCCCCGACGAGTTGAGTCACGAAGTTGAGGAGCCAGCGGCGGCGCCGGTCCATCTCGCGGCACCCCACCCGCTGACCCGCGCGCGCCGTGACACCGCCGGGCGCGGCCTGGGCCGGTCGGTCGGTCTGGGCCGACTTCGCGCAGGGGCCGGTGCAACCCGTACCGAGCGCTGGACGGCGCGTCCCGGTTTCGGCCGGCCGAGCACCCGCGGCCTCATGGGCCTTGCCGGCCTGACCGCCACCGTGGCGATCGTCACCGCGCTGATCGTCACGCTGCCGAACCAGACCTTCGTTCCGACTCCAACGGGCAGCGTTTACGGCATCAACTGGCACAAGGTGAGCCCGGCGCCGGCGACGAGACTCGACTTCGGGCCCTACTTCGCGCACCTGGCCAACGACCTCCTGATGGTCGGCACGGTCAGCGCGACGACCAACAACGTCGTCAGTTCGACCACGACGGTGTGGTCCACAGGCGACGGCACGACCTGGTCTCAGAAGTCGGTCGTGGATTCGTTCACGGCCGCCGGCCGAAGGTTCGTCTCCCAGGGGGTTTCGGACGATGGCCAGGGTGGTCTCATTGTCGTCGGCAACAGCCTCGGCAGCTCCCCCACGGACGTGACGGCGAGCGCCTGGCATTCCCGCGACGGCGCCACCTGGACACCCATGGCCGTCGACAACGCCACGGGCCAGGAAATGGTCGCCGGCGTGGCATCGCAGGCGGGGACGGTCGTGACGGCCGGCAACGGCGTGGCGTGGGTTTCGACTGCCGGCAGCCCGTGGGCCGCACAGGTGCTCCCCGGCGCATCGACGCCCGCGGGCTCCTACACGCCGCGGGCAGTCGGATCGTGGTCCGGCGGGTTCGCGATCATCGGCCTGTGGACCGGCAGCGGACCGACGCGTTCGGCCGCGTGGTATTCGGCCGACGGCCAAACGTGGAAGCTGGCCACCACCTCGCTCGTTGGTTTCGACCTCCACGGCCTCGCCGAGGTCGGCAGCCGGATCGTGGCCATCGGCAACGACCTCAGCGACGCGGCTCCAGGACTCGCGGTTACCTGGAGTTCGGCCGACGGCAAAACCTGGACCAAGGTGACGCCGCCTTCGGATCAGCCGACGATCGGCCTCGACGGCGTCGCCAACGTCGACGGAACGCTCCTCGCCTTCGGCGCACCACCCCCGGTCACGACCTCGGCCGCGGCCTCGGCCGCCCCGACGCTTCCCGGCAGCACGCCCATCCCGAACGCGGTCGAGACCTTCTGGATCTCCGAGGATGGCCTCAACTGGCTCCCCATCACCAGCACGGCGGCCCCGCTCAGCCATGCCCGCATGGCCGCGATCGGCAAACGCGCCGTCATGCTCGGAAGCGCGACCACCGGACTCAGCGTCATGACGGGCGACCTCGTCCTGGGCCCCTCGCGACCGCCGGTCAGCCCGTCGGCTCCGCCGGCCAACCTGGCCCTCTCCCTGCAGGCCGGCAACTCGCCGATGATCTCTGATGTCACCAAGGACTTCACACTCGGCCCCCTGACGACCTCGAAGGACCGGTTCCTCGTGTTCGCGACGGGACCGACAGGAACCTCGATCTACAGCTCTCCCTCCGGCGTGCTTTGGTCCCTGGAGGCGGCCTCGACCGCCCTTACCGCTACCGGCGTCAAAGGCCGGCCGGTCGTCCTCAAGGCAGTGCCCGATGGGCAGGGCGGGATCATCGCCGTGGGCAAGGTGACCGGTAGCACGGGCGACACGGGCATGGTCTGGCACATGACCCAATCCGGGAAGTGGAAGCAGGCAACGTTCCAGGACGACACCCCCAACGAGTTCTCGTCCATCACGGCGGGACCCAGCGGGTTCGTAGTCTCGACGGACAACCAGGCGGGCGGCTCGCCGATCATGTATTCGACCGACAACGGCGACACCTGGCAGGCCGGCGCCATCGCCGTCGGCGACGGGTTCGCGCTCACGGTCGCCACCTACCGCTACGGCTACGTCACCGTCGGTACCGATCCGGCTCGACAGGGAGCCACCACGGCGTGGACGTCTCCGGACGGCCGGACCTGGACGATCAGGACCGACTGGCACCTGCCGCCCAAGGTCACCGCGCTCTTCGGCATCGGCACCAGCATGGTCGCGGAGGCCGCGACCGCACCGCCCTCCGCGCCCGGTTCTTCCGCCTCGGGCTCGCCGGCCATCAAAGCCTCGGGCTCGCCCTTTGCCACGGGTTCCCTCGCCCCGTCCAGCTCACCGTCGGCCAAGGCAACACCCAAGGTGACACCGAAGCCCACGGCAACACCGGTGCCCGCGCCCACGACCACGACGTGGTGGTGGTCGGCTACGGGCGTCGTCTGGCAGCCGTCGGGACTGGTGACNNCGTGCATCCTGGCGTCGCTGAACAACCGCCTGGTCATCGTCGGCTGGGATGGCCCCGGCGCGCTGAAGGACTACGTGGGCCAGTTCGCAAGCCAGTAGAACCCGCGGTCCTGACGCCGCGATGCGGCCCACAGACCCCAAATGGAAGAGCGGCGGGCGAAGTGCCCGCCGCTCTTCTGCGATTGACCGGGTGAGGGATCAGGCGGTGGCGCCGCCAAGTTCCTCCGCCGCGTGCTCGAACTCGCGCTCGATCTCCGTGAGTTCGACTTCGCCAACTTCCACGACCGGTCCTTTGAACCGGCTACGGGCCCAGACGAAGAAGTAGACCACGAGGAAGAGGAGGAAGACGAGGTAGGCGAGGAGCGTGTACGGGTTGCCGGAGGTCGGCCACAGAAACAGGACCGAGATGAACGCGATCCAGAGGATCGAGATCAAGGCGACGGGCTTCGAGAAGCGGCCGAGACTCCAGACCGCCTGCTCGCGCCAGTCCTGCTTCCCGATGACCCCAAGCAGGATCGGGACGCCGTACGCCCAGTAGAGGGCGATGGTGCTGATGGCCGTCACGATGACGATCGCCGTATTGCCACCGAAGATGAAGGCGGCGAGGGTCAGCACGAACGAAAAGCCGACGATGCCTACGATCGCGTTGGCGGGGGTCCGGAAGCGGTGCGAAACGTGGCGTAGCCAGCCCGATGCCGGCGCTCCCTTGTCGCGGCTGAAGGCGAACAGCATCCGGCTGGCGGCGGCGATCGACGCCAGTCCGCACAGGCTCATGGCCACTGCGATGGCCGCAGCCAGAACGTCGCCCAGCTGGCCGAGGTTGTAATCGAGTGTGCTCCATACGACAGGCACGCCGCCGTAGTACTGGGAGCAATAGGTGGCCGTCGCGGGACACACACCGCCCACAGCCGAGCCGAAGACCTGTTCCATCGGAGGCAAGTGGGTCACAAGGCCGAACAGGACGATGTAGCCGACGACCGCGGAGACGGCGACGGAGATGAAGACACCCCACGCGCTCGAAAGGCGAGCGCCGACCGTCTCTTCTGCAACGTGGGCCGAAGCGTCGTAACCGGTGAAAGTCCACTGCGCCTGCAGCAGCGAGAAGAGGAAGGCGATTGGGATCGCGTAGCCGGCGGCCGATCCAAAGCTGAACGAACCGTTGAAGATGGCCGCACCCCCTTGCGTATCCTGCGGCGCGAACGCAAACGGGCTGACGGCCGAATGGGCCTTGCCCGAACTGATCAGGAAGAGCGCGACAACGATCACCGCGACCGTGCCGATGTGCCACCAAACCGAGAAATCGTTCAGGAACGCGAGGAGCCTGACTCCGGCGATGTTCAGGACGAGCTGGATGAGCAGCAGGACTGCCATCGTTGCCAGCTGCCCGTTGAGCACCCAGAGCATCGTCGTCGAGTTCCCGAAACCGAGATTGAAGTTGCTCAGGATCGGCGTGACGATCGACGAATTTACAAAGGCCGCGGCGGCGTAGTCGATCCCGGCCACGATGGCAACCTGGCCGGCCAGGTTGAACCAAGCGGTCCACCAGCCCCAATTCTTGCCCTTGAGGCGACTGGACCAGTAGTACAAGCCGCCTGCTGTTGGGTATGCGGAGGCGATCTCCGCCATGGACGCCGCGATCAGCAGCGTGAAGAGCGAGACGAGCGGCCATCCGATAGTGCTGGCGGCGGGACCGCCCCACGCGAGGCCGTAGTCGAAGAGGATCACCGCCCCGGTCAAGATCGAGATGATCGTGAAGCTGATGGCGAAGTTCGAGAAACCTCCCATCGTTCGGAAGAGCTCCTGGGCGTAACCCAGGTGATGCAGGTCGTGCACATCCTGCTGGATCTTCTCTTCTCGAGATCTTGGTGCCTGCTCAGCCATGCGGACCTCCCACTTCCCAGGCGGCCGAACCAAGGGGAATCGGGTGCTCAAGGAGCCCCGATGTACTCCTGCGGCCACGGTAGGCGGGACGCCACTACGGGTGGACGGCCCGTTCCGCGGAATATACGCGACTCAAACAAGGAAGATCCGGAGGATCTCACTCCGAGACCCGAATCCGCTGCCTGAGCCGCCGGCCCGCAGCATGGATAGCGGCCCGGTCAGCTAGAGAGTCGGCTTCCCGGCCATGAGTGAAACGATGATGAAGACCATGGCCATGAGAAAGAAGCCGCCATTGCGGGCACGGACTCCCAGTGCCGCCATCTCCATGCCCGGGTTCGCAAACTTCGAAACGCGGACCGAGGTGGCTTGAGCGGTGGCGGTCGGAGTTGCTGCGCCCTGGGCGAGCGTTGCGGCAGTGGCGAGCGCAGCGCCCGGTCCCGCGGCGAGGACGGACCCGGCCGCCGCCATGTGGCCGGCAATCTCGATCATCCGGTCCACGACCCGTACCTGCACGGCGAGGGCGTAAGTCATGGCCGCGGCATACAGCACGATCGCGGCCAGGAGCCAGTGGGACACCAGTGGGTTGATCCCCTCGGCGAGGGCCAGCAGCCCACCGCTGATGGGCATGGTGAGAGCGAGCGGCAAAACCAGGCGGCGCTCGATTCGATCGGTCAATCGAAGGGCGAAGAGGCCGTGTTGAGGTTCCTGGGCCGCCATGCGGGCGATGATCGGCATGGCGAAGTTGGGCCCGAAGGCCACGATGGCGGTGATGACGTGGATCGGTAACAGGATCGGCACGAGTCCGGACACCAGGGTTACCTCCGGGGACGCTGCGAGGGACGCTCCAACGATGGCAGGTGCGGCGATGCGGGGGCGGCTGCGGCGGGCGACGCGCCGGGCCGCGGCCGGACGATAGCGCCGCCGGCCCGGCTGGCAAGTGCAGTCGCGAGAGCCGGGCCCAAGGCCGCATCACGCGCACCACGTGCCCCGCCGGCGGTTCCGAGGTGCCCCGACACGCGTTCGCGCCGGTGCGGTGAGCCCGGCCGGCTATAGACTCTGCCGAGACGATCCGCACCCCAGGCCGCGCTCAGAATGGCGGCCGCTTCGAACGAGGAGCCACGCCTCCATGACTCAAGCCGCCCCCGCCCCAGGTCAGGCCACTCCCCCCACACCGCGCCCCGGGTTTCGGATCGAGAAGGACCCGCTGGGCTACCTCGAAGTCCCCGACGGCGCCTACTTCGGCGTCCAGACGGCCCGTGGCATCCACAACTTCCCGATCTCCGGAACCCGGCCCCACCCGGCCCTGGTCAAGGCGATCGTCGGCGTCAAGAAGGCCGCGGCCCGAGCCAACATGGCCACGGGGCGCCTGCCCAGGCAACTCGGCAACGCCATCGTCGAGGCCGCGGACGAGATCCTGTGGTCGCCGCCCGCCCGGGACGACGAGTTAGGCACGGACAGCCACTCGGACCCGATGCGGGCGGGCTTCCAGGCCGCTCGCCTGGCCAAGCAGGCCGAGCTGATCGACAACTTCCGCATNNTCCACCAACGACGTCTTCCCGACGTCGATGCGCATCGCCACATTGGACCTGATCCGCGACTTCATTCCGGCCGCAGAAGAGCTTATCCACGCCTTCGAGCAGAAGTCGCGCGAGTTCGACGACGTCCTCAAATCCGGCCGCACCCACATGCAGGATGCCGTGCCGATCAGGCTCGGCCAGGAGTTCGGGGCCTACGCGCTGACGCTGCGCCGCGGTGTGGAGCGCCTGCAGATGGCCGGCCAGTCGATCGCCGAGCAGAACATCGGCGCAACCGCGGTCGGTACCGGCCTCAACGCCGAGCCGGAGTACATCGAACTCGTGGTCCGCAACCTCGCCGAGCAGACCGGCCACCATCTCCGCGGCGCCGAGAACCTTGTCCAGGCCACTCACTCGATGCGGCCGATGCTGGAAGTTTCGGCCGCGCTGCGCGGCATCGCCGTGGACCTCGTGAAGATCAGCGAGGACCTGCGCCTTATGTCGTCGGGGCCGATGACCGGCTTCGCCGAGATCACCCTCCCCGCCGTCCAGCCGGGCAGTTCGATCATGCCGGGCAAGGTGAANNATGATGCCGGTGATCGCCCACACCGCCCTCGAAAGCCTGACGATTCTGACCAACATGAGCCGCGCTTTCGCCGAGTTCTGCGTGACCGGCATCGAGGCCAACCGAGATCACGCCCGCGACCTGATGGAGCGCTCCTCGGCGCTCTCCACGCCCCTCGCGCCGTATCTGGGCTATGCCCTCGCCGCCGACATCTCCAAACAGGCGGTGCGGGAGAACCGGACCATCCGCGAGATCGTCCTCGAGCGGGGCATCTTCTCGGCCGAGGACCTGGACCAGCTGCTCGCGCCGAAGGAGCTGACCGAACCGGGCGTCGCCGGCGGTTTCCGTTTCACGCCGAATCTGCCCGAGGGCTACAAGCCCCCGACGGGGCCCGCCGGCGCGGGTGGCTGAACTGGCAGATGCGCCGACGGGTCGGTGGGCGCGGGGGCTGGTCTTCGGTCTTGATCCGAGCCCTCGGGCGCAGTCCGGCCCGACCCGCGTAGTCTCGCAGGCAAAGACCCCAGTATCGACAACGTGGCGCGCCGCGAGGGCGACCCTAGACTGGAATCGTGGCTGACCTGGACGGCGAAGCGCTCCGCACCGTGCTACGCCGCTTCGCGACCGGAGTGGCGGTCGTGACGACGTGGGACGGTGAACACCCCTGGGGCACGACAGTCAACTCGTTCAGTTCGGTCTCGCTGAGGCCGCCGCTCGTCCTGGTCGCATTCGACCGGGACCGGCGGATCGTTCCGGCCCTGGAGCGCTCGGGACGCTACGCCGTCAACATTCTCGGCGAGGAGCACCAGGCTCTCTCCGACTGCTTCGCGGGCGGCCCTGCGCCGGGGCGCGATCGGAGCGCCCGAGCCAATGGACGCGCCGAGCTGTGTGGTTCAGCCTGGCACCGTGGCACGACGGGGCTGCCCCTGCTTTCAGATGCCATCGCGACCCTGGAGTGCACCGTCGTCGACGTGCACCCGGCCGGGGACCATGACCTCTACATAGCCCGCGTGGATGCGGCCGTGGCCGGCGGTGAACCCATGCCCCTCCTCTACTACTCGGGCAGGTATCTCCGCATAGAGCGCGCGAGTTCCCACGAACTCGAGGGAAAACCCGAGGTTTAGCCTCACTACGGCGCCGCCGCCAGCCGTTGCGGGGCGTCACCGATATATCCTTTCGGGTAGTGTCAAATGGCCGACCGATCGCCCAGAAATACTAGACGAACCCAGTACTCACCACTACTGTAATCGCCCTCAGGGTCAGCTGATGAGGAGGAGCCGTCGTGAAAACTCACCGACTTGCTGCACCGATGCTGGCATTGGGCCTCGGTGCGATCGCGATACTTGCCACCGCGGGTGGGTCTTTCGCCGCAGCCCCAGGGGTGGCGTCGGCTGTGGGGCCGGCGACTGCCGCGTGCGGCACCGTTCCACTGGATGTGGAGATCATCGTCGATAGTTCGGGGTCCATGGGCTCCAACTATTCGGGCAGCCCCTCGAACACGAGGCTCTATTGGGCGCAGAAGGCGGCCACTCAGCTCGTTGGCCAGCTCGACGCAAACGGCGGGGTCGGTGGGGCATCCGGCCTGCATCACGTCGGCCTCACGAAGTTCAGTGGAACGACCGCGTCGGTCGTCCAGGCACTGGGCACCTCAACGGCAGCCCAGACGTCCTCGTCGATCGCAGGTCTGGCCGCCAGCGGCAACACGCCGTTCAAGACCGGTATGTCGGCCGGGGCGGCCGATCTCACGGCGCACAAACGATCGACCGCCAACAGTCTGACGGTCCAGCACATCATCATCTTCCTCTCGGACGGCCGGCCCAACCCCGACCAGTCGGGTAGGGATGGCCTGGTAGCCACCAGCAGCAGCTCCCAGCGCCCCACTCAATCCGATCTCGACGCATTCCGGGGCTCCGCAGACACGATCTTCTCGATCGCAATCGGCACCGGGGGCGGCAGCGGCTCGAACCTGGTTGATCTCGGTCTGATGCAGTTGCTGGCCAAGAGTTCGTCCAACTACCACAACGTGGTCGACTCGAGCCTCCTGCCCACGTTGTTCGGAAGCATCTTCGTCACCATCGCCTGCCCGACCCCCACTCCAACGTCGACCGTAGTGCCGACGGCCACCGNNCAGCGCGACCGTAGTTCCGACGGCAACGCCGTTCGAGACCCAGTTGGGCGAGACCGCGACGCCGGCCGTTTCGCTGACCCCGCCCCCGACCAGCAGTGGCGGCGGTTCAGGCTCCGGGTCGACCCCGATGTTCGCTCTACTGATCTGCCTCGCATTCGGTGCATTGGGACTGACGGCAGTCGAGGCCCAGCGACGGACCTTCCGCCGCTAGCCAAGTGAGTCGCCCGGGGCGACCACCAGCCACTCACTAGAGGATCGGCGGGCCACGAAGAACGGCCCGCCGGTCTGTCTTTCTGTATGCCACGCGGCCGCGAGTCGGACTGGGATCCCCAGCGCGTGTAAGGTTGACCAGCACGGTCGGAGAGACCGTCCCGCTGGAGGACTCGGTGGCGCACGAAAACGCATTCCGGGCGGCGCCCTCCCTGGCGCCGGAGCACGACTGGGCCGCCGCCTCGAAGCTGATCCGGCCCGCCCTGAGGCCCTCGGGGACAGCCGGCAGCGACGGCCGCGATCTGCGTCTCCCAACCGGCTCGAACCCCGCCAGGCCGATCGTGGCCGCCGGCCCCGCGGGGCTGCCTATCGTCTACGTGATCCCGGGAGCGGGCTTCGACGTCGTCGTCGGCGTCGACCATCTGCTTGCCTGGGGCGTCGGCGTCGAGCAGGTCCACGCCTCGGCCATGTCCAACCTGGGCCTCTGGTCTGATGGCGCCGACTGGGTGGACGAGTCGAACGGATCGCGCCGGGTCTCGTGGTCGGACGCGGGCGAGGGTATGGATGCCGCCCGCATACTGTTGCCGCAGGTCCAGGAGCGGCTGATCTCGGCCCTGGGGCCGGCGTATCGCATCCTCATTGGACTGCCCGAGCGGAACCTCCTGATCGCCGCCAGCCTGACCGAGGACGACGCCGAATTCGCCGCGATGTTCGCGGCCTTCGTGGCGGATCGAGCCCGCACCGCCGACGACCCGGTGGACGGCCGGATCTTCGAGCTCACAGACGGGGAGCTGGTCGAGTACCGCCCGGATCACCCATAGCCGCCCGCGACGGCCGTTAGGCGTCCTCGCCGGAGGCCGAAGCGACCGATGGCGGTGGAAGGCCGGGTGAATGTCACGGGGCCAGGTCCGCCCGAACGCACCGGCAGCGACGGCGGATCAGTAGCCCCGGAGAAGGCCTACGGGACGATCAGGTGCAGGATCGTCGTCTCGGCGTAGGCGTAAGCGCCGTTCGGATAGCCGATTGCCTGGATCCGGACCTGGTAGTCGCCCGGCCCTACGGGGATCGGGCCGGCCGATGTGGCACCGGAGGGTGGCACAGCCCAGTAGCTGCTGCCGCCCGGGTACGACGGCTCCTTACCTGACGCGGTGGTCTCCCAGACCAGCTTGTAGTAGCTGAACGAGCCGCCTGAATACGGTGCCCAGCTGAAGTTGAAGGTTCCGTCGCCATTGTTGGCAACGCCGAGGGGCCCGAGGTTGACGGTCGGCGGAAGGCTGGCTGCCACCGGGACTACCAAATGGACCACGTTCGTCTGGGCGCGAATGATCGTCTTGCTACCCGTTTCGTCGACGACCTGCAGGCGCACGGCGTAGTCCCCGACGTCGATCGGGCCGGACCAACTGTTATCTGTAGCGGCGCTGTTGCATGCCCAATACGGCGACGAAGGGAAGTTCGGGGCCTTGCCCCAGTTCTCGTACACGAGCTTGTAATACTGGAAGCCCGCGCCGATGTACTTGGGCCATGAGAACGAGTAGCTGCCGTCGCCGTTCCTGGCGATCTTCAGCGCACCCAGACTCGCGATGCCGGAAGTCGGTCGCGGCGTCGGGGCGGCGGTCCGCTTTGGAGCGGGCGTTGGGGTGGGCGCGGGTGTGGGCGCGGGTGTGACCACAATCGTCGGAGCGTCGGTCGGGGCATCCGTTGGCTGATCGGGCACGACGATCGGGGCCGTCGTCGGGGAGGCCTGCGGCGTTGGCGACATCAGCGATGCCAGCTGCCCGAGCGGCAGACCCAGGCTGGTGTCCAGGGCCGCGTTGGCGGCGAGCCACTGGTCGTCCAGCGTCAACATTGTAATCGGCTCGATTATCGGCGAGCCCGCGGGCGATCCGTCCGTGGCGAGGGTGACGGCGGCGCTCGTGCCCTCGAGGAGGGTCGCCTGGAGCTGCGGCCCGTTGACGTCGATGCCGTCGAACAGGGCCAGGCCGCGGACCTGCTCGCCCCCGCCGGGGGTCGCGTGGCGGTCGAGGTCGAAGGCCGTGCCGTGGGCTCTCCAGGCCACCGTCGCCGTATCGACCTCGTACTGGCCGCCCGCAGGGACGGAAACTCGGTAGTAGACGCGGCCCGCCAGCTGGCCGATGACCATGGCGTTCAGGTCCAGTGAGCCGAGCCGCACGTCGGCTCCGGCGGCCATGCGGATGTAGCTGCCGCCGGTCTGGAGGGTTGCCCGCCCGCCGTCGCCGACCTTGATCTCGTCGCCTTCGCGGAGTTCGGTCCCGGCGGCCAGGGCGACCGTGGTTCCGCCCCGGACGAGGTTCGCGCTCATGGCTTCGTCCGTGGTGGCCACGCCGTGGGTCGGCCACATGATGCCGCTGCCGTACAGGAGCGATCCCAGGGCGACGGAAGCGACCAGTCCGGCCGCGATCCAGCGCGAAGGCATGACGCGCGTGGGGATGTGCCAGCGCATCGACGGCTTGAGGGCGGTCACCTTGCCGGCCTCGTCGACATCCAGGGCGGGGTCCTCGTTGGGCGTCGGGCCGAACTCGCCGTACGAGCGGCGAGGTGTGGACGGGGCTTCCTGCGCGCGGCTCGAGCGCGAGCCGCGCCCGATCCCAACCGGCGACGCGGCGCCGGCCTGAGTGTCGAGGCCGTCGGTGGACCAGGGCCGCTCGGCGATGGTGAACGGGCGCGTTCCGCGGCGGCGGTCCGTGAGCCTGTCGGGGGCGTCGAGCGGCCGGGTCGGCGGCACGGGTGCGGCCGGCGTCTGCGCGGCCGTTTCGGCGGTCGTGGCGCCCGAGTCGGCGTCCGCGGCCGCCGTGGGAAACGCGCCCAAGAGCTCCGCTCGGAGGCGCATGACAAACGCCGGCTCGGGGCCTTCGCGACGCGCACCTGCGAGTCGGGCCACGCGGCAGGCATCGGCAAGTTCGCCGGCGAGAGCGTCCAGCTGCTCCATCTCGGCGAGTCTGTCAGGCGACATCGGCCGCCTCCTTGGCCACCGCCAGCCGCAGGGCCCGCAGGGCGCGGTGGAGCCGCACGGCCAGCGTCTCACGCGAGCAGCCGAGCACGGCGCAGATCTCGGGCGTGTCCAGGTCGTCGTAGAAACGCAGGACGAGGACCTCGCGATGGTTCTCCGAGATCTGGCCCAGGGCTCGCCGCAGCTGATCGCGGTCCAGGGCCACCGCGATCGCGTCGAGGGCGACGTCGCCGGGTTCTTCCCGACCCTCGATCTCGTTCATGGAAACGTAGCGGCGGTCGCGCCGGACATGATCAACGACCACGTTCGAGGCGACGCGGTAGAGCCAGCCGCCGAACGACTCGTTGCGGAAGTCGGATCGCCGAACGTTCTCGAGAGCCCGCTGGAACGTCATTGAAGTGAGGTCCTCGGCCAGGCAGCGGTCCTGGACGCGGCGATAGACGAAGCCGTAGACCCGCGGAAGGTAGAAGTCGTATAGCTCGGCAAAGGCGTCGGCTTCGTTGCGCGCCCGGACCACGAGTTCGCGCTCGCGGTCGGCTGCCATTCGAGAAGCTCCGTCACGCTCCATTGAGCAACGAAGGGTAGGTACTGCCACTCGATTGGGCAATCAGCCACCTGTACTGTCCGGTAGTTCCAGGATTGCTCGGGTGTGGACGAGGTGGGGGGCACGAACGCCAGGGCTTCGATCTCCCCCGACCGTCCTTCGATCCCCGTGTCCATGACCCTTCGCCCACTATCGATTACTCGTTGCGGTTGGTCGGCGCCGCTGCGTCGGTTGGGTGGTGCTGCCTGGACGATGGGGCTTCGACTCTCGCCGAAGCCCCACACCTCCATCCGGCTCACGCCGGGGCGTTTCCTCCAGCTCGGCGCCGTCTGCCGGGCTGCCGAGAAACCCACGGTAGCGTGGGCACTCGAAGCTGAAATCGGATTGCTAGGAGCCGACGGTCGGCGTTGGGGTGGGTTCCGGTGTCGCCACCGGGGTCGCGGTTGGGGTGGGGGTGGCCGGCGAGGTGATGGTGATGTCGAGGATGTTGGAGACGGCCAGGATCGTGTTCGCGGTGCAGGCCGGAGCCATCATCCCGGCCGGAGACAGGGTCTGATCCGAGAAGGCGTAGACCCGGTAGTGATAGGTGCCCGGCGCCAGGTGCGTCGTGTCGATGTAGCCGAGCTTGTTGGCGTTGTTGAAGTAGAACGGCGGAACCGAACCCAGCCGCAGGACCGGCGCGGTCGAACCTTCGGACCGGACGATGCCGTAGTAGCTGAAGTAGGGGCCGGCGTACTTGCTCCAGGAGAGATGGACGCCGTCCGACTGGAGGGACCCAGTGAGCGTCAGGGACAGGACCGGGGGCGCCGTGTGAGGCGCGACGACGAGCTTGAGGACGTCGGTCTTGCCGGCCGAGGCGGAGCCGCCCTTCGGGTAGTAAACGGCCTCGACCACGATATTCCACGTTCCGGGCCGGACGGCGATGGTCGTGGTGGTCGTGTCGGTGCCGACGCAGGACCAGTAGTCGCCGCCGTTCTCCACGTAACCGGGGTTCTTCGGGAAGGACTGGCCGTCCAGCTTGTAGTAGCTGAAGTCGATCGGGCCGGTGTAGGCGTTCCAGCTGAAGGTGTACGTGCCGTCGCCGTTGTCGGTGACGCGCAGGGCGCCCATATCGGCCGGGTTGGAGACCGGCGTCGGAGCCTTGGTGGGAGCCGGCGCGACGGTGACGGTCTTGTTGTCACTCGAGGCCAAGACCTCGTAGCCGGAGTCGGAGGACTTCACCGCGAAGACGCGGTACGTGAACGTGCCGGGCCCGCAGCTATCGAGGTACGTGACCGTGGCCTTGTTGTCGATCGCGGCAACCAGCTTGTCGCCTGCGCCGAGCGGCCAATCGGCCGTGGCGTTGGTCGAGCGAACGACCTTGTAGTAGGCGAAGTCGGCGCCGGGATAGGCGCTCCAGTTGATGCGAGTCTTGCCGGCGAGCGCTTCGACGGAGATGGTCAGCTGGCCGGGCGTCGGGGCGGCCGTGGGCGCATCGGTGGGCGCGTCGGTCGGGGCGGCCGTGGGGGCGTCGGTGGGACCGGCCGTTGGGGCGTCGGTCGGGGCGTCAGTCGGGGCGTCAGTCGGGTTGTCGTCGCCCACGACGATCGCCGAGGCGGTCGGGGGCGGGGCGACGAGGCTCTGCACGACCGTAGCCCCGAAGGCGAGGCCGGACACGACAAGGATGCCGGCGATGGCGAAGGGCATTGCGGCCCCAAGGCGGCGGTGCGGGAGGGTGCGCATCGGCTTCAAAGGCCGAACGAAGTCGTCTTCGACGCGCGCGCCGGAGTGCGATGACCCGTAGTCCGGATCTTGTCCGTTGTGGTCCATGCCGTACGCTCCAAGAAGTGGGGGATGAGTCCGCGCGGACGGGGAGACAATCCGCGTACCAACAAAACGCCGGAATCGGGCCGGGATTACAGGCGGTGCCCGGATTCAACGAAACTCGCGGGCGCGGCACGTTTGACACGCGGGCGGAGGTGCCTCCATGCTCGGAGCGACCACGATTCCAGTCGAATGAGGTAATCGATGATTCGCCGCTCCAGGACCCTTATTCCAGCCCTGCTCGGGGCCGTCCTGGCCGTGGTGCTGGTGTCCGGCTGCGGCTCGGCTTCAGCGACGCCGACTGCAGCCCCGACTGCAGCCCCGACTGCCACGGCAAAGCCGGCGCCCCCGGCTTCCGCCACGATCGCGCCTTCCGGATCCGTCGCGCCTTCCGGATCCGTCGCGCCGTCGGGTGCGGTCGGCGGCTGCATTTCGAGCGTCAGCGGCCTGGGCCATATCTCGGCTGCGCTGGAGGATCTCCTGCCCTCGACCGCCGGCGGGGTCTGCCTACAGAAGTTCAGCATCCTGCTCTCTGCCTACATGGCCTCGACGAGCGGCGGCGACAAGACCCTCTACACACCCTGGCTGGTCAAGTTCGGCAAGACCGCGGATGACGTGAACATCGCCATCGCATCTGACCTGTCGCAGACGGTCAACTTCACTGCGCACGCAATCGAGGTCCCCGGCGTAGCCGCAGCCACTCTGAGTTCGTCGTTTGCCGACGTCGCCCGGGCGGCGAGCTGGGCCGTGAACACGAAGTCGATCGCCGGCCAGCAGGTCCTCGAGATAATCGATCCGAAGTCGTCGTCGGCCGGCGGTGTCTCGGCCGGCTACGTCTACGCCAAGGGCGACGTCCTGTTCACGATCATCGCCGACACCGATTCGCTCGTCACAGAAGCGATGATCAAGCTGCAGCAGATACCCTGACCGAGGCGGCGGCGGGTCCGCCGGTTGAGCGCCAAAGCTCCGGCGCGGCCGGCCGTACAATCGGGGCCATGGAACGCCAGCACGACCGACCCATTCGCGAAGCGTGGATAATCGCCGCGCTGCGCAGCCCCTTCGGCAGATACGGCGGGGCCCTGGCAGTGGTCAGACCGGACGATCTGGCGGCGGCCGTCATCCGCGCCCTGGTCGAGCGTACGGGCATCGATCCGTTGCTCATCGAAGACGTGATCCTCGGCTGCGCCAACCAGGGCGGCGAAGACAACCGCAACGTCGCCCGAATGGCCGCATTGCTGGCGGGCCTGCCGGTCGAGGTCGGCGGGCTGACCGTCAACCGGCTGTGCGGCAGCGGCCTCCAGGCCCTGCATTCGGCCGCCCACGCCATCGCCGTCGGGGACGGTGACGTCTTCATCGCCGGCGGCGTCGAATCGATGAGCCGGGCGCCCTACGTGATGCTCAAGCCCGAGTCGGCCTACGAGCGAGGCGGCCACGAACTCGTCGACACGACCCTCGGCTGGCGCTTCGTCAATCCGGCCCTGGCCGCCGCTCATTACCCCTATTCGATGGGCGAAACCGGCGAGAACGTAGCCGAACGGATCGGCGTGAGCCGCGAGGATCAGGACGCGTTCGCCCTGGCCAGCCAGCGCAATGCCGCCGCGGCCATCGCCGAGGGTCGCTACCGCGACCAGATCGTGCCGATCACCATCCCGCAGCGCAAGGGCCCGGCAGTCGTCGTCGACACGGACGAGCATCCGCGGGCCGACACCACGGCCGAGGCCCTGGCGCGGCTGCGGCCCGCCTTCCGCGAGGGCGGCACCGTCACGGCAGGCAACTCCAGCGGCATCAACGACGGAGCGGCCGCGGCGCTGGTCGTGGAGGCCGGGCGCGCCCGCGCTCTCGGCCTGCGGCCGATGGCACGCGTCGTGGCCACGGCCGTTGCAGGAGTGGATCCGGCGGTCATGGGCCTCGGGCCGGTCCCCGCAACCCGCAAGGCCCTGGCTCGGGCCGGGCTGGCCATCGCAGACCTGGACCTCGTAGAACTGAACGAGGCCTTCGCCAGCCAGTCCATTGCCTGTGTCCGCGAGCTCGGCATAGACCCAGCGCGCGTCAACATAGACGGCGGGGCTATCGCCCTCGGCCATCCGCTGGGCGCGAGCGGCGGGCGCCTCATCGCGAGTCTGGTCCACGGCCTGCGCCGGACGGGCGGGCGCTACGGGCTTGCATCGATGTGCATCGGCGTGGGCCAGGGGATCGCCACGATCGTCGAGCGGATCGACGGGTAGCGACGTGGCCAGCCAGGTCCCGAGCGCCGCCACCACCACGGCAGCCGCAGGCGAGGCCGCCTCGGCCGTCGCCAAGAGCTCCGGCGGCGAGCCCGCGATCGAGACCCGCGAACTGCGCAAGGAGTACGGGCGGATCTTGGCCCTGGCCGGGCTGACGATGACCGTACCGCGCGGCGAAGTCTTCGGCTTCCTCGGCCCAAACGGCGCGGGCAAGACCACGGCCGTGAAGCTGCTCCTTGGCCTGTCGAAGCCGACAGCGGGCGAGGGTCGTGTGCTCGGGGCGCCTCTCGGTGACGTCGAACCGCGCCGCCGCATCGGCTACCTGCCGGAGCTCTTCCGATACCAGGGCTGGATGTCGGCGCGCGAGGTCCTCGCATTGCATTGCGAACTGGCGAGACTCCCGCGGGCCGAATGGGAGCCCGAGATCCGGGCGGCGCTTGAACTCGTCGGCCTGACCGACCGGGCCGACAGTCGGACCGAAACCTTCTCTAAGGGGATGCAGCAGCGCCTGGGACTTGGCGTCGCGCTGCTCGGCCGGCCGGATCTTGTCGTGCTCGACGAGCCGACCTCGGCCCTCGATCCCGTCGGCCGACAGGACGTTCGAGCCATCATCGGCGCGCTGCGCGACCGGGGCACGACGGTCTTCCTCAACTCACACCTCTTGACCGAAGTGGAGCGCGTCTGCGACCGGGTCGCGATCGTGGACCGGGGCCGCGTCGTGGCCGAACTGAGCATGGCCGAGCTGACTCGGGAGAGTGGCGTCGGCATTCGCGTCGGCGGTCCGGACGGCATCGGGCGGGAAGTGGCGGCTCGGTATGGCCGGATCCGCCTCGACGGGGAGTGGCTCTACGTGGACAGCATCGCCGAGGCGGAGGTCCCGGACCTGGTCGCGGAACTGGTGGCGCGCGGCGCCGCCATCCATGCCGTGGTCCCGACACGCCATTCGCTGGAGGAACGGTTCATGTCGCTTCTCGCGACCCCGCCTGATGTCGGCGACACGGCCGAGCCCGTGGCCGAGGCCGGGGGCCAGCTCGTGGCCGAGCCCGTGACCGAGGCCGGGGGCGAGCCCGGGGCTGCTGACGGGGCCGAGGCCGCAGCTGGCAAGGGCCGGCCGTGAGCAGCTTCGAGCCGATCGCGATCATCGCCCGCCTGACGCTTCGCGAGGCTTTCCGTCGACGCCTGTTGTGGGTCCTGGTCGGCCTGACGGCGCTGATCGTGGTGCTCACGTGGTGGGCTTTCGGGCGCATCGCGGAGGCCTCGCCGATCACGGGGGCGGTGCAGATACTCGGCGTGTCGCAAGTGACTGTGATGCTGGCCTTCATGTTCAGCTTCGTCCTCGCTATGACCGCCGTCTTTGCCGGGTCGCCTGCGATCGGCCCGGACATCGAGAACGGGCTCCTGCTTGCCATGCTCGCCCGGCCGATCCGCCGGTCGGAGGTGATGCTCGGTCGCTGGTTCGGCCTGGCGGTCGTGCTCGTGGTCTATGCCCTCGTAGCCGGCTACCTGGAGCTCGGCGCGGTGGTGCTGGCCACCGGCTACGCGCCGGTCGATCCGCTGATGGCGCCGCTCTACCTCGCCGGCGAGTCGCTGATCCTGCTGACGCTCGCGATCGTGCTGAGCACGAGGGTCGCGTCCGTCGCCGGCGGCGCGGTGGCGGTGGTCGGCTACGGCCTGGCATGGATGGCCGGGGTCATGGGTGGCGTGGGCGAGGCCTTCCACAACGATCTGCTGCGCTGGGCCGGCATCCTCGCCAGGTTGGTCCTGCCGAGCGACGTCCTCTGGCGCGGTTCCGCCGGCGCCCTCTCTCCGCCCGACTCGACGCTAGGCGCTGCCGGCGTCAACGCCGCGATCTACCGGTTCAGCCCGTTCTCCGGCACCGCGCCCGGCCTGCCGTGGCTGGCCTGGTCCATCGTCTGGGTCGTCGGGGCGCTGGCACTGGGCATCGTGTTGTTGCGGCGTCGCGAACTGTAGGGGCGGGCCGCGGGTCGCGTGCCCGCGCCGCAGCCACGAAACCGCCGCCGACGGCCAGCAGCACCACCGCCGCCGTTACGACCCACCTCTTCATCTCGCGACCCCCTGATGAACCCGACACAGAGACGAGAGCCCCGTGGACCACGGATCAGGTCGATCTACTTGGCAATCTGCCAGAGATAGCCGTAGCAGACGAAGAAGACGCTGAGGGCGATCAGCAGCCGTTCCAAGTTGCCAAAGCGGTCGCGGAGCGCAATTGCCACCAGCGCGAAGAGGAACGGCACGAAGTCCATCGCGTAGCGGTAGCCGTACGTGTTCGCGCCGCCGCCGCCGTAGTAAAGGAAGACCGGGATCGCTGTCACGACGACTGCGCCCCACAGGACTGCGTTGAGCCGGTAGCGCAGCCCGGCGCCGACGGCGATGAGGAGCGCGGGCATCGTCAGCAGGATCGACTGTCCCTGGACACTCGGCACGAGCCACGGGAAGCTGTCCCGGATTGAATAGCCGCCGCCGAGAAACAGGGCAACGTTCGTCGGGACGTGTGTCGTCGAGAAGAGGCCCTGGTCTCGGAGCACCTGCAGCGGACCGGTGATCCAGGCGAGGCCGTAGCCGGTCTCCGTGAGAGAACCGAACCGGACCCAGTCCCACCACCCCGTGACCGCGACCGCGCCGAGCAGCGGCAGCACAAGCAGCACCGCCGGCTTCAACAGCGCCCACGCCCAGTCCGGCACGATTCCGGTCCAGGCTTCGTCCGCCTCCGACTCGCCTTCGCCGGGTCCGGGCTCGGATTCGTCGAAGTCGTCCTCGAAGCACTCCTTCGCATCCCACAGCAGCACCAGCCCGAGCGGGATTGCGGCCAGCAGCAGCGTTGGGCGGGCGAGCGCAGACAGCCCGATCAGCAGGCCGATGACGAACGGCCGACGCCGGTCGTGCCATTCGATCAGGGCGAGGAAGATCAGCAGCGTGCTTTCCAGGTGGGCCAGGTAGTAGAAGTCACCCTCGATCGTGAGCGTGAATAGCAGCGTCCCGAAGGCACCGAGAGCGGCCAGCCACCACGTGGCGCTGCCGCCTGGTCCGTAGCGACGCGCCAGCGGCAGGGCCAACCAGGCGGCAACGATCCCGATGACGCCAGACACGATCCAGCGGGAGAACGGCCACAACACCTGGAACGGCACGAGCGGCAGGTATGGGATCGTCGGCAGGAGGCTCATCGCCTGGTAGTGGCGGCCGTCGATCGTGACGATGTCGTTGATCGTCGTCAGCGAACTGAGATTGGAATGCCCGGCCCACAGGTCCGTGGCCAGGATCATCATGTGGTCCGGCCCCCAGCTCGAAGCCTGGCTCCGGACGAACGTGGCGCCGCCATATACGAAGGCCACGAGCAGCATCCAGGCGACCGCCGCCGGATCGTCGCGCAACTGAGCGGCGCGGACGCGCACCCACTCCAGAGCCCTCAAGCTGCCTCCGCTGCTGGGCGAAATACCGGATTCGGACCGCGCGATCCTAGCACCCGATGGCGGACCGGCCCGATCGTTTACGGTAGGCTATCGCGGTGCCAGACCGAGAGCAGAAGTCGCCGGCCGCCCCGACCGGGACGGCGCCACCATCGAACGAGGGCGCGCCAAAGCGCGTCATCATCGTCATGCCGGCATACAACGCCGCAAAGACGCTGGAGCGGACTTACCGCGACATCCCGCAGGAAATCGTCGATCGAATAATCCTGGTCGACGACGTGTCCGGGGACGATACGGTCGCAGTCGCCCGCCAGCTCGGCCTGGACGTAATCATCCACCGCCAGAACCTCGGCTACGGCGGCAACCAGAAGACCTGCTACGACGCCGCGCTCGAGGCCGGGGCGGACGCGGTGGTGATGCTCCACCCGGACTACCAGTACGACGCGACGCGCATTCCCGAACTGGTCGAGCCGATCCTGGCCGGGACGAAAGACCTGATGCTCGGCAGCCGCTTTCTGGGCGATCCGCTGGCCGGCGGGATGCCGCGCTGGAAATACGTCAGCAACCGCTTCCTGACCGGGGTCGAAAACCTGGCCTTCGGCCTTCACCTCTCCGAGTACCACACCGGCTTTCGAGCCTACAGCCGGGCCCTGCTCGAGGCGATCCCATATAGCCTGAACAGCGACGACTTCGTGTTCGACCAGGAATTGGTCGCGCAGGCCGTGGCGGGCCACATGAGGATCGGTGAAATCGCCGTCCCGACTCGGTATTTCGAGGAAGCTAGCTCTGTCAACTTCCGCCGAAGCGTTGTCTACGGCCTCTCGACGCTCAAAGTCGTGACGCGCTTCGTCCTCCACCGAATGCGGCTCCGCAAGTCGCGCANNGCGCAAGCTCGTCGGCCGAAGGCCCTCGGCCCGGTGAGGGCACTGACTACCAACTTCCTGCGAAGCGGCATCGGCATCCTCATTTCCGTCGTCTGCGTGTACCTCGCCCTTCGCGGCGTGGACCTGGGCAAGACCGCGGATCTTATGGGCAGCGCCCGCCTGCAGTGGCTGGCCCTCGGGGTCGCCGGCGTGACCGCCGACCTGTTCTTCCGGGCGATCCGCTGGCAGCGTCTGATCGAGCCGATCAAGCCCGTGCCGTTGCGACGCCTGTCCGGGTACATGCTCGTCGGCTACCTCGCCAACAACGTGCTGCCGGCCAGACTCGGAGAGCTCGTCCGGAGCCACTACCTGGGCGACCGCGAGGGGATCAGCCGGAGCGCCACGCTCGGTACGGTGATCGTGGAGCGAGTCGTTGACACGATCGTGCTTGTCGGGATCGGCGCGGCGGCAATCCTCATCCTCAACGTCCGCGGCGTGGTCGTGAGCGCGATCCTGGTGGGAGTGGCGCTGGCCGGGCTCCTCGTCGTGGCGCTTGCGCTCGCCCTGGCAGCTCACCGGCTCCCGGGCGCGCAGCGCCTGGCCGCGTTCCTGGAGCGATGGCCGCGGATCAAGGGCATAGCGCTGCGCCTCCGCGACGGGCTTCGCGTGGCCGCCCTGCCGCGCACCGTCGCCTGGGCGGCGATCCTGAGCGTCGCGGCATGGAGCTGCACCGTGGTCGCGGTGCTGGCCGTTGGCCAGGCCCTCGGCATTCAGCTGACCGTAGGGGAAGGCGCACTGCTCGCCGCCGGAACGAACCTCGCCACGGCCATACCGTCGGGACCGGGCTACCTCGGCACGTTCGAATATGCGGGCCAGACAATTGCCGTTGCCTTCGGGCTGCCGGCCTCGAGCGGCCTGGCCCTGGCGCTGCTGACCCACGTCCTGACCCTCGTCGTCAGTTCGGCCGGCGGAGTCATAGCCCTGGTCCGGCTCGGCTGGGCCGGGCGAACACAGGGGGCCGCAGCGAGGGGAGACCGCGCCGGTTCAGGCGCCGGCGGCGTCTGATTCGTGCCTGCGCTCGCGGCGCCGCGACCACGGCCTTCGCCGGTCGGGCTGGGGGGCGTCGGGCGATGGCAGTGTCGTCCGGACCGTGGCGTGGCGAGCCGCGGTCCGCTATGGTGGTCGTCGCAATGACGAACGAGACACGACCCACGGTCCCCGACGACAGCCGCTGGCTCGATGGAGTCGGCCGCATCCTGGCAAACCTCGGCTTCGAGCTGGTCGAGCCGGACCACTCCGCGCCCGACGACACGAGCCACCTGCTCGCGGCGCTTCGGCCTCAAGCGACCCTGCGCCATTTCGACCCCGAGACGATCGGCTACTGGATCACGGATAGCGACCGCGGCCGGGCGGCCTCACTTGACCGCGAGGAACGGTTCCCGGTCGTCGCGGACTTCGCCTGGGGCCGGATCACGCTGACCGACCGGCTCGGCGTCAAGAACGAGTTCCTGAGCTTCGGCGGTACGATGCGGGCCCAGATGACCGACGACACCACGGTCCTGGCCGATTTCAGCTCTCACGCCCCGATCCTGCGCTGGAGCGGCCACAGCCAGTCCACGGACCCCCTCGCGGCCGAAGTCGGTGCGTTCTTCGCCCGGATCAAAGTCCCGATCGACTTCGTGCCCGGGGCGGAGGCCATGGTTGCGAAGGCGACGCCGCGAACGCTCTACTGCGCCTTCATCCAGTACGTCCGCGAACGCCTGGGCCAGGGTCGCACGCTGCGCGAGGCGAACCGCTGGCTGGCCGAATGGAGCTCNNCCCGGCCGTCCCGAGGGAATTCAGCCGATCGCGTCTATCGCGGCCTTGATCTGGTCGTATGTCGGGACGTAACCCTGGCTGCCAACAATCTTGCCGTTGACCAGGATCGCAGGCGTGCCGGTCACGCCTGCCGGCGTCGCCGCATCTTCGGCGGCGATGTCCGCGAGGTGCGAGCCGCCGTCCGCGCAGGCCTGGAACGTCGACATGTCCAATCCGGCGGCCTTGGCGATTTGCGAGATCCGGGCCGCGGTGAACACCGACGCAACCTCCGAGCCCGACCCATCGTTGGCGTAGAGCCAATCGTGCATGACCCAGAACTTGCCCTGGTCCGCGGCGCACCACGCGGCGTTCGCGGCGTCGCGCGAGGCCGTATTGCCCTGGATCTTGTCGATCGAGAGGTAGTCGTGCCAGACCAGCTTGACCTTGCCGCCGGCGATGTAGTTCTGCACCAGGTCTTGCTCGGTCCCGCCGGTCGTGAAGCCGAAGCACGCTACGCAGCGGAAGTCGCCGTACATATCCACCGATATGGCCGCGTTGGGATTGCCGAGAGTCCGGCCGGTTACCGGGATGTTGGCTGGCGTCACGACCGTGGGGGCGGTTACGTCGCCGGTGGCGGTTGAGTTCTTGCCGCCTGAGACGATGAGCACCGTGGCAACCACAACGACGGCGATGACGACGAAGAGGCCCGTCCACAGCAGAAGCGAGGCCGCGCCGTTGCCGCCTGCACCGTGCGTGCTCGCACGTGCGAGTGCCCGGCTGGAGTCGCGTCCGGCCGAACCTCCCGCCTTGTTCGATCGGCGGTCCTTTGGCGCGGGAGCGCTACCTGCGGAGCGACCGCTTCCATTCTTGGCCATCGGTTCTTCCTTGTACGGCACGACTTATCGGGATTCGCACTGCGGCCGGGGCCCGGCCCCGTAACGCCATCCGGCGCCCTTGCGGGCGCCGGCGACGCGTTCTGTATACGCGCTTCGCGCTGTTTCAGTTGCGAGGTCCCGCAGACGTCGTCCCTATCAGGACGGAGTTGCGGTCGGAGTCGGCGAGACCGATGGCGAGGAGGACGCAGAGGATGACGCCCCGACCGACGGGCTCGGCGTGACGCCGAGGACCTTGTCGAGGGCCGCGGAGACAGTCGCGTAGTCGAAGCCAGAGGTAGCAGTCCCGTCGACAACCACCGTGGGCGTGCTGTTGTAGCCGGCCGCAAGCGAAGCCGAAGATGCTGCGCTGACTTCGCTGTTGTGCGTGCCGCCGTCTACACACGAGTTGAACTTGGTCAGATCCGTGATGCCGACCAGCTTGCCGACCGTCTTGAGGCGGTCCTTGGTGAACGCGCCGGAGCCTTCCGAGTACTGGTTCGCGTAGAGCCAGTCGTGATACGGCCAGAACATGCCCTGGTCTTCGGCGCAGCGAGCGGCATTGGCGGCATCGAGAGATTCCGTCCCGCCCGTCTTCGAGTCGATGATCACGAGGTCATGCCAGACGAGCTTGGCCTTCCCGGACGCTACGTAATTGGCGATGATCTGGGGCTCCGTGTCCACGGTGAAGTCGCGGCAGTACGGGCACTGGAAGTCCTCGTAGATGTCGATCGTGTGCTTGGCGCTGGCATTACCGAGGGTGAAGCCGTTCACGGGGATCGACGCCGGCGTCAGGGCGCTGCCCACCGGGGCGTTCGGGGGGGCAAGCGGCACCGTGGCCTTGGACTGGTTGGTGATGATGAACGCGCCGGCGATCACGACCGCCGCGATGGCCACCGCGATGATCGTGTACATCATCAGGGGCCCACTTGAGCCGCCGGAGTTGCGCGTACCTGCCCGAGCGAGAGTCCTGTTCGCCTCCCGCGCCGCCAGGCGCTGCTGCCTGGCAGAGCGTCGGCTCGTCGGCGGCACGCCGCCGCTGGAAGGACGCCCACTCGGACGATTGGATGTCATCGCGTTTGACCCTCGTGTGTTGATTGGTTGGCGGTTATCTATTCAGCGAGCTCTTCGGAGAGGGCCGCATCCGGATTGGGCGTCCGAAGGTAGACCCACAAGGCCACGACAAACCTGAGAATCAGAGAGATCCCGTAGGACTCGCACCAGATGCAGACCTTCTTGATCAGGACGACCTGCGCGAACTGGAACCAGCCCTCGAAGATGACCCCCACGAGCGAAAGACCGTAGTGCAAGAGCAGAAGCCTGTAGTTGCCGGTGCGCCACCAGGCGATGGCCAGGACGAACAGCGTCAGAGACAGGAACACCCCGTAGACGGCGACCGGGATGTTGAAGAACGGGCGCGAGTAGGAACTCTGTGCGACGGCATTGCAGTCGAAGATCCCGCCCGTGGCACAGACCAAGGGATGGTTCTGGAGTTCCTCGAAAGACAAGTACGAGGCAATACCAAGACCGATCAGGTCAAGGGTCGCCAACACCAGGCCGGGATGGATGCTCCTGATGCGGCGCCACAGCGACGGTCGGCTCGCCGTGCCAGCCATAGTTGTGTCTGCCATTCGATCCTGCTTTCGTATCTCGCCGGCGCGGGCCTCGGTTGCCCGTCGACGCGCAGAGGCGCACCGGCCGTGGCGTCCGCCTATGTTACTCGACTGCCACTGGACACGGTCTGATGAGACTTGGTATCATCCGGTCCCCACACCTGAGACTGAGTATCAAGTGAACCAGACCGGACGAATCATCCAGGCGCTCGAACGGGCAGGTTATCAGGCAACGCCAAACAGGCGCCTGGTAGCCCAGCTCGTTGCGGCCACCGGAGGCCATTTCACCGCCGCCGACCTGCTTGAACGCGGCCGCCTCGAGCGGGTGAACATCGGCCGGGCGACGGTGTTCCGCGCCCTGGATCTGCTGACCGACCTGCGCGTCGTGGAGCGACTGGATCTCCCGAGCGGCTCGCACGCCTATGTCGTGTGCGATCCGGACGAACACCACCACCACCTGGTCTGCTCGAGTTGCGGGCACAGCGAGGACGTCGCCGACGGCGAACTGGCCCGGCTGGTCGACGAGATCGGGCGGCGCCACGGCTATCAGATCGAGGCCCACCGCCTGGAGCTGTTCGGGCTATGCCCAGCGTGCGCAACGGCCGCCACTGCCGCCGCCGGTGGCGCCACCGCCGCCACGGGCGAGGAGACCGTCCATTGAGCGCGCCCCGGAACCGCGGCCGCGCTGCCTGGCTGGCCCTCGGGCTGTCGTTGCTCGCCGCGCCGGGACTGGCCGGCTGCGCCGCCGCCGGTGCATCGCCGGTCGACGGCAGGGTCGTTGCCGTCGCCGGCGAGAACTTCTACGGCGACCTCGTGTCCAGGGTCGGCGGCGATCTCGTGTCCGTCACGAGCATCCTGAGCGACCCCAATGTCGACCCGCACACTTACGAGACCAGCCCGCAGAATGCCCAGCAGGTCGCCGACGCGACGCTCGTCGTCGAGAACGGGCTCGGCTACGACACTTTCCTCGAGCACCTCATCGGCTCGTCGCCGCGGTCGGATCGCAAGATCGTGGACGCTCAGCAGCTGCTCGGGCTCGGAGACGGCGTCAACCCGCACCTCTGGTACGAGCCGGGGACGATGCCGAAGGTAGCCCGCGCCGTTGCCGACGCCCTCGAGGCGCTCCGCCCGGGTTCGATGGCGACTATCGAAGCGAACCTGGCCACCTACCTGGACTCGTTCGCCCCGCTGACGGCGAAGATCGCCGAGATCAAGTCGCGCTACCCGGCCACCCCGGTCGCCTACACGGAGCCGGTAGCGGCGTACCTGCTCGCCGCTCTCGGCTTCCCGGTGCTGACGCCGCCGGGCTTTGCCAGGTCGATCGAGAACGGCACGGACCCGGCGCCCTCGGACGTGGCCGCGCAGCAGGATCTGCTCACCGGCCACCAGGTCAAGGTGCTGGTCTACAACAGCCAGGCCACGTCGCCGGTGACGGAGACGATCAAGTCACTGGCCGGGCAGTCGGGCATCGGTGTCGTGGGCGTGTCGGAAACGATGCCGGCCGGAGTCGACTACGTGGATTGGCAACTCGCGCAGCTGAATGCACTGGAATCTGCAATCGGAGGGGCCAAATGAGCGGCGACGGCCATTCGCGGGACCTGGGCGTGGCGGTTGGCTCCGCGGCCACGGCTGCCCCGGCGGCGGCCCACCCGGCCCACGCGGCCCATGCGGGCCACGCTGCCGACCAGGAGCCGGCGATGTGCTTCGACCGGGCCACGCTCGCGTACGGCGATCGCGTCGTCTGGTCCGAGCTGTCGATGACGGTGCCGCCCGGTGAATTCCTCGCGGTCCTGGGGCCGAACGGATCGGGCAAGACCTCTCTCTTGCGGGCGTTGCT